>NZ_JAUORQ010000013.1:0-131015 GCF_030548085.1 Agarivorans sp. 2_MG-2023
ACCTTCCGCTCCCTAACCGCGATCCCCTTGTGCCCCTGGGTCAACTGGCGCCACGGGCGCACCTGGGTCAACTGGGTCAACTGGGTCAACTGGGTCAACTGGAGCTATTGGACCTGCGGGCTCACTTCCCCAAATTATCTTGCCTTCAGCATCGTAAAGTACAATGTATTCAGCAGGGCTAAAGCTTTCTGCGTTTAAGCCTTGGCTTGACGGATCGTTAGTAAAATCCCAACCGCTTTGAACGTAATCACCCATGTATAACTCTAATTGAGCGCTTTTTTGACTGTCGCCTACCGGAGAAATTACGCCTCCTAAGCCCTCAATATAATACAAGCCATTTTCACTTCCCCAAGCATGTAGTGGGAAGCTTTTGTTCAGTTGGTTCGAGTCATAGTAAGCCGATACCACTAATTGCTCGGCACTAAAACCTTTGGCTATTTCATCGCTCATATCAAAGTAATAGCGAAAACGGATATCGCTTAATTCTTGAGGAGGGTAGGCCGTTTCATTAGTTAGGCGCAGGTTGATTAAAGCGCCAGAGGTATTGCCGTTACCACTAGGGTAAGCAATTTTTGCATCTATTCTCGCTCCGCTGTTGCCACGCGCTTCAGGGGTAGGGAAATCAACTAAACCTTGGCCACCATATAGATCTACCATACCGGCTAAAGCGCCGGTAAACCCTGCATTCATATCGGTGGCTACTTCTGTCATTGGGAAGTCAGCGCGATCACTTGAGAAGTTGTCGTTATCATCAGGCCCACCCGCTAATGCACCATACAAAATGTGTTTGGGAATAGTGGGGTTGTTAATATCATTGGTGCTGCTGCCATGCGATGAGCGGTGGTGTGCTGCGGTTTGCCAGTTGTCGCCGTAACCCACCATGTAGCTAATTTTGTATGGGTTATCACCCAAAATGTAGTTGATTTGATTGGTGGCGAAGTCGGCGAGTTGTTGCTGAAAACCAAGTTGTTGCTGAGTCTTGTCTAAATGGTTTCTATGAACCAATGCAAGCATAGCGGCCATTGCCGATGCGCGCGCAGAAGCAAAACCATCCAGATAGACCATGCCACCGGGAGTATAACGTTTGTTATTTAGCATTTGCTCTAGGTAGTTAGTGCTATGCAGCTGGTAGTCATAAAAGCCGTTAACGCGGTCGCTAGCGCTAAGGCTTGAGTCTTCAAGATAGCTATCTTGAGTCGCAACGGTTTGCATTAAATAATAAACCGCGTTACGAATGTCGTCCCAAGCTGGGTACCAAGCAAAGTGACCGGTGTTGTCGGCAATCGCGGTATAGCCGGCTTCTGCCTTATGTAAATAGTCGACTTTTTGGGTCGCCAAATATAACCAACCTGCCGCCCACGGGATCTCATCTTTAGCCCCAGACGTTGAGTTATAGTAGCTTTCTGCGTAGTTGTTCCCTAGGTCGTCTACCAATGATTTGGTGTAAGTGCCTGGGTTACCGTTGCCATTGTGATCGAAGTCTTTAGTGGCATAGGCGAAGCTAAATAGTTGCTCTGCATGTTTAAGTAGCTCGGCAGCATATTCAGCATCTTTGGGGTTGTTGATGCTGTTTTTCTTAAAAATGATTGAGGCAATAGTGAGTGCTGCAGCAGTTTGCCCCACCAAATCGGCGCCCGGTT
Source organism: Agarivorans sp. 2_MG-2023 (assembly GCF_030548085.1). Lineage (NCBI taxonomy): Bacteria > Pseudomonadati > Pseudomonadota > Gammaproteobacteria > Alteromonadales > Alteromonadaceae > Agarivorans > Agarivorans sp. 2_MG-2023. The sequence goes on from NZ_JAUORQ010000013.1 coordinate 1,641, forward strand.
TTTCTAAGGTAAGTTTTAATGCAGGGCGGTAGCTTTCTTTGCCATGAAGGCGTTTTAACTCTGGCCCTTGAACCTCTGGTGGAGCCCACAAAGAGTGATCTATTTGGCCATCACCCACTTGGGCGTAAAATTCGTTCTCTGCTACGTGCGCTTTAAGAAAGTAATCACTTACCCAGCGCATGTTATCGAGTGCATAAGGGAGCTGGCCTGATTGTTCATAAGCATCCCAAAACTCCAAAATACCCCAACCAAAAACACTGGCAGAAAATGCCATCGGTAAACCAAACTTAACGTGGTCGCCAGCATCACTCCAACCACCGGTTAAATCGAGCGATATTTGCTGTTTGAATTGGTTGTATTGGCCATCATCTAAATAAGAATCGCCGCGCCATTCTACTCGGTTGGGTAAAAAGCCATTATGGAGGGGGTTAGCAAGAAAGTTGTTATCTTGGCGAGGAAGGGGGCCAGAGCGTTGGGTATCGTAAAAGTATACGGATTTTTGTAGTGCTTCGGCGTAGTTATGATTTGCGTCGACGGCGTATAACGAGAAGCTACACATAGTGAAACAAGTACTGATAATCGCAGGGATTACCTTCGGTAAAACCGACATTCGAAAACTCCTTTTAATAGTTCAGCCCCAATATTATTGACGCTAATAGTGATACAAATTTACTTTGTGCTATTAAAAAGAAAGCTTATTGATTTTTTTGTTTTTAATGGTATGGGTTTATTTTTAGGCTTGCAAGAATTAGTTTCGACTAAACGGCTGATTGAAGTCATTGAGGTAAATTAGCGGGTGTTTTTTAACGCGGAGTTAACAAAAAGGTCTTATAGATGAGATGATTGCCTCTGCTCTTTCTCGGTTTATCTCAAAAAGAATAAGAGTGAGCAGCCTGGATTAGCTGCTCACTTAGTGGTTTAGCGGAAGCTGTAAGTCACACCTGCGCCAGCCATGGTATCTGATTGGTTGCCACCTTTACTGGTTTGAGAGTGGCTTAATGAACCTCGTAACATCCATTGATCTTCACTGCCAAAACTGTAGCCCGCGCCTAGTGCGATCGCGTTTGAACCATTAAACGACGCAACACCTACACCTACGCCAGCACCACCATTAAACTGCATTTGACTCATGGCGCTACTCATTGCCACACCATTCGATAAACGGCCTTCCATCACATCAATTTTATTGTCTAAGCGATTTATATCTTGCTGAGTTTTAGCTTGTAAGTTTTCAATGCTTAAGCGGTTATCTTCAATAGAGTTTCTATTGGCGTTAATCGATGAGGCATTTTTGCTGATGTCGGTGGTCATTTTTCCCGCAGCGCTTTCTGCACTGCGATTCCAGTTAGACTGCTCTTTCTCTGCTTCAGCGTTCCACTTACGTTGCTTCTCAACTTCGGTATGAATTGAGTTTCGGTTGTTACCGATTTCGTCGCCAGCACCTTTGCTTATCTCATCTAAGCGACTTTTGTTGTTTTCACCCAGTTTTTTATTATCTGAAATGTCTTTAGTGTTTTTATCAACGTTTTCGCCGATGCTTTTTTGCTTGTCTTCAATTTTGCCAATTTGCTTGTCTTGCTGGTTATTGCGGTCTTTCTCAGCGTTAATAGCATCTTTGTTTTTGTTTATTTCGCTGCTGTTTTTATCAACGTTTTCGCCAATGCTTTTTTGCTTGTCTTCAATTTTACCAATTTGCTTGTCTTGCTGGTTGTTGCGGTCTTTCTCGGCATCAATAGCATCTTTGTTTTTGTTGATACCGTTGCCGTTTTCTATTGAGCGCTGTTGGTTGTTATCTGCTTGGTCATTCCTACGATCAACTTCACCTTGGATTATCTTGGCGTTGGCATCGATCCCTTTCGCAGTGTCTACTCGGTTAGCATTTGCACTGTTAATCGCATCTTTTACCGTGATGTCCTTACCCTGTTCATCTTGTCCAATTACTGTGTTGTTATCTACATTGGGGTCATTTTCTACAAGGTGAGTTAGCCGTCGGCGACGAGCGATGAATGTAAATCCTGGGCTTGGCCATTTTTGAATTTGGCGTAGAAACCGCTGGCTGTTTCTATATCGCTAGCGTTGATGGTGCCATCGGCGATGCCTTTTACATACTCTGCCGCTATGGCGTGTTGCTTAGGTCGTGTGTCTGGACTGCCGTCCATGTACTCTCGCAGATTGTCTCTAACTGACTTGTCTGCAATGCCAGCGATAACCTGCGAAGATGCAGACCCAATTGAGTCTTCAATTATTGAAGGTAAGAACATTTCTTCGCTTTCAGTAGCGAAAGATGCTGTTGACAATAAAGTACTTGAAAGTGCTAGAGCAGTTAAAGTTTTTTTCATGGTTTTCTCTCTTAGTTATAAGGCCTCCTTGGCGGATTGATTGATAGTCATTTATCAAGTTTTGTTTAATGTTTTAAAAGTCAATTAACAAAGCGCGTTTGGTGAATTTAATTGTTTATCACTGCCCGTTTTTGTTTACAGGGGCTATTCTATTTATCTAAAAAAAATGCAACACTTTTATGAGAAGGGGATTACCCTGTTATGAGCGTTTAAGCGAAAAGGAGAGCCTATGAGTTTGTCTCTAGAGCAATTAGCGGCTTTTGTTGCCACAGCAAGATCGGGAAGTTTTAAACAAGCAGCGGAAGATTTGCAGAAACACTCGACAACTGTTGGTGAGCAGGTATCTAACCTGGAAATAGACCTAGGTTTGAACTTGTTCGACCGGCAAGTGAGAAAACTTACATTGACGACAGAGGGTAATACTTTGTTGGCGTATGCGGATGCAGTGCTAAATGAAACCAAGCATTTTCAAACAAAGGCTGAATCATTACAGGCTAAGGAGCCTGATGTTTTCCGTTTGGCAGTAGATACGACCATTAGTAGTATTGATTTGGCTCGCTGCTATAAAACGGTTTCTGATACCTTTCCTGCTCTAGAATTCAATGTTAAAAATGGTGACCCGTTTCAAGTATTGGAATGGGTGAGAAATGGCGAGGCTGAAGTCGGCGTGCTGACGTCTAACTTTATGTTTCATAAAGATATTACCCAAACACGTTTGTTCAATTTTGAAGTGGTGAATATTCTTGCTAGTGATTACCAAACTAGTGATGCATTGTTGCCCGACCAAGAGGTGAGGAACATTACTCAAATAGGTTTTGAATTTATTCGAGATGGCCAAGTGAGCAAACAACACTTAATTAGTAATCATATTTTCTACGCAAATAACGTTAATGAAATCATCAAAATGGTTATCAATGGTTTAGGTTGGGCAAGGGTACCGAGGTTTATCGCTGAACCCTTTATAGATCAGGGTTTACTAAAAACATTTAAAATTGAGAGTAATCAACATAGTGAGTGGTTTGTAGAAGCGATTCGACGTACCAATTATTACGCCAATCCGGTGATTAAGTTGTTCTTAGAGGAAGCTAAAAAGCTCCCTCACCGATAAGTTTTTATATGTTAGCTTCAAGCACTCAGTTTTTGTTTTACTCTTTCAATCAAAATGCTCTTGAGTTGCTTGGTTTTAGGTTTGTTATTTAAAGTCCATGGTACTGGCCTGCATTGTTCCATGGTTTTGAAGCCTAGGCGTGCAGTAAGTAAACCTGCGCCAATACCTTGTGCGGCTTTACCCGAGAGCTTTGCAGTAAGCTCGGCACCTAACAGGTCACTGCCCACATCGGTGATCACCTCGCTTGCGGCGGCATAAATCATATTGGCAAACACCGATTTAATTAAGCGGATCCGGCTTAAGTAGCCCAGCTCAATGCCGTATATTTGAGCCACTGACTCAATCATTTTTATGTTACGCCAAAAAATGATAAGCATGTCTACCAAGGCTAAGGGGCTTATTGCCACTAGCACTGCGGCTTCGCCAGACCATTTACTTATGGCTTGTTTAGCACGGTTATCTAAAGGTGTTAGCACGGTGTCGCTGTACAAGCTGACTATTTCACTACTGCTATGGCTGTCGTTTAGCCAGTTTTTCCAGGTTAGGTATTCTTGGCTATCACTTAAGCCTTGTAGCTTAGCGAGGTTTTCACAATAGGTTCTGGCTTTGCTGCTGTCGCTAGTTGCTTGTTCTAGGTAATGTTCGCCAAGTTGATGCTCTTTTTGGAACTTTTTTAAACGGCGTAATTTAGCCAACTCTCTCACTGCAATGGTCAGTAATCCGCCCACAATACTGGCTAATACTACGCTATAAATGGCGGCGCGAGTGGGCGAGCTTTGCCATAGTTCAGCAAGGCTTAAGGCGAGTTCACCTATTGCAATAACGACGGCTGCGCCAAACCCATATTTTAACCAAGGGCTGGTTTTTTGTGGCGTGAGCTCTATATCTAAGGGCTCTAGGTCGGCAATCTCGGGATCTTGTTGCCAATCTGTATCGTCGATGACTTGTTTGCTGGCTAGGGGCGCTTCTTCCTGATTGAGGGGAGTGTTTGCATCTTGTTCTGCGTTAAGCACTTGGCGTTGTTTAATCGGCGGATTCATTTAAATTTATCTCCTAGCAAAAACTCAATGGCTTGGTCGATGCGAATATGGGGTAACGCTTGATAAGGGCTAGCTTGCGGCGGCTGGAATGGGCTAAATTCAAACCCTTGTTGCTGCCAAAATGTGTGTTTGGGCAAACTGGCCGGCACTTCTCCGGGAAACAAAGTGGTTAACTGCTGGCTATCGACATCATTTTGTAAAATGCCCTTAATTGCGTTAATGGTGTGGCCATTGAGTTGGGCTTTGCCTGTTTGGGTGGCTTTGATAGACGCCAGCGCCATAATCTCGGTATTAATGCCTTCAAATTTTACGTGGCGTTTTCCTTCGGCAACCACTTCGCCGAGTAGGTTTACCAAGCGTTGATGCTGCTCGGGGGTTACGTGATCCGCTTTGGTAGCGGCAAACAACAGTTTATCTATTTTTGGGGAAAATAAGCGCCTCAACACCCCTGATTGACCGTAGTTAAAGCTATGTAGAATTTGGTTTACTGCTAGCTGCATATCGCCAAAACTATCGAGACCGCTGTTTAGTGGGCTAAGGCAATCTACCAATACGATTTGGCGGTCAAACTTTACAAAATGCTGTTGATAAAACTGTTTCACAACATGTTCTTTGTAGTATTCGAACCGCTTAACCAACAAGGCCAAATTGCTGTTTTTATTGGTTACTTTTGCCTTAGTAAGTTCTGGTGAAATGGGGAAAAAGGCGAGTACGGGCGCACCGGCTAATTCTCCGGGCAATACAAAGCGGCCAGGTTGAATATGATGCATGCCTAGCTCGGCTTTGCATTGATGCAAATAATCTGTGTAGTGCTGGGCTATGTCTGCGAGTTGGCTTTCATCGGCATTATCGTTAAGCGCTAAGGCTTGAGCCATTGCTTGCCATTGCTCGGCTAATTGAGCTTTGCGTGAATCTTTGAGGCTTAAAGCAATATGCTCACACCACTGGGCGTAATTCATATTTAACAGCGGTAAATCTAATAACCATTCACCAGGATAATCGACAATATCAAGATTAAGCGTGGCGGTGTGGTTGAGTTTTCTCCATACCAACGATTGCGGCTTGTAGCGCAGTTTTAATCTAATTTCACTTACCCCATGAGTTGGCGAGGGCCAACGAGGAGGCTGGCTTTGTAGCGCATCCATTCCGCCTTGATAATCAAAACTGGCTAAATGTAAGTGAGGTTGTGGAGTACGTTTCGACCCCAAAAAACGGTGATCACGGGCTAGTTGCCAGAGCGGCAATTGGTGGTTTTCGGCTCCCAATAATAGCTGGTTAACTAAAGAGGTGATGAATGCCGTTTTGCCTGCGCCACTTAAACCTGTTACCGCTAGGCGCAACTGTTTATCCATGGTGAGTTTGGCTAAGTCATCGGCTTTAGTTTTGATGCTCGATAGTCGAGAAAGATTCATGAATGCAGCAACAACCTTTATTAGAGTGATTAATAGTCAATATCGGGGCGAAGTGAGCAAGAATCAAGTTAGCAACAAACGGCACTGGCCTTGCTCAACAATGCCTAGGGGGTAAATGTATCAAATATTAACAAATGATTAGATTAAACTTTGTTCATGTTGTTTTGAGTCAATGGCTTTGTGTTGTGGGCTAAAGCGTTGCGCTGTTGGTTGTCTGCAGATACTTGGGGGTATTTATTTCGAATTAATTGGAAATATATTTTGACATTCTAGTCTTGTAAATCTATATTTCTGGAATATTCGAAATAATGGTTGGTCACACACCGTATTAACGCCACTAAACGGAGAAACACATGTCTGTATTTAACGATTCATCAAACTATGGTGAAAACAGCTTTATTAAAAACAAAGCCGAGATGCTCAATAATTTTTACGGTACTAGCGATGTTTTTCCTTATTGGGTTGCTGACATGGATTTTCAGGTAGCAAAACCGATTAGCCAAGAGCTACAGCGCATAGTGGAACGTGGCGTTTATTCTTATGAATTTAACGAAAGCGCAGTATTTCGCGCATTGTCGGCTTGGTATCAAAAACGTCATAATTTACCCCTGAATGAAGCTAATTTTACACAAGTGCCCGGAGTGTTGTCGGGTATCGCTCTATTGCTGCGTCAGTTTACGCAAGAGGGTGATGGAGTATTGATCCACACTCCGGCTTATCATCAGTTTGCTAACTTAATTGATAAGGCAAATCGCAAGGTCGTGAAAAGTGAATTAGTAAGCGATGGTTCTCGCTATCAAATAGACTTTGAGGATTATGAGCGCCAAATTGAGCAACACAATGTTAAAGCTGTCATCTTCTGTAATCCACATAATCCAACTGGCAGAGTGTGGAACAAAGCTGAATTAGCCCAGTTAGTTGAGATTTCGCAGCGCCATAATGTTCTGCTAATTAGTGACGAAATCCATTCAGACATTATTTATTCTGGCCAAGGGTTTACCAGCTTAACGAGCTTTGATTATGCCAACGTTATTGCTTTGATAGGCTCGCCTGCTAAAACCTTTGGTATGCATAGCATTGCTAACGGGTATATCTATAGCAATAACTCAACGCTGCTGGCTAATGTTAAGCAACAAGTAGCGGCATTGTATCTTGATCATGGTAATGCCTTTAGTGCGTTTGCCACTGTTGCAGCCTTTGAAAAAGGCGAAACATGGTTAGATGAAATGCTGGTTTATTTAGAGCAAAGTGTTAGTTGGATCAGTGATTTTATTGAACAATATATTCCCCAGATAAAAATGTACCAGCCTGAGGGGACCTACCAAATTTGGTTTGATTTTTCAGGCCTTGGTTTACCGGAAGAACAATTGAAAACCTTAGTGTTTAAAAAGGCCAAAATGGGTTTGACCCCAGGAAGTTGGTTTGGTGCTGAAGGTGTTAACTTTATGCGAATGAACATTGCGACTTCTCGTGAAAACATCATGGAGTCTTTTGGATTACTCAAGAACGCGCTTGAGGGAGTTAAGCCAAACCAGTGCAACCTAAAGGCTGCTGGTGAGGAAAAACCTAGACAATCTTGTTGTTAATGACCCGCAGAGGCCTGTTTTATTGCAGGCTCTAGCGCTCAGACTCTAGTGGTATTTCATCCCATCTCAATGCTGGAATACCTGAACGACATAAGCTCTAGTTTGGCAGAAGTACGCAGTTTATGTCGCTTAAATGCGCACACTGCGTCGATCCCATTTGTATGGTGATTGCGGAATATAATACTAACAAAGGGCGTTTTTTAGGGTTAGGTGCTTTTAAGGAGGCGTGTTGTTTACTCAAACTAAACGTTACTCTGGTTTGTCCAGTGTCACAAATGTAAGCCAGAGATAAGCCTTATCACACTGTTGGCTCACACTTTAGAACATCCTTTTTTCCCTCCATTGACACCAATCCATGAGTTAGTAAATTACCTCGTGTTGATGTTTTGTTGATTTTTATCGGTTTCAGCAAGGCGTTCAACAACATTTGTAACATACGCTAGATTGACCTCAAGGACTGATGATTTGCGCAGGAATGGTGGGGATCTCCACAATACCGACAGTATGGTTTTATTGGTGTTCATGTGAGTGACTGACGTGATTTTATAAATAGTAAACACCAAACTTCACCTGAGCTAGGTATTGATGCTCCTATTGTTCTGAAAGGTACATTTAAACTAAACGCGCATTCTACTAATCGGTCTTTGTGTTCATTCAATATAGTAATCAAGGGAAAGGATATACTAATAATGAAATGTAAAACCAAAGCGAATGCAATTAATACGTGCCTACTTGGCACCTCACTGGCTGTGTTCTCACAACTGGCTAGTGCAGATGTAATTTTACATGCATTTGATTGGCGATATTCAGACGTTGCCGCTAGAGCAGCAGAAATCGCAGAGATTGGCTATACCAATGTATTGGTGGCGCCACCATTAAAATCTGATAGCAGTAACTCACAGTGGTGGGCCCGTTATCAACCACAAGATTATCGCGTGATTGACAACAACCGTGGTAATAAAGAAGATTTTCAAAACATGATTAACGCATTGAATGCTCATGGGGTTAACACCTATGCAGATATTGTGATTAATCAAATGGCCAATGAGCGCGGTAATTCTACCTACTTCCCTGGCTCAGAAACGCTCAGCGAGTATTCAAATAACAGTGAGTACTGGAATCGACAAAAATTGTTCGGTGATCTAAGCAATAACTTATTTACCCCCGGCGATTTTCACGATGGTTTCTGTATCACTAATTGGACCAATGTTTGGGAATCAATGAACGGCCGTATTTGTGGTGGTAATGGTGACCCAGGCTTACCCGATTTAGATCCAAGTAACTACGTGCGTGAGCAACAACGCAACTATGTTCAAGCCATTAAAAACATGGGCGTAAGTGGCTTCCGTATTGATGCCGCCAAGCACATGACGACTTGGCACATTAACCAAGTGTTTAACGATACTATTAAACAAGATATGTACTTGTTCGGTGAGATTATTACTGGTGCTGGTGCGGGTAATGCTGATTACGATACTTTCTTAGAACCTTATTTACGTGAAACTTCACACAGTGCTTATGACTTCCCACTACTAAAAACACTACGTGATGCATTTGACGTAAATGGTAGCTTAGAGGCATTAGCCAATCCTAAATCTTGGGGTGGAGCGATTGACGGCATCCGCGCCTTAACTTTCACCATCACCCACGATATTCCAAGTAATGACGGTTTCCGCTATCAAATTATGAGTGAAGGCAATGAACATCTTGCTTACGCTTATATTCTTGGGCGTCAGGAAGGTGTGCCAATGGTATTTAGTGATGCAACTGGTGTTGACGGTGGTCGCTGGGTTGATGACTACAAACAAGATAACTTGAAAGCTATGGTGAAGTTCCACAATGGCGTTCAAGGGGCCGATGAAGAGGTATTGTATACCGACCAGTGTGCAATTGTTTTACGTCGTGGCCAGGCTGGCCTACTAGGTATTAACAAGTGTGGCTATGATAAAGACATTAGCGTTAATGCGAGTAACTTAAATCACTCTAAAAACTATGTTGACGTATTCACCGGCTCAAGCTTCCAAGCAAGCAGCAGCAATTATACCGTTAATGTACCTGCTGGCTCAGCAAGAATGTGGTTAGCAGAAACGGGTGTGATTATTGACCCAACAGGTGACGTTAATGTGAGCTTTACCTGTAACAATGGTAATACCAACATGGGTGATAGCGTTTATGCGGTAGGTAATAATAGCGCATTAGGTAACTGGCAAGCAGCCAATGCAGTGCAGCTAAGCCCTACGAGTTACCCAACTTGGACAGCCACTATTAAGCTTCCTAAATCAACAGACATTGAATGGAAGTGTATTATTCGTAACGAAAGCGATCCTAGCAATGTGATTCAGTGGCAATCGGGTGGTAATAACTCAGTTAATACTGGAACGGGTGCATCAACAACCGGGAGTTTTTAATCTCCTTGATGCTTGTTAGCGAAAATGTAGAAACTTAAGCGAGAGACGCTAGCCAATAAGCTGGTTTATCGAGCAATTACGTTTACATTATCGCGCTAACATTGATTTAAAGATAACAAAATCCGAGTGTGCTTAGTGGCTCTCGGATTTTTTATAGGCGTGTATCTAGGAGTCAGCGCTTTGTTCAAGCTGCTGCTCACTGAACTGCCATTACCTCACTAACTCTCCCTCTCTTTTCTCTGATGATTTAAATGGTTAAATTGTACATATTTTCCTAAAGGAGTATTAGAAGGTGAAACTCTTACACTCAAAAGTGAAGTGTTTAAATTATTTTTTAAGGAAATCTTTAACTCCCTGAAGAGGCTATCTATTATAGATGATGTTGGATGTACTAGTTGACATTGAGGATTATTGTGTAAATTATTTTAATAATATGGAACATTTTTGATCTTGGCACAGATTATAGAAAAATATAAAGTTTAAAATAGTAACCTTGTTGAGATAGCTAATGAATAGATAGAGTTGATAATTATTTAGATTTGTTGTGTGTAGAATTGGTATTCCAGTAAAATTTATTCTAGCTATTTACTCTAGTGTTTTAAAAAGTATTTTACTATTCTTAAGTTAATTTAAATAGAAGGAATCTATGATAGAGCCCAATATAGAAGATGTTAAGAAAACATTGAAAGAACATGACTTTCCAGTAGATGTTATTGTAGAGGTAACAAATTATTGTAACTTAAGATGTATTATGTGCCCATACCCTGACTTAACAAGATCTAAAGGGAATATGGAATTTTCTATCTTTAAAAAAATTATTGATGAGATATCAGAAGTTAGCCCGAAAACAAGGGTTTGGTTAGCGATAATGGGGGAGCCCCTGCTCTTAGGTAATAAACTGATCGATATGATTAAGTATGCTAAGAGTAAGAACGTTCAAGTCAATCTGAATACCAATGCAGTTTATTTAGATTCGGAATTTGGCCAGAATATCCTAAATTCTGGAGTAGATTACATCATCGTAAGTATTGATGGAACATCTGAAAACTCATACAGTAAAATACGGGTAAGGGGCGACTTTAATAAAGTAGTAGATAATGTATCAAAGGTTTTAGAATATAAATCTAAAAACTCAAAAATAAGAACCGAAATTGTGTCGCAGTTCATCGTGATGGAAGAAAATGAACATGAAGTAGAGGAGTTTAAGAAGTTTTGGCTATCTAAAGGGGCAATAGTTAAAGTTAGGCCAAAATTGGGCTGGGGAGATGCTGTCCAAGCAAGCCATTTGGAACAAGTAAGAACTGAAATTGAGCGATTCCCATGTGCGTGGTTGACTAGAACCGTGTCGATACATTGGGATGGTACATTTTCTCAGTGTGATGCGGACTACGAAGGAGTTTATAGCCCAGGAAGTTTATTAAATAACAGTATCAAGGAGATATGGGATAATAAAATCGCCAAAAGAAGAGCGAAACATTGGATTGGTGACTTTGATTTTGAACCTTGTAAAGACTGTAATGATTGGTTAGCTGGGCGCTCGTATTTTTATCATCCCGAATAAGGGGAATAATAGCGAGGTTAATGTTATTATTTATGGGTGTTTATTATTCTTATTGCGGTTTTTAGTGTTTTAAAGCGTACGGAATTTAATGGGTTTACTGAGCGACTTGTATATATGGGATGTTAATTTTAACAATGGTTTATTTTTTTATTAATATTGCGAGATTGGCTAATGCTTAGAATAGTGAGTCAGGGTAATATAATCTGCGCTATAAGAGCTATTAGATAGTCTATCCTATTCTGTGGGTTCTTCATTAACAAGCTAAGGTATTTATATCAGCTTATTAAGCAGGGTAAGGCTCAGGAGTAGCCATTACAGCTTATTCTTGAGCGTACCTTAATTGTTTTTGACCGAACGTGCGTTTAGCAATAGCAGCGGTATTGCTAAGGCGGATAAACCACCCATTATTAGGAATACACCAGAGCCCATTGGTTCGTATAAAGCACTGCTCAAAAAGGTGAGTAGCGCAGTCCCCATGTTTAAGGCGATGGCTGAGTACAACGCTTGTAGTGGAATAGCCTGAGAGCTTGGCGCTTCTGAGGCTATGTACTTAATAGCCGCCAATTGGGTTAGTGCAAAAGTAAGGGCGTGCATGCCTTGCGACAACATCATTAATGGCAGTATTTCGGTACTACCAAATATTCCCCAACGTAATACGCCACCTATAGCAGCAAGCAAAAACATTTTGTTGGCATTCCAATGCTTAAACCATTTACTGCCAAAAATAAGAATGCTCATTTCGAATACCACGCCAATCGACCATAAATAACCAATGGTCGATTCTGCATATCCAATACTTTTCCAATACAGTGTGCTGTAGGCGTAGTAAGCGGCATGTGAGCCTTGGATTAAAGCGGTGACAGTAATAAACAGCAGAGTGTTTTTTTGTTTTAGTACCGCCCATAAGCGGTGGTTAACGGGTTCGTTTTCACTGGTTTCATCCACCAAAGGTGAAGCAGGGGTGAGTAAACTAAGGCCCCACATTAATACTAGCGAGCCGATTGTGGCATACAAAATGAGCGAGTGAGAATAATAGGTGAGCCCAATACCCAGTAGCGTAGATGAAACAATAAAGGCGATAGAGCCAAATACTCTAACTCGACCGTAATCTAAGCGTAGTTGGCTAACCCATTTGGTGGCAACGGCATCACCTAAGGGAATGAGTGTGGCAATAAAAAAGTTTGCCGCTAGGGTGAGCACCGTTAGCCAGAAATAACCCTCTAACCAACACAAACCTGATACCACTAGAATGCTGGCGAAACTCACCCAGCGGATCCCTGGGAGCAAGTGTTTAGCCGATTTTATTCGTGGCATAAGTAACATATTGCCCATGAATCGAGCCAGCATACTAAAGCCTAATAACAAACCAATTTGGCTAGGGTCTAAGCCTTCACTTTCTAACCATAAGGCCCAAAAAGGTAGAAATACTCCCCAGGCAAAGAATAATCCTGAAAAATACAAACTTATCCAACTGGCTGCTTTGGGTTTAATCACTTTGCCGAACCTTATACTGCTTAGTGGCCGCATTATAGCCTTTATCTCCAAATAACATAGCGGATATTAAGCGAGATTTAGTCGCTAGTTTGCATCACCGTATTGATATTGATTTGATGGTTTTGTGTGGTCGGTTCTATGTAGGGTACGCAACTAGGCTTTCTAGTCGCTATAGCTGGTGATGTCACTAATCTAAAACTTATATTTCAAAAATACTTTATTTATCAATTAATAAAACTGAAATGAGCTCTACATAAGGTGTAGTCGTTTTTTACACTACCTTAACTTAGAGATTGAAATGGATAATCATTTTCCGCTAAAAAAGATGTTGATTGCTTCGGCCATTGCTGTGAGTTTAAGTGCTTGTTGGGATAACTCTAGCAACAATTCTTACAATGAATTGTCGATGGAGCTTCGTTTAATGGAAACGACCGACCTCCACTCAAATATGAAACCTTACAACTACTTCGCCTCTCCAAAAGACAATGCCTTAGGTCCTCAAGACTACGGTCTGGCTCGCACTGCGGTGTTGATTAAAGAAGCGCGAGAAGAAGCCCAAAACAGCATGTTGTTTGATAACGGTGACTTAATTCAAGGTAGTCCGATGGGAGATTATGTCGCTAATTTAGGTACCTCATACTTAGAGAGAAATATTCATCCAGTGTACAAAGCGATGAATTACTTAGCTTACGATGTTGGGAACATTGGTAACCATGAGTTTAACTATGGTTTAGATTATTTAGCTGCGGCTATCTCGGGAGCTAACTTCCCTTATATTAATGCCAACGTTTATCAGTTTGAAGGGAAGCAAACAACTAACAATGTGACGATTAATGAAGAGACCTGTGCGGTAGATATTGATAAGCACTTTGCTGGTAATTACGCTGCTTTCTTTGAGCAATTTGACCCTTACTTTACCCCCTATGAGATTCTAGAGCGTAACTTTACCGCTACCAATGGCACTACTCATTCGGTAAAAGTAGGGGTTATTGGTTTTACGCCACCTAATATTCTGAACTGGGATAAACGGTACTTGGAATGTAAGGTGATGCTGGCAGACATTAAAATGACTGCTGAGCATTATGTTCCCAAAATGAAAGCGGAGGGCGCCGATATTATTGTAGCGATTCCTCATTCTGGTTTGTCGGGTGGCGATCGTGATGGCGAGTTTATGGACAATGCTTCTTGGCAGTTAGCTCAAATTGATGGCATTGATGCTTTAATGTTTGGCCATGACCATAACAACTTCCCAACCGATAGTAATACTTATGACGGGATGGAAGGTGTAGATGCGCCCAACGGCAAAATATTTGGTAAGCCAGCGGTTATGCCGGGATTTTGGGGGAATCATTTAGGTGTGATTGATTTAACCCTAAGAAGCTCCAATGGAGGGGAAACATGGTCGGTTAAATCGAGTAGCGCTAGTTTACGGGCACTTAAGGATGACCCCAACCTGCAAGATGAAATGATTAACTACTTTGTCAGTTCAGATCACGATGGCACTTTAGATTTTATGGCTGAAGAAATTGGTAACATTGACGAGCCAATAAACAGTTATTTTTCAGCCGTTGAATCAGACATATCAGTGCAAATTGTAAACGAAGCGCAGTATTCACAAGGCTTGGCGTGGCAAGAGGATGGCGTGTTAGATGCAAGCATTACTATGCTATCGGTTTCCGCTCCCTTCAAAGGTGGTCGTGGTGGTAGAGAGGATTACACCAATATTGACGGTGATGCGCTAACTCGAGCCAGTGTTGCTGACTTATATGTGTTTGATAACAATACACCAGCGGTGCTTGAACTGACGGTGGCAGATCTTATTGAGTGGATGGAAGTAATTGTTGCTCAGCAATATCAAACCGTAGCAGAAGACGGCGACAGGTTATTGCACCAGCAATTTCGCAGTTATAGCTTCGATGTGTTTTTCGGTGGCTTTGATACCGATGGAGAAAGCTTGTTAACTTATGACATCGATGTAAGCCAAGCCCCTCGCTACCAAGTAAACGAATTAGGTGAGTTGGTATACGATGAAAATGGCGAGTTAATTCAAACCAATAGCCGCCGTATTGGCAATGTTCAATATGCTGGTGAGAATTTAGAAAACCAACTAACTAAAAAGCTGTACGTGGTAACCAACAACTACCGAGCTTCGCAAAGTTGGATGCCGGGCGTTGCTAACGCCACCGTCGCTCATGAAGATGAAGTAGAGTCTAACCGCGATTTAGTTAATCACTACTTGAATGCTAAATCGAACGATTTAAATGACCCTAGTGATATTTTGGAGTTTCCAAATGCTCACAACTTCACTTTAGTTGGCCCTGTTGGCCTTAGTGTTGAGTTTCTATCATCACAGTTGGAAGCCGCAGAAGGTTTTGCTAACCAGTATTTGCCGCGGGTAACACCTACGCAAGAGTTTGATGATGTAGCTGATAACGAGGGTTTTAGAGTGTTTACCTATACCTTTGATTAAGGGCATGTAATGACTTAAAGGTTTAGCCCCAAGTAAAATAGTAAAGGCGCACAGAAGTGCGCTTTTTTTGTAAGAAAGTTGCCAAAGGCTAGTCTAGTATTATTGTAGAACCTACGGTTTTTTATCGTTAAGTAAAGCAATAAAGGGAGCAACTGCATTCGCAAATTTACTTTTCTCTTAAGCCTATTTTTTTGTTCTTCTGTTTTAGCCGAAGGGCCTTATAGGTATGCGGCTATAGAGCATTTGTTTGAACAAAAAGTGGGTATTATTGTGCTCGATGCTGTTTACAAGAAACTTGGGCTGAGCATTGACGTTAATTCCTTACCAGCCAAGCGAGCTCAATCAGAGGCTAGTAATGGTTTGCTGGATGGTGAAGTAATGAGGATATGGAGTTATGGAGAACGAAACAGCCAATTAATTAGGGTGCCTACACCTTATTACTCATTAAATACCACCGCGTTTTATTTAACCGAGCGAGATTTGGCGGTGGCTACCTTGTCAGACTTAGCGCAATATAAATTGGTGATAGTAAGAGGGGTTAAACATACTGCCGATGTAACCGCCAGTTTTAGTGAGGTTGAGCAACTCAGAAATACCGATAAGTTACTAGAGTTTGTGAGCCGTGGAAGAGCAGACGTTGCGCTCACCAATAAAATGGACGGATTAATTGCTCTAGAGCGGTTAAAGCTAAACGAGCAAATTACCTCTTCTGCGCCACTGGCTGTATTTCCTCTTTATCATTACATTCACCGCCGAGAGTTTCATCTGGTTAAGAAGGTCGATAAGGTCATTCAAGATATGCTTAAATCTGGCGAGTTAGCCCAAGTGATTGAACAGGCTGAACAGAGGGTGTTGAGCCAATAACCTTAAAGCCAGTTCCTTAAGCCTGAGAAGTGTCCCGCAGTAGCTGTAAACCCAATAATATAGACGTGAAATAAAGACGATGCTGGCTTAAGCAAATATCGGGTCGAGTCAGTGATCTATTTCGGGTAGAGTGGCGCTTAAACTATAGGAGGATAAGTGATGGAGCAATACTCACTGCAATCACACCGAGAGTATCAGCAAATTAGCCAAGCTATGGCCTACTTGCTTGAACATCAACAGCATCAGCCTGAACTTGCCGAACTATCTGCAACACTTGGTTTTAGTGAGTCACACATGCAGCGTTTGTTTAGTCGCTGGGTGGGGGTTTCTCCAAAACGTTTCTTACAATATCTTACCTTGCAGCGAGCGCAGCAACAGTTGGCTGAGTCTAACTCGGTGTTAGAGTTAGCTTACGATTTGGGTTTGTCTAGTGCAGGGCGCTTATACGACTTGTTTGTGAATATTGCCGCAGTCACTCCTGGTGAAGCAAAGAGCTTAGGTGCGGGTATTCAAATATATTATGGTTGGGGGCTGACCCCTTTTGGCTGGGCGTTTGTTGCCAGCACAACAAGAGGCATTTGTCAGTTAAGCTTCTGCGAAACAGAAGATGATTCAGCTCCCTTAGATGAGTTGAATAAAGCCTGGCCCAAGGCGCAATGTTGTTTAGATGAGACGCTTAGTCAGCAACTATTATCTCAAGTATTTGACGGTGGAAATAGTCAACAACCCTTGTCGTTATGGCTAAAGGGAACAAACTTTCAGTTACAAGTGTGGCAAGCCCTACTTAAGCTGCCTTTTGGCAGTTTGTGTTCTTACCAATTTTTGGCTGAACAGGTGAGTTCTAGTAATGCGACACGTGCAGTCGCGAGTGCGGTGGCGAAAAACCCTATTGCGTTTGTTATTCCCTGCCATAGAGTGATCCGCAGTAGTGGAGCCTTAGGAGGTTATCGCTGGGGCTTAGAACGTAAGCAACTAATGATGGGCCGAGAAGCTGTGTTTAGTGAGAGAGCATTGAATGACCGAGCGAGTTAAATTACAAGCTATTAGTAGTGAGTTGTTAGCCGAGTTATTGGCATTGCAAGTAGGTGAAGCACAACAACATTTTGTTAAACCCATTGCGCAGGTTTTAGATGAATTAAGCGCCCAGCAAACGGCACATTTAATCTTAGCTAACAAGCAGGTGGTGGGCTTTTTTGTTATTGATGCCCATTACCCTTATCAGGCTGAGTTACCCTTACAGCAAAGTGTTTTATTACGTTCATTTTTTGTGGCTAGTCAGTTTCAAGGCAAAGGTTATGGCTTTGCAGCAGGCGCGCAATTAAGAGCTTATGTAGCGGAGCTAAATCCGTCTTTGCAACATTTGGCGCTTACCGTAAATTGTCGCAATAATGGGGCGCAAGCCTTGTATAAAAAGTGTGGTTTTGTAGACAGTGAAAAGCTGTATAACGGCGGGCCAGCAGGGCCACAACATCTTTATTTTTTGGATTTACAATAAGGGTGGGATAGAAGGAAAATAGGAAGCATAACCTAATCCCAGGTTATGCTTCTTCTTGAAGTTACTTAGGCAACTTCAACATTGGCGGCTTGTGGGCCTTTTTGACCGTCTTCAACGTCAAATGCTACTTTCTGGCCTTCTTCAAGTGATTTAAATCCATCCCCCAAAATTGCACGGAAGTGAACAAACACATCAGCGCCTGACTCTTGAGAAATAAAACCAAAACCTTTCTTTTCGTTAAACCACTTAACGGTACCAGTGCTCTTAGACATTGTGTCTCCTGAAACAATTGAAATATTACTCTATTTTTTAGTTTGCTTGGGTTTCGCAGCACTTAGTAATTTGTACAAATTATGCGCTGTCTCTTCAAGCGCAATCATCATAACAACAACTTATGGGCTAGGCATAGTGACAAAAGCAAGCAAAACAACTTTTGCTTGATAACGTTTTCAATCACGTGATGCATCTCACGAAAGTGGTAGATGAAAAGGCCTGTAAATTGAGTAAAAACTGGTGGATTTGGCTACTTAATGGTGTCGTCCAGCAAGAGTTTGTTGAGTAAAAGCATTAAAGCGCTGCTCTAAAAGTTTAGCGTTGCTTTCTTCGCCACTCATTGCCAACAATTGAGCCGCTACTTCAGCGGTGGCCCATTGGCCTTTTATTGGTCGAGATCGCAAGCCGTAACGGGATGCTTGTTCAGGTTGAATTGAAATTACTGGAAATTGATCAAGCCAGGGACTTTGGTGAAACATCTTGCGCGCTTCGCGCCAACTGCCATCAAGCATTATAAAAAGTGGTTTGCGTTTCGGCTCCAGCTCTACTTGGTAATGTACTCGCTCAGGCTGGCTAAAGCTTGCTGGAAAAACCACATAGGGCTGCCAATGCTCTTGTTGGCACAATGCAAGTAGCCCTTGGCAAGGCTCTTTGCGTTGCCAGATAAAAGCGTGGGTATCTGGAATTAAGTCGGCAATAAATCGGCCAGTATTGCTTGGGCGTAGCACTTCCATGTTGTGCATTAACAAAGCAAAACCACATTCACTATTTTGCAAAATAGCTTGCTCACAAAAGCAGTGTTGCTGAGGCATTTGGCAGCTGGTGCAGCGCACACGACGAGCCCCACGGCCTTTAAATTCAGTGGTGGCGGCAGCTTTGCGTTGAGCATAAAGCTCTAGAAATCGATTCACGAGTTATACGGTGCAAGTAAAAAAAATGGGAGTATACGCTAAGCCTTAGCCCAAAACGAATGCGCTGCAACTAGGGGCGTTACTGATTAAGCTAGAACGCAATTCAATTTATGATAACTGACGTAGATGATAGCGCTTTCATTCACACCTTTAAAATTCACCTTGTATGATTATCAACGTTTAATCATGGGTTTATTGGTTTTGTTGAGCTTTTTGTTAAGCTTTCTTGGTTGAATTTTGTCGTACAAGGAAGTGATTATGATTAAAGCTCCCAGTTTGTTTTGGTGGGGAATCTTTACCGGGGTAATTGGTATGTTGTTTTATGCCAATTTTAGGGAGCCCCAAATACTGTTTGATGCGCTTCCGGCCTATCAGTGGATAAAGTTTTCTGCAAATCCCATTCTACTGCCTCGGTATGCATCAGAGTGGTTCCCTAGCTTTCTTCACGTAGTGGGCATGAGCTTGTTCACTGCAGGTTTATTAGGAACTGCAGGAAAACGTTGGTTAGCAATACCGATATGTTGGTTAGGTGTTGATCTCGCTTTTGAGTTTGGACAAGCTACTGAAACCTTGGGGGTTTTAAGCTATGGAAATTTTGAATGGATGGATATAGCAGCACTTGTTATTGCCGCTATTTTCTCTAGCTTTATTCTGCTGCTTCATACTAACAATGCAACCATTAAGCCAAAGAAAGCACGATTTGCTGTTCCCGTCGCTGTCATTGTGGGTAGTGGAATGATGCTAGGCAGCTATCAATCGCCAAC
Organism: Agarivorans sp. 2_MG-2023; assembly: GCF_030548085.1. Classification (NCBI taxonomy): domain Bacteria; kingdom Pseudomonadati; phylum Pseudomonadota; class Gammaproteobacteria; order Alteromonadales; family Alteromonadaceae; genus Agarivorans; species Agarivorans sp. 2_MG-2023. The sequence goes on from NZ_JAUORQ010000013.1 coordinate 21,366, forward strand.
TGTTGATCAACAGGCTAGATACATTTGTACTTACCCCGATCAAAGTGAAGCTATTTGTGCTATTGAGCCAATATATTTGGATTGGGAAAGCTTTAGAGGTGAGAAACAAGTGAGTTTTAGCGCTGAAAATAGCAATGCCTTAACACAAGCTTATATCGATGCTGGCTCAAGAGTCGAAGAGTTTATCGGCTTAGAGAATTCCGGAAAGATTTACCTTTACCAGCACTACATGTTTATTATTTCTGAGCTGCGAGGAGTCTACATTTTCGATAATACTCATCGTGAAGCGCCTGTATATTTGGGCTTTGTTCATATAAATGGTGCTTCTGATGTATTGGTTCACCAAGGCATGCTGGTTGTTGCTGCCTTAACGGATTTAGTTCTGATTGATTTTAACAATCTAAATAGCATTTCTACTCAAGAGCTCGCTTTAAGTTACCCAGACTATGATCGCTTGTCTCCTCAAGCCACAATATTTGCAAAGTTTAGTGACGGTTCTGAAGAGTATGAACCCGTGTACTTGGATTACGAAATTGGTTTGGTGATTGGTTACAAGAATGCCGATGGTAAATCCTTCTACTTTTGGTCATTAGAGGAGCTGCTATGAAAATGCTTATTAAAAGACTTAGTGTACCTATTGCGATAGTACTAATGGCTGCCTGTGGCTCAGAGTCAGGCTCAAGTGGTGGCACCGTAGTTTATAGCGGAACAGGCCAGGTTGGTTCCCTTGCCGCTTTAGTAGAGTTTCAAGGCGATCTTCATGCAATAAACATGAGCCAATCTGTTTCGATACTTCGCTCCGAAGAGTTTCTATCAACTGATTATGTTAATAGCCATTCTTGGGGAGCTGAAACATTACACGTGTATGAAAACAGCCATGTGATGGTCGGCCATGCAACTGGTGTAGACATTTATCGTTCCACTGGTGACCTAGATTATCCCGTCGAGTTTGTCGCGCGACTAAGTCATCTTGTTGCCTATGATCCTGTTGTTGCTCACGATGGAGTGGCTTATTACACCACCAGAGATGGTAGTAACGAAATCACCTTTCGGGATGGAATATTTGTTGAAAACATTAGCGATATCCTGGCTTATGTTCCCCCATCTCAAGAAGAAATTGATGAAGGCGCTTCTAGTGAACGACCAAACAGTACATCAATGGCGGAGTATCGAGAACTCGCTGATCCCATTGGCTTAACACTTCGAGAGGGGACGCTTTATGTTTGTGATGCTGCAGAAGGACTGGTTTCCTTAGCACTGGAAATCAATCCTGACGATGCTGCTGAATTTAGTCATATATTAGTTAAGCAAGAGCTTAATGATGTATTTGCTTGCAACGACGTTATTGCCACCGAGCAGGGCCTAATGTTAGTGGGTGAAAATGGCGTTTATCAATTAGATGTTAGTGATTCAGGTTTGAGCGTGGTGAGCCATATACCTACCACATAGATTTAAAACGAGCGGGTGAAGCGATTGCTTCGCCTGCCATCTATCAATTAAGGGAGGGACTAACAGGTTAAAATTTTGGTAGGTGATTTGATTGCGTGGCTTTAATCGTGTGCTATTAATCACATCCATTCTGGTGAGCTAGTAGAAATCTGGCGACTTGCTGCTTTCGAAAAATTTACAGTGCAATCAATAAGGCCCTAGCGAAACAAATACTGCCTTGGGTAACCAAAATAGCGGCGAATTCGATAATGCTGAAATAACATGGCGCTAGCAAAATGTAGCAGTGCCACTGCGCCTAAAATAGCGGCCATTCGTAGCCAAGGTTGGTCGTATGCGCTGCGAATTACGTAAATCTCTGCCAAGGTATTAATCCATTCTGCAGTGAGCAATAACATGGCGCATTGGTTTAAACGTAAACAAATGGGATGTCGAATTAACACGCTGAAGAAGCCCATTACACAAAGGATTACGTAGATTTGTTGTTGGGCATAGTAGAAATGAGCAGCACTAAGCAAAAAACATATGCAGCAGGGGGCCAAAAATAAACGAATGGAAGATTGCATAACATACTGCTCAGTGGTTAAAAATGATGCAGCGAGTGTGTCAATGTATAGCGAGTGAGATAATGATTTAAATCAACTTAAAGATTTTTAGTTGCGTTGAATGAGAAAAGTAAGAGTTAGATCGCACTACCTAAGACCGCTTAAGTAGTGCGTTAAGCTAATGATTTATAAACTTAATTAATCTAAGGTCTTGTATTTAAAGTAATCAAAATCTGCTGCGATATGCTTGCCTGTTAAGTCACAAGCAAACAAACCAAGCAGAGTACCGGTGAAGCGGAACACGTCTTTACTGCCTTCGTCAGATAGGTCGGTGGCATTAAGTGGCTCACCAATGTTTAGCCATGTTGTGCCATCTAGAGAGTAACTAAACTGATACCAATGGGTGTTGAGTTCCAATCGCATGTAAACACGCTCACGGTTACCAATAACGATTTCATCGGTGTACTCAAGGTATTTGTCATCAATATCACCAACAAGTTGAATTGTTTGTTCACCTTGGTCATTAGCGGAGGTTTTTAGGAAGTAGTGGCCACCACGTGAGTAATAGGCTACTAAGCCAGCCATTTGCCTTGGCGAACTTGGCGCAAACTCTACTGCGGTCTCGCTCACACAGTTAAATGCAGTTAGGCGCTGTGCTAGCAGGCTTTGATTGTAGCGAGAGTATAAGTAGTCGCGACCGACTAAACGCGCGTAACCTGGACGTTTGCTTAATGATATCCATGATTCTTCAAACGGGTCTTTAAGTGACTGGTACTTAGGTGCAAATTGGGTTTGGTCAAAGTCATCACGGCTTGCTTCTACCGGCCAAGGGTGTGCGGCCAGTTTAGGCGCTTGAATCTCTACGCGTGGTGTTGTGCCACCTACAACGTAAGGCCATCCGTCGCGCCATTCTACATTTTGCAAGGCGGTTTCGCGGCCAAGAGTACAGCGACCTTGCCCATAGTCCATAGAATAGCTTGGGTTTTCTGGATCGTTAATTGGGCGACCGCATAGGTGAGATAAGTACCACTCACCATTTTGAGTTTCTACTAAAAACCCGTGACCTGCGCGCTGAAGTTCAGCTTCATCTTGATGACGAGAGGTAAGAATAGGGTTTTGTGGGTGAAGATCGTAAGGACCCCAAATGCTCTTAGAGCGACATACCGTGACGGCATGATCATAAGATGTACCGCCTTCGGCTGTAATGAGGTAATACCACCCCTCTTTTTTAAGTATTTGTGGACCTTCAGTACAGCCTAACTTAGTGCCGCCGAAAACTATCTTTTCTTCACCGACCAACTCACCTTTGTCGGCATCAAATTCTTGAAGAATAATCCCACCAAAGTAGTCGGTCTTTTTACGCCCGTCCCACACCATGTTTACCATGTACTTTTTGCCGTCGTCATCATGAAACAACGAAGGGTCAAAACCGTAATCTCCAATAGAGACAGGTTTGCTCCAAGGACCTTCTATATTTTCCGCACTGACTACATAAGCAGGAGTAGACATCCAAGTGCCGCCACGGCAAGAGCGAACATTGGCGAAACAGCACCAAAATTTTCCGTCAGCGTAACTTAAGGCTGGGGCGTAAACTCCTTCGGAATTATCCATGCCACGCATATCTAAATGCTCTACGGTATTAAGCACGTGGCCAACTATTTGCCAGTTAACCAAGTCTTTTGAATGGTGAATCATAATGCCGGGAAACCATTCAAAGGTAGAGGTAGCAATATAATAATCATCACCCACACGGATGATGGAAGGGTCTGGTCGAAAACCAGTAAGGATAGGGTTAGTTATCGTTGCCATAATTACTCCTGAAGTCTGTATTGTTAATTTATTGCTTTAAGAGGGGCTAATATGTAAGGTTTGAGCTTATTTGTATGAAATTATTGCTACTATGCCTGCGCACGCTCTCAGTTTTGAAAACATTCACCTGCCACAAGGCAAACCTTATTACTTAAGGCGCTTTCATATTGTGGATGAACCGAAGATGGTTATTCCTACCCATTTTCATATGTTGGGCGAGATCATGCTCTTCAAAAAAATTGCTGGGCAAGTGGAGATAGATGGTCAAGCCATTGAACTAGGCCGTAACGTTTTGGTGTTTATTCCTTCTTTAGGTATGCATGCAATAGACATGGACGGGGACGACCGTGAATTTAGTTTATTGCAGTTTGAGCGCTACTTGTTAAGTGAGCTAAACCTACTAGAATTCACTAGCCAACTAGAACGCCCCTTGGTGATCCAACTCGATGAGCAACAAGCGGGCTTTTTGCATAGCCAGTTTGAGTGGCTAGAAAATGCCGATGCCAAGAGTGAAGATAGAAACTTAGCCTATAGTTTGCTGCATACCATCTTTTTGTTTCTTGCTCAGCAGCATAAGGGATGTTTGTTTAACGCCGAGCAATCACTGGTAGCGGCGAGGGAAAACAAAGGTCTCTCTAAGTTAATTCCCTTGTTACACCACCTCGAAAATCAGCAAACCCTTAACTTGAATTTGCAGCAGGCCGCCGATATATGCGGGATGTCTAAGTATCACTTTTCTCGCTTATTTAAGTCCTTGTTTGACCAAAACTACAAAGATTATATTCTTAAACGCAAAATCAATACTGCCGTAGCGATGCTTAGTGAAAGCCGCCAAAGCATCACTCAAATTGCTTATGCCTGCGAGTTTTCTGATAGCGCCTATTTTTGTGCCAAATTTAAACAGGTAATGGGAATGTCACCGGGCAAGTTTAGACAATCAACTCAAACTGTATTGTCATTCAATTAGGCTGTTAGTCATTACCTTTAAATCTTATTTAATTTAGATAGTTATTTGAGTTACTGAACTCATTACTGTGAAAATCAACTACGCTAGTGATGAGTTTACGTTAATGAGAATTGGAGTTAAAAACGATGCGGATTTTGGTGATTGGCGCCTTTGGTACTATTGGCAGAAAGCTAGTTCCTGCATTAGTAGAGGCGGGTCATCAAGTCAGTGTATCTTCTCGTGACCCTCATAAGGCAGCTCCGTGGCAAGATCTTGATTGTCCTCGCTTTACTTTAGATTTACTTGAGCCAGATAGTCTGCCAGATGCCTTAGCCAAGGTAGAACTAGTTTATTACTTAATGCATGGCATGAGCGACGGGCAAGCGCATAGTGAGCTTGAGGCCATTGCGGCCAACAACTTAGCGAATGCCGCCAGTAAAGCCGACATTACACGAATTATCTATATGGGCAGCTTGGTATCGGCTAAACCAAAATCAGAGCACATGTTAGCGCGAGTGGCCACTGGCCAAGCGCTAGCCTCCAGCGGAGTGGCTGTTACCGAGCTGCGCGCTGGCATTATTATCTCTCCTGGCTCTGCCGCTTTTGAGGTAATGCGTGACTTAGTTGGCCACATGCCGTTGGCTTTTGTGCCCAAAGCGATTGGAACCAAGGCTCCACCTATCGCCTTAGAAAACGTGCTTTATTATTTGGTTAAATTAGCTGAGATGCCAGAAACCGCAGGTATGGTACTGGACGCAGCTGGCCCAGAGTGGCTGAGCTATCGCGAGTTGATGCTAAAAATTGCTAACCATTTGAATAAAAAAATAAAGATTATGGTGTTACCGGGTTTGCCTATTCAGTTGGCCTGCATGGTACTTGGGGTAATAACGTCGGTACCACAAAGTTTAGCTAAGGCCTTAATTGCAGGCTTAGCTGAGCAACTGCAAGCAAACCCTGAGCCCTTGCGTAAGTTAATTCCGCAACCGCTGATTAGTTTGGATCAGGCCATCGAGCAATTGCTAAATGAAGAGCAAGTACACACTTACCCTAAGCGCTGGCAAGATGGGGTTCCTACTTTTCGTAACTTTTCATCTTTACACGGCTTTTATGCCAAGGCCGCAAAGAAAGTGGTTACCGTGAAAGCAAGTCCGCAAGCCCTGTGGCAAGTGATTAACTTGCTAGGGGGCAAGCACCGCTATTTTTACTTAAACAGCCTATGGGCAATGCGCGAGTGGATGGATTTTGTTGTGGGGGGTAAAGGTCGAGAACATGGCCGAACCGATTACCGGCAGCTAAAAGTGGGTGATAGAGTCGATTCATGGACGATTTTAAGCGCGGAAGAAAACGACTGTTTAGTGATGCGCTTTGGCATGAAAGCACCAGGCGGGGGCGGCATGCAGTTAAGTATTGAAGTCTTGGATGCCGATACTTGTAAATTAGAAGTGGCGTTGTATTGGCACCCTGCAGGCTTTTGGGGCTTGGTCTATTGGTATTTTTTTGCTCCTTGGCACAGTTGGTTATTGTATGGAATGACCAAACAAATGGGTAAGTTGGCTGAGGATATTGAACAAAGGCAGTCTGCCTAATAAAAAGCCACCTATTAAGGTGACTTTTTTGTTGTGACGTTTTGTTGGGCGAGGGCGACTAATAAGGTGCTGGGTAGCGTTTAAATACGTCTGCTATGTCGGCTAACGCTCGCTCACTTAATGGTTGCGAAAATGCATCAATATCTTCTTTTAGCTGGGCTACGCTGGTGGCGCCAATAATGGTAGAAGTCACACCATTGACTTGGTCACACCAAGCTAGCGCTAATTGCGCAGGAGTATAATCATACTCTGCAGCAATTTTTGCGTAATCAGCTACCGCTTTGTGGGCTAACTCCGTATTGCGGAAAATGCCATTGCGCTGCATTAAGGTCCAACGGCTGCCAGCAGGGCGTGCACCATTGGCGTATTTACCACTTAACATACCGCTGGCCAGTGGTGACCAAGGCAAATAGGCAATATTTTCTTGCACGCAATTTTCAATTAAGTAAGCCCAGTCTTTAGCGTGTAGCAAACTAAATTCATTTTGAATCGATACCATACGTGGCAAGTTATGTTGCTCACTCAGCTTTAAATAGGTGTTAATGCCCCACGGTGTATCGTCGGACAAACCGCAGTGGCGAATCTTTCCTGCTTCAACACAGCGCTGTAAGCCTTGGAGTATGTCTAGCATCTGCGCTTGATGATCTGCTGCATCTAGCTCAGTGGGAGTAATTTGATTGGGCCAATGTTTACCAAAGTGCGGGGTAGAGCGGTTAGGCCAATGTAGTTGGTATAAATCGATATAGTCGGTTTGCAAGCGTTGTAGCGAAGCATCAACCGCTGCTACGACAGCATCTCCGGTAATGGGCCCGCCATTACGCACCCATGGTAATCCAGCACCAGCAATTTTGGTGGCTATCACCACATCTTTACGCTGCTGCTTATTGGCTGCTACCCAGTTACCTATAATGCTTTCGGTTTTGCCATAGGTTTCAGCGGAAGGCGGTACTGCGTACATCTCAGCTGTATCAATAAAGTTTACGCCCTGGCTAAGGGCATAGTCGATTTGCTGGTTAGCATCGCTTTGGTTGTTTTGTAAGCCCCAAGTCATGCTGCCTAAGCAAACTCGTGATACCGATAAATTACTGCTTCCAAGTGTAGAAAAATTCATGTCGATTCCATTAAACAACGTTAGCGAAGAGGGACTTAGCTTATGCTAAGCGCAGCTAAATTTGCAAACCTTGCTGAGTGAGTAATTTGTAAGCTAGCGCGTTTTTGCTGGTAGCTGTAGTATTTGCCCTGTTAATTCAGCGACCAACTATTTTGGAATTCATGTGAGCGTAAGTCAGCTAAGCCCTTTACCTATTGATTCAATAAAGTCTGCTTTTTTGAGTGAATTACATCTGCATCACTTAGTTGTTGAAGCTGCCACCGGCTCGGGTAAGTCAACCCGTTTACCGCGTTGGGCAACAAGTTTGGGTAAGGTGTTGGTGGTTCAGCCGCGTCGAATTGCCTGTGAAGCCTTGGCTAGTTATGTTGCAGAGCAAGCTAAGTTGGCAGGAGAGCCTCATAAGGTGGGTTACTCGATTCGCTTTCATTCAACGGTAAATGAACATACCAATATTGCTTTTGTTACCCCAGGAATCGCCTTGCGCTGGTTGGCGGAAAATAAGCTTGGCGAATATGCGGTAATTATTATTGATGAATTTCATGAGCGGCGTTGGGATTCAGATTTATTACTGGCTCTAGTAAAGCAACTGCCGATTCGAGTAGTGGTTACCTCAGCGACTTTGGAAGGTCATAAGCTCTGTGAATATTTAGCGGCAAAACCATTGAAAACTGAAGGCCGTGAGTACCCGGTAAGTTTAAGCTATGAAGCGCGGGAATCGCATCACTTGCCAGATATTACTCGAATCACGGATGCCATAAAAAGCGCCGTGAATAAGGCAATGAAAAAAGATGATGGCGATATCTTGGTATTTTTACCTGGGCGTGGAGAAATTCAACGTAGCCTTGCGAGCCTAGCGGATATAAATGCCGAAGTATTGGCCCTTCATGCCACGATTAGCGCTGAGCAACGTCGATACCTATTGGATGATTCATCGACAAAAGCTCGGCCTCGTCGAGTGATTCTAGCCACTAATGTGGCAGAAACCAGTTTAACTATTCCCCGCATAAGTAGTGTAATTGATTCTGGTTTAGAGCGCCGCACCAAACAACGAGCAGGGCGAACGGTGTTAAGTCTGGAGCGTATTTCTCGGGCCAGTGCCGAGCAGCGCAAAGGCCGAGCGGGTCGAGTTAGAGCTGGCCATTGTTACCGTTTATGGGGGGAGTTTGCGCCGCTTGAACAGGTCACTCCACCACAAATGCAGCGTGAAGAATTACTTGAACCTATGTTGTTTGCTGCTAGTTGTGAGCAAGCGTTAGCTAACTTAGCCTTTTTAGAAGCCTTGCCAGAGAAGTCTATAAACATTGCGACCGAGCGTTTAACAAGTATGCGAGCGCTTACCAGCCCTGCGAAGTTGAGTGAGCATGGGCAACGTTTGTTAGTACTGCCTATTGACAGCTATTTTGCTCATCTTGTGAATCTTATGTCGTCGCAAGCTGAGCGCGAAGCCATGTTGGATCTCGCGGCGGCACTCAGTATTAATAAGGCGATTTTTCAAAAACCTAAGTCGGAACACGGTTTAAAGCAGCTCAGTGAATGGCAGCCGCTGCATTGTGATATGACATTATTGCTGGATTTAATGCGCGGTAAAACCTGGCCAGAAGAGCTACCGGTTAATCAAGAGGCATTACATCAAGCTCAAGAGTTAGCCGAGCAGCTACGCAGTGTAATGGCAATGAATGATTTGGCCGAAGCCGCACCCTATCAAAGAGATAAGCTGATCACGGCCATTTTAGTCGGCGCTAAGGAATTGGTATATGTGCGACGAGAAAAACGCCAAGACGCCATGGGAAACGGGTTTTCTGAGCTACAAATTGGCCGAGAAAGCCTGTTGGCTAACGAGCAGTTGGCAGCAATAGCCTTTGATGTTTACAGCATGCCCGGTCGAGGCCTTAAGCAATTAATGAATATTGGTTTGTGTTTAGCGCCAGTGCCTATCGCTCTGCTGGCGGAGCAGCAATTTGGTGAACTGGAGGCTAAGGGGCATATTGATAAGCAGGGGCGTCAACCAGTGCAACGTGTTTATGCTGGACGAGTGATTGCTAATGAAACCTTAGCCGCTAACCCTGAGCAGTATCGGCTCGGTTTGGCTAGGCGTTTATTGGCTAAACAGCAAGTAAGGTTTAAACAATTAAGCCTACAAAATGACATAGACGCTTGGAACTTGTGGGTTAGTCTTGGTGTTAAGCATGGAGGCGGTGAAGGCAAGGCAATTGAAGCATTAAACTGGCTGAGTGATTACTTACTGCAACTTGGTGTTGAAAACGCCGAAGATTTGGAACTAATAGAGCCTAGTGACATCGTGTTTGATGGTATTCCTGAATGGCAACGTTCAGATTTCGAACAACGCTTCCCTCAGCATTTGGTATTAGCTGATATCAAACTTGATGTGGAATACCTAGGTCGCTCTAAACAAGTGATTGTTCACTATCACTCTGGCGCTAGAAAAGGCGGACCAAAACGTTGGGAGCTGCCTAACTGGAGCGGTTGGCGGATTTTCTATAAAAAGGCCAGCAAACGCGTGGCCTTAACTTAGCTTTTTTCGCTACTGGATCGCTATTTAGACGTCATACGTTTTATGGTGTCGTCTTTTAACAAAAAGTGATGATAAAGCGCGGCGCCAACATGAGCGGCTAATACCACATATAAGGCTTGCGCAGCGTAATAGTGCACCTCTGAGGCAATCCCATTTAACCATTCGTTTTTCTCTGCAAAGCCAGCAATGGTGAATAAGTCGAAGAAGTTAATTGCGTGGCCGCCAGCTAAAGACATGATCATGCCCGAAATAGGCATTGCCAACATCAGCAAGTATAAGGCTATATGTCCGGCGTGAGCCATTTTCAATTTAATGCCTTCGCCAATAGGTGAGGGAACCTTGGTTATACGGTGCCAAATAATTCTTAAGAAGATAGAGGCTAAAGCGATAACACCCAAACCTTTGTGGAGAGAAAATAGCTCAGATTTTTCTGCTCCCCTTGGTAGCGTGTCCATATATAAAGCGATAGCCACCAAAGCGATGATAAGTGCTGCCATAAGCCAGTGAATAAGCTTACTGACTAATCCAAATTGCGTTGAGTTGTTTTTTACGTTCATGGTTAATTGCCATTAAATTTTGTGTGGGTAAACTAACAAAATTGCAACTATTGTAAATTGCCTTTACGCATTTTTACGATCCGTCTCAGTATAGGCAAGATATTGTAGCTTGGGCACTTTTGGCAAATGGCTTGGGTGATGTTTGGTTGGCGGCAATGGCTATGCTAGCATGGCTGAATGAGTAGTAGATGGTCGGAGATTAAGCATTGAAACGATTCCTTAGCGTAGTGTTGCTGATGGCTATCGTCATGCTTTTGGGCTTATTTGCGATAGACCGCTATATCTCTAATCAGGTCTCGGGCCAGTGGTTTCGAGATATGCAACAAGTCCCCGCGCAACCAGTGGCTTTGGTGCTTGGCACCAGCAAGTATGTAGGTAAACGCCTCAACACTTATTATACTTTTAGAGTAGAAGCCGCAGCTAAGCTCTATCACACCAATAAGGTTCAAGCCTTAATCCTCAGTGGCGATAATGCTACCCGCTATTATAATGAACCTGTAACGATGCTAAATGATGTGCTGCGTTTAAACGTACCCAGAGAGCATATTGCGTTGGACTATGCTGGCTTTAGAACCTTTGATTCGATTGTTCGGGCACAACAAGTGTTTGGCCAAAACGCAATCATAATTGTGTCGCAACAGTTTCACGTAGAAAGGGCGCTATATATTGCCAATCAATATGGCATAGAAGCCTATGGTTATGTAGTGGATGATGCGCCTAGAGAGTTTCACTGGCGGGTACGCTTACGTGAAGTACTCGCAAGAACCAAAGCCTTAATCGATTTACATATATTAAAAACTCAACCGCATTTTTTGGGTGAGCCTGAACAAGTTAATACTCGTAGTCCAGAAAGTGAAGTGTAGGTGTGTTATGAATCTAAGAACGTGGCTACTGGCCATACTGTGTGGTTATAGTTTCAGCTCTTTCGCGAGTTCTAACACAGATATCACCCCATTTATTGTTGGTGGCAACGATGCTACTCAAAACTATCCGTGGATGGCTCAGGTATTTGTTGGTAGCCAGCGTTGTGGTGGTGTACTGATTGGTGAGTCTTGGGTGCTTACTGCGGCGCATTGCACCTACGATGTAAATGCTGATGAAAAACACCTCGCCCCGTCTCAAGTGAAGGTAGTACTGGGTGTTTATGAGATGGTTAACAGTAGTCACGCCGGTGCTGTAGCCGTAAGTGAAGTATATCAGCACCCTAATTATGTGAGCCCATCTAGCTCGGGAGCGGCATTTGATTACGATGTTAGCTTACTGCGTTTAGCTACGCCGCAAACTATTACTCCACCGCTTATCAATGCGAGTCAGGTTACCGATGCCTTAAATAGTGGTGGCTTTATGAGCGTTATTGGCTTTGGGCGGGTTAATAGCGATCCATCAAACCCTGAATATCCAGAGGTACTGCAACACGGTAATTTAAGCCTGTATGATACGTCGTCTTGCGCTAGCCGATGGTCCAATTCCACCATTACCGAACGTATGTTTTGTGCCTATGGTACTGACCAAGATGCTTGTTCGGGCGATAGTGGTGGACCGGTGTTTGTTCGTGAAGGCAGTGACTATCGCTTACTCGGTTTAGTCAGTTGGGGCAGTATTGGTTGCCAGAACCGACCTGGCGTTTATGCCGATGTAGGTAAAGTGTGCACTTGGGTGACCGATACCGCCAGCTTAACGGGTGACAATAGTCTGCAATGTAATCAAACTCAGCCCGCTGTTTCTAGCGGAGGCGGAGCAAGTTTCTGGTTGTTATTAATGGTCTTTCCACTTGCCTTGATTCGCTATCGATTCCCACGCCACCTTTTACTGCGCTAATCCTTGCTATTGCTGGCCGCAATCACTAAAATTGCGGCCTTGATAATAATCCAAAATCCCACAGAGTTTTGAGTCCCATGCGTGTTGCCGATTTTTCTTTTGATCTTCCTGATGAGCTAATTGCTCGATACCCAAAACAGCAACGCCGTGACAGTCGTTTACTTTACCTAAATGGCAACTCTGGTGAGTTACAGCATCAACAATTTCCTGATCTACTCGATCATATTCAAGAAAACGATCTTTTGGTCTTTAATAATACTCGGGTTATTCCGGCCCGCTTATTTGGCCAAAAATCCACTGGTGGTAAATTAGAAGTATTGATCGAACGCGTATTAGACGATCACCGCGTGCTTGCGCATGTTCGCTGCTCTAAATCACCTAAACCTGGCAATCAACTGCGTTTAGCTGATGCTTTTGATGCAACTATGATTGCACGCCACGATGCCTTGTTTGAGTTGCGCTTTGACGATACTCGCACTGTGTTAGAGCTATTAGAGAGTTATGGCCACATGCCGCTTCCTCCCTATATTGACCGCCCTGATGAAGATGCAGATAAAGAACGCTACCAAACAGTTTATAACGAAAAGCCCGGCGCTGTTGCTGCGCCTACTGCTGGATTGCATTTCGACGATGCATTGATGCAACAAATAAAAGATAAGGGGGCTGACACTGCTTTTGTCACTTTACATGTTGGCGCAGGAACTTTTCAGCCAGTAAAAGTTGAATCGGTTGATGAGCATGTGATGCATTCAGAGTACGCCGAAGTTGGTCAAGAAGTAGTGAGTAAAATTGCCAAGGCTAAAGCGGCTGGTGGCAGAGTCATTGCTGTAGGTACAACTTCGGTTCGCTCTCTGGAGAGTGCCGCTAAAGATGCCAAATCAAAAGGTGTAGAGTTGCAGGCCTATGCAGCTGAGACCGATATTTTTATCTTTCCTGGCTATCAATTTGAAGTGGTAGACGCCATGGTGACCAATTTTCATTTACCGGAATCCACGCTAATTATGCTGGTATCGGCTTTTGCCGGTAAAGATCATGTTACTCAAGCTTATCAAGCAGCAATCGACAATCAATATCGCTTCTTTAGTTACGGTGATGCCATGTTCATTACCCGTAAAGACGCATAACAAGACCTATGTTGAATTAGCTTAAATCAACATTGTAGAACAACACACTAACTCAATCTGAATCGGACTGTTTTTCCGATCTGAGGTGAACTATGAAATACCAATTATTGGCTCAAGACGGTAAAGCCCGTCGCGGTCGTTTAGAATTTGAACGCGGTAGCGTAGAAACGCCAGCATTCATGCCTGTAGGAACTTACGGCACCGTTAAGGGCATGACCCCTGAAGAGGTGAGCGAAACCGGCGCAGAAATTTTACTGGGTAATACTTTTCACTTGTGGCTACGCCCTGGTCAAGAAGTGATGAAAGCCCATGGCGACTTGCATGACTTTATGAACTGGCAGGGGCCTATTCTTACCGACTCTGGTGGCTTCCAAGTATTTAGCTTGGGTGATATTCGCAATATCACCGAAGAAGGAGTGCATTTTCGCAATCCTGTAAATGGCGATAAGATTTTCTTAACCCCTGAAAAGTCGATGGAAATTCAAAACGACCTGGGGTCAGACATTGTGATGATTTTTGACGAATGTACGCCTTATCCGGCGACTGAAGCAGAAGCGGATAAATCAATGCAAATGTCTTTGCGTTGGGCCGCGCGTTCACGTCAGCGTCATGATGAACTCAACAACAAAAATGCGCTGTTTGGGATTATTCAAGGTGGTGTTTACGAACACCTGCGTGATGTTTCCCTAGAAGGCTTAACTAACATTGGCTTTGACGGATACGCGATTGGTGGTTTAGCTGTAGGCGAACCTAAAGAAGACATGCACCGTATTTTGGATTATGTTGCACATAAAGTACCTGCCGATAAACCTCGTTATTTAATGGGGGTGGGTAAACCAGAAGATTTGGTTGAAGGTGTACGCCGTGGTGTAGACATGTTTGACTGTGTAATGCCAACCCGTAACGCGCGAAATGGCCACCTTTTCACCGGCGAAGGCGTGGTTAAAATTCGTAATGCGCGTCACCGAGAGGACACTAATCCACTAGATAAAGAGTGTGATTGTTATACCTGTCAAAATTATTCTCGTTCCTACTTGCATCATTTAGATAAGTGTAATGAAATCCTTGGCGCTCGTTTGAATACCATTCATAACTTGCGTTACTACCAGCGTGTGATGGAAGGTATACGAGAAGCGATTGCCGCTGGTAAGTTTGACGATTTTGTAGCAGATTTTTACGCTAAATTGGGTCGCGAAGTACCACCTTTGGCGGAATAATGCCCGATTGACCAAGCAAAGCCTTGTTTTTGCTCGGTCAGTCTCCATTTAATAAGATAGTTGTATTTTAATCTTAAGTTTTTTAATTTTTTAGTGAGGGTAACAATGAGCCTATTTATTTCTCCAGCATTCGCCGAAGGCGGCGCAGCATCATCAGCTGGCGGCGGCATGGAACTAATTTTCATGATGGTCATCTTTGCGGTGATTTTCTATTTCATGATTTACCGCCCACAATCTAAGCGTGTAAAAGAGCATAAAAACTTGATGACCTCGTTATCGAAAGGTGACGAAGTGCTAACAACGGGTGGTTTAGTCGGTAAAATCATTAAGATTTCTGAAGAAAACGACTACTTCCAGTTAAGCCTAAGTGATGACACAACAGTTACACTTAAAAAGGACTTTGTTTCAGCGGTTTTGCCAAAGGGCACGTTGAAGTCTCTGTAGTTGTAACTCGGTCACTAGGGATAAGATTTTGTTAAACAGATACCCTTGGTGGAAGAATGTGATGGTGGTCGCTTTGATTGCCATCGGTTTTCTTTACGCCATGCCAAACTTATACGGTGAGGATCCTGCCGTACAAGTTTCTGGCACTCGGGGCGCTCAAGTAGAGCTTGCCCAACTAGATAATATTCGCAACCACCTAACAGCACAATCTATCGACTTTCGCTCGGTTGGCTTTGAAGATGGATTGGCGTTGGTACGCTTACGTAACGATGCCGATCAACTTAAAGTAAAGAGCTTATTACATGATTTGTTAGGTGATGATTACATTGTTGCCTTAAACCTTGCCCCCGCTACACCGGGTTGGTTAGATGCCATTGGCGCGGCCCCACTAAAGTTGGGCTTGGACTTACGTGGTGGTGTTCACTTCTTAATGGAAGTGGATATGGACGCTGCGATAAGCAAAGCGCAAGAAGGCATGATTCAAGATTTCCGTAGTGACTTACGCGAAGAAAAACTGCGTTATGCAGGGGTTCGCGCGCAAGGTGACGCGGTAGTGGTTCGTTTTCGTGATGAAGCGACCCTTGATAAAGCGATTAGTTTCTTAGACCGTAAATATAACGAGTACCAGTTTAGTGATGCTAGCCAAGGCGACCAATTCCGTCTAAGCGCTAAAATGACAGAAGCTAAACTAAAAGAAACTCGTGATTATGCACTTCAGCAAAACATTACCATTATCCGTAACCGAGTAAACGAGTTAGGTGTTGCTGAGCCACAAGTGCAGCGTCAAGGCTCAGAACGTATTGTTGTTCAGTTGCCAGGTGTTCAAGACACTGCGCGTGCCAAAGAGATTTTAGGTGCTACCGCTACGCTTGAATTTAGAATGGTAAATACTGACGCCGATTTACGTGATGCAGCTGCTGGTCGTGTGCCTCCTGGTTCTCAGTTAGCTAAGCGTGTAGACGGTTCGCCAGTAGTATTACGCAATCAAGTCATTTTAACCGGTGACCATATTGTTGGTGCTCAATCTGGTTTTGATGAATACAGTCGCCCACAAGTAAATATCAGCCTTGATAGCCAAGGTGGCAGTAAAATGGCTGGCTTTACTAAAGACAATGTTGGCCAATCTATGGCAACTCTGTTTATTGAATACAAACCTACCGGTGAGAAAGATGCCGAAGGTAAATCAATATTACAGCGCCAAGAAGAAGTGATTAACGTTGCGACTATTCAGTCTCGTTTAGGCCGAAGCTTCCGTATTACCGGTATTGATTCGCCTTCAGAAGCGCAAAATTTAGCCTTGCTATTACGTGCTGGTGCCTTGATTGCACCGATTCAAATTGTTGAAGAACGCACCGTAGGTCCAAGCTTGGGTCAAGACAACATCGATAAAGGCTTTATGGCCATTGTAATGGGCTTGTTGGCGCTGCTTGTATTTATGCCTTTGTACTACCGTAAATTTGGTCTAGTGGCCGACTTAGCTTTAGTGGCGAATGTAGGGGTAATTATTGGCTTTATGTCGATGATACCAGGCGCAACACTCACCTTACCGGGTATGGCGGGTATTGTTCTTACCGTAGGTATGGCGGTTGATGCCAACGTGCTTATTTTTGAACGTATTCGTGAAGAGCTAAAAGATGGACGCAGTCCTCAGCAGGCTATTCACCACGGTTATAGTAACGCGCTTTCAACTATTTCTGATGCCAACATCACCACCTTTATTACCGCGCTTATCTTGTTTGCGATTGGTACGGGTGCTGTAAAAGGCTTTGCGGTAACGCTAGCTATTGGTATTGCCACTTCGATGTTTACCGCTATTGTTGGCACCCGTGTGGTGGTTAACTTGGTTTGGGGCGGTAAGAAAATAGACAAATTGTCTATCTAGGAGCGACGACGTGTTTTATTTGTTTAAACCTAAAGACACTGTGCGTTTTATGTCGCACCGAAAACCATTTATTTGGTTTACTGTATTGCTAATGATTGCTTCTGTAGCAAGTTTAGCGATTAACAAAATCAACTGGGGCTTAGACTTTACTGGCGGTACCTTGATTGAAGTAGAGTTCTCGCAACCTGCTGATCTTACGGAAGTCCGTGACGTAATGAACAACAATAGCTACCCAGATATTGTCGCTCAGTACTTTGGGTCACAAACCCAAGTATTGCTGCGTATGATGCCGCGCGAAGGTGTTGATAGCGAACACCTTGGCGATAGCATTATGGGTTTGTTGCGCTCTGAAGTAGATGCTGACGTTGAAATGCGCCGTATCGAATACGTGGGGCCTACGGTAGGTAAAGAACTCGCAGAGCAGGGTGGTTTAGCCATTATTGCCGCGTTAGGTTGTATTTTACTTTATGTTGCAATGCGCTTTGAGTGGCGTATGGCACTTGGTGCTGTATTAGCCTTGGCACACGATGTTATCGCAACATTGGGCTTGTTCTCGTTGTTACAGTTAGAGTTTGACCTAACGGTAATCGCCGCCTTGTTGACGGTAGTGGGTTACTCCTTGAACGATACCATTGTTGTATCCGATAGGATTAGGGAGAACTTCCGTAAGTTACGTAAGGGCGACCCGGAAGAGATTATCGATGTATCGTTAACTCAAACCTTTAACCGAACTATTGTGACGTCATTAACTACCATTATGGTATTGATTTCGCTCTTCCTATTAGGTGGCGAACTTATCCATAACTTTGCAACAGCATTGTTGTTTGGTGTGTTTATTGGTACTCACTCTTCTATATATGTTGCTAGTACGCTAGCGCTCTATTTAGGTATTAAGAAAGAAGACTTTATGCCCAAAGAGTTGGAAGAGAAAGAAGGCGCTGACCAAGACCCAATCATGTAAATTTCAAAACCCGCTTCGGCGGGTTTTTTGTTCTTAAGGAGAAGATAACATGGCCCATAATCCCCGCTTTTTAGCCTTAGTAGACGATTGCCGAAAGCGTATTAAGGAATGTGATGTTCACCAAGTGCAGCAATGGCTAGCGCAAGGTCTCGAGTTCAAACTGATTGATAATCGCGAGCAAGACGAATGGCAAAAGAGCCGCATTCCTGGTGCCCAATACATGGGACGGGGGGTGTTGGAACGCGACGTTGAAACATTGATCCCAAATCTGGATAGTATGATTGTGATTTATTGTGGTGGTGGCTTTCGCTCTGCATTAAGCGCAGATAACTTAGTGAAGATGGGGTATACCAATGTTATCTCTATGGATGGTGGCATTCGAGGCTGGAAAGACGCTAACTATCCTTTAGAAGGGGCATAAAATGAACGAGCTTAGTCACTTAACTGTCCACTCTTTCGATATAGCTGAGAACACTCACTATTTCTTAGACAAAGCTCAAGCTGATTTAGCCTATCAACACGCTGAAGATAAAAACGACTATCCAGAGTGGCGCGAACCTACTCCAGTGTTGCAACTGTTGGAGATAAAAGATGCTTTGTTAGGTGAGTTTGCTAAACGCATCGCTTTTCTTGAGCTGCAACTAGAGCGCGCCGAGTTAGGTTCCGATAGTTTTGATTTGGGGGCTAGTTAATCGTCTAAGTCCCAGCCCAATTCTTGGTTAAACTTATCAAGGTGAGGTTTAACCAAATCTATATCGTTTTGTGGAACAGCTTCTAATTGAGTGATCCACTGATCGCTAACCTCAAACATTTGTAGCATTTGTTGCTTCTGCTCAGCACTTAGTTCGGGATTATCTAGCAGCTCTTGCTTCATGGTTTTGTATTGCTCAAGTTGTGCCATATTGTCTTCAGAGCTAGCGGCCATGGCTGCAAATACCACTTGCTCAGTAGTTTGTGCCCAGCTTTCAATATTTAAATCATGTTTAGCTAGTATCGCTGCCACTTCATCACTCTTACTACTGCGGCTTAATTGACTCGCCATTTCATCAGCAAACTGACTCGGGTTATTAATATCTTGGAAAGTATTCTCTTGTTCTATTTGTTCAATGACGGGCACTAGCTGTTTGCTGGCACTAAACCAACTGTTTAACTGTGACTCGGTAAGGTTCGCCGCATGGGCAATACCGCTGACAAAAAACAATAAAGAAAAGAGGAATTTCATACCGTTACCTTAAATTTATACTTTGTATATAAGGTAGAGGCATTGCAGATAAAAATAAAGCGGGTATTGCCCGCTTTATTTTCAGTATTGGTTTTTTCGCTTAACCTTTTAAAGCGTCGGTTAAGTGAGGGCGGAATGTGGCAAGCATGTGCTTGAGTACTTTAGGGTTAGCACAAACAACATTACCCGTTTGGTAGAAATCAGTATTACCCGCGATATCTGCAACAATTGCACCTGCTTCGCGAGCAAGTAATTCACCAGCGGCTACTTCCCATGGCTTGAGGTTTAATTCAAAGAAACCGTCGTGACGGCCAGCAGCAACATAAGCTAAATCTAATGCTGGGCTTCCGCTACGGCGAATGTCGCTACACTCAGCAAAAACAGCACCAAACATAGCTAAGTAGCTTTCGGTGTAATGCTTGCGGCGGTATGGGAAACCCGTGGCGATTAAGGTGCCTTCTAAATCTTTGGTTTTATTTACACGTAAACGGTAACCGTCTAACTGAGCACTTTTTCCGCGAGAAGAAGCAAATAGCTCATTACGTAAAGGATCATACACTACGCCGTGTTCGGTTTTTCCTCGAACGCGTAAGGCAATAGATATAGCAAAGTGGGGAATACCTTTAATGAAATTGGTGGCTCCATCCAGTGGGTTAATAACCCATTGATATTCGTCATCCGTGCCTTTGCTCAAACCATTTTTCTCTGTCACGAAAGAGTGCTCAGGGAAAGCGTTACGTATGGTGTCGACGATGCTTTTTTCAGAAGCCGCAACAACGTTTACTAGATAGTCGTTAGCGCCCTTTGGCGTTGCGTCAACTTTGTCTAATTGCTCATAAGCTTGAGTTACAACTTTACCTGCGTTTCGCGCAGCGCGAACCGCTATGTTTAGCATAGCATGCATGAATTACCACCAATTTGTAGAAAGAACATAAAAAATAACCGCAGGATTATAGTGAATAGTGTTCACAAACACAATTTATTATAGACAACAGATTTAAACTTTTTCCAATCTAGCGACTAACGCTAGGGCTATGTTACAATCCTGCGCATTAAATTTAGGGTGAAGTAATACTAATGTTGGAAAATGTTCGAGTGGTTTTAGTTGGCACCAGCCATAGTGGCAACATTGGTTCGGCAGCACGTGCCATGAAAACCATGGGCATCACTGATTTATGTTTGGTTGCTCCAGAAGCCGAAATAGACGGCAAGTCGGTAGCGTTATCGGCAGGCGCCTCCGATGTACTAGGCGGAACCACTATTGTAAATGAGTTGTCTGAAGCTGTAGCTGATTGTCAATTGGTGATCGGTGCTAGTGCTCGCTCACGTACATTAGATTGGCCAATGCTTGATGGACGTGAAGCTGGCGTAAAACTGGCTAGCGAAGCCCAAGAGGCCAAAGTCGCCATTGTATTTGGTCGAGAGAATAGCGGCTTGAACAATACTGAGTTACAGCAATGCCATTTCCATGTCTGCGTGCCTGCCAATCCAGAGTACAGTTCGCTTAACCTCGCTATGGCGGTTCAGCTATTAAGCTACGAAGTTAGAATGGCCTTTTTGGATCTACAAAACATCCATCCTGAAAGCCCCGTTGAAGACTACCCGCATGCCGATGATCTAGAGCGTTTCTATCAGCATTTTGAGCAGAGCATTGCCGATAGCGGCTTCATCATTAAACCTCATCCGGGTAAAGTAATGGAAAAGGTTCGCCGAATGTTCAACCGTATTCGCATGGAAAAACAAGAGCTTAACGTGATGCGTGGGATACTCACTGCATATGACAAACACATCTCTAAACCAGAAAAATAAACCTGACTAATTTACTAGGTTTTATACTTGACTAAATTAGTCGGATATGGAAAGATTGTGACCAAGTTCACGCGATAAATGGGTTGGATATGCGCTTAACTTCTAAGGGACGCTACGCGGTTACAGCAATGTTAGATGTTGCTCTTCATATGGAAGAAGGGCCGGTTTCTCTAGCTGATATTTCTGAAAGACAAGGTATCTCGTTGTCTTACCTAGAGCAACTTTTTTCAAAATTACGTAAACATGGCTTAGTCACTAGTGTACGTGGCCCTGGTGGCGGTTACCGACTAGGTATGGATGCTGATGATATTGCAGTGGGTATGGTGATTCACGCAGTTGATGAGTCTATTGACGCTACGCGCTGTCATGGCTCAGCAGATTGCCAAGGTGGTAAACCTTGCTTGACCCACTCGTTATGGAATGACTTGAGCGAGCGTATCGCTGACTTCCTCGATAATATTAGCTTAGGCGGCTTGATGCGCGAGCGACAAATTGTAAATGTTGCTCATAACCAAGACCAGCTTCAGCATGTTGATACCAACACGATACAAATTAGTTTATGACGCTCGCTTTCACCGAGTAGTAACGGAGAACTTTAATGAAATTGCCAATTTATCTTGATTACTCAGCAACTACCCCTGTAGATCCACGCGTTGCTGAGAAGATGATGCAGTACCTTAGCGTAGACGGTATCTACGGTAACCCGGCTTCACGTTCACACCGTTTCGGCTGGCAAGCAGAAGAAGCGGTAGATATCGCTCGTAACCAAATTGCCGAATTGGTAAATGCCGACCCGCGCGAAATTGTGTTTACTTCTGGTGCCACAGAATCAAACAACCTTGCAATCAAAGGTGCTGCACACTTTTACAACAAACGCGGTAAACATATTATTACCTGTAAAACTGAGCATAAAGCAGTACTTGATACATGCCGCCAGTTAGAGCGTGAAGGTTATGAAGTCACTTACCTTGACCCAGAAAGTAACGGCGTAATTAGCTTAGAGAAACTAAGCGAAGCCTTACGTGAAGATACGGTGCTAGTGAGCATTATGCACGTTAATAACGAAATTGGCGTGATTCAAGATCTTAACGCAATTGGTGAGCTTTGCCGTTCACGCAAAATTTTATTCCATGTAGATGCGGCGCAAAGTGCCGGTAAAATTGAAATTGATTTACAAGCCTTGCCAGTAGATATGATGTCGTTTTCTGCGCACAAGGTGTACGGCCCTAAAGGCATTGGCGCGTTGTACGTGCAACGTAAACCACGTATTCGCTTAGAAGCACAAATGCATGGTGGTGGCCACGAACGTGGTATGCGTTCAGGTACTTTACCAACTCACCAAATCGTGGGCATGGGAGAAGCGTTTGCCATTGCTAAGCAAGATATGGCGAAAGACAACGAACATATCCACGCGTTACGTGACCGCTTTTGGGCTGGCATCAAAGATATCGAAGAAACTTACGTTAACGGCGACTTTGAGCAACGTGTAGTGGGCAACCTAAATGTCAGTTTTGCTTACGTAGAAGGTGAGTCATTGATCATGGCGCTTAAAGACCTTGCTGTATCGTCAGGGTCTGCGTGTACCTCTGCCAGCTTAGAGCCTTCTTATGTACTACGAGCCTTGGGTTTAGATGACGAGCTAGCGCATAGTTCAATTCGCTTCTCGTTTGGCCGTTTCACTACAGTAGAAGAAATTGATTACGCAATTAAAGTGATTAACGAAGGAATTGGCCGCCTCCGCGAAATGTCTCCATTGTGGGACATGTTTAAAGACGGAGTGGACCTAAGTCAGGTCGAGTGGGCTCACCACTAAGTATTATAATTAACGGATTTGGAGAGATATCATGGCTTATAGCGAAAAAGTAATCGACCACTACGAAAACCCACGTAACGTAGGTGCGTTTGAAGATAAAGAAGACAGTCACATTGGTACTGGTATGGTTGGCGCACCAGCTTGTGGTGACGTAATGAAGTTACAACTTAAAGTAAGCGATAGCGGTATTATTGAAGATGCGCGCTTTAAAACTTACGGATGTGGTTCAGCTATCGCGTCTAGCTCATTGGTTACCGAATGGGTAAAAGGCAAAAGCTTAGATGAAGCGCAGTCGTTAAAAAACACTGATATTGCTGAAGAACTAGCTTTACCACCCGTTAAAATTCACTGCTCAATTTTGGCCGAAGACGCCATTAAAGCAGCGATTGCAGATTACAAAAAGAAAAACGCCTAGAGCTTTAAGGATCCGTTATGGCTGTATCACTAACCGAATCAGCGGCAACCCATGTTGGCCAGTTCTTGAATAACCGCGGCGCAGGCGCTGGGGTTCGCTTAGGTATAAAAACCTCAGGCTGTTCGGGTATGGCTTATATTTTGGAGTTTGTTGACCAACTCGCTGATGACGACCAAGTTTTTGAAAGCCACGGTGTTAATGTCATCGTAGATGAAAAAAGCTTGTTGTACATCGACGGTACTGAGCTGGACTTTGTTAAAGAAGGCCTGAATGAAGGTTTTGTATTTAACAATCCGAATGTATCCGGCGAGTGTGGTTGCGGAGAGAGTTTTAGCGTTTAAATGGAACACGCTATGAATCATTTTGAATTATTCTCTCTACGCCCTTCATATCAGCTAGACCTGCAAGGTTTAGCTGATTGTTATAGAGAGCTACAACAGAAATACCATCCTGATAATTTCGCTGCCGATGCCTCTGAGAATCAAGCTCAAGTTATGCAAAAAGCCGCGCAAATTAATGATGCTTATCAAACCTTGAAAGATCCCCTTTCACGCGCCCAATATTTGTTGAGTCTGCAAGACATAGAGCTTGGTGGAGAGCAACAAACCATCAACGATATTGAGTTTTTGATGGCGCAAATGGAGCTTAGAGAACAGCTAGCAGAAATCGAAAATGCTGCTGATCCCGAGCAAGCTCTTGAGGATTTTTCCAAACTACTTAAGCAGCAACGAAGTGACTTGAGCTCTAGCTTTGAAAAAGCCTACAATGAGCAAAATTTTACTTTTGCTGCGGATCAGGTTCGTAAGCTCAAATTCTATGCACGTTTGCAACAGCAGTTGCTCCAACTCGAAGAGAAGATTTTAGATTACTAATCTATATGGCATTACTACAAATTGCAGAGCCTGGGCAATCGGCTGTTCCTCATCAACATAAACTCGCAGTAGGTATCGATTTAGGTACGACTAATTCTCTGGTTGCTACGGTTCGTAGTGGTAAATCTGTTACTTTAGCTGATCATGACGGCGGCATTCTTTTACCGTCAGTCGTCCGATATCATGCGCAAGGCGTTGATGTTGGTCAGTCAGCTAAAGCCCACGCTGTGACCGATCCTAATAACACGATTACCTCAGTTAAGCGTTTATTAGGTAAAGATATTTCTGATATCGACCTTAGCGGATTACCTTATAATTTTACTGAGGCTAGCTCACCTCAAATCAAAACGGTAAGTGGTGTCGTTAACCCTATTCAAGTATCTGCAGAAATTCTCAAAAGCTTAGCCAAGCGCGCTACCGAGTCTTTACAAGGCGAGCCTGATGGTGTGGTAATTACCGTTCCTGCTTATTTTGATGATGCACAGCGGCAAGGTACTAAAGACGCAGCCCAATTAGCCGGTTTACATGTACTTCGCCTGCTGAATGAACCTACTGCAGCGGCTATTGCTTATGGCTTGGACAGTGGTGATGAAGGCGTTATTGCTATTTATGATTTAGGTGGCGGGACCTTTGATATCTCTATTTTGCGTTTATCGAAAGGGGTGTTTCAAGTACTCGCTACTGGCGGTGATTCTGCACTAGGTGGTGATGATTTTGATGACGCTTTGGTTGAGTGGATTGCTGAGCAAGCAAAGATCACTGGCCAACGTTCAGCCCAGTTACAACGTGAATTGTCGCGCATTGCTAACCAAGTAAAAGTAAACCTATCGGAACACTCACACTCTGATATCGAATTAGATATTGATGGAATTCATTGGCAGGATTCTATTAGTCGTGAATTGTTTGACGAGTTAATAGAAGGTTTAGTTAAACGTACTATTCGCGCTTGTCGCAGAGCATTACGCGATGCCGAGGTTGAGCTCGAAGACGTTAACAATGTAGTAATGGTGGGGGGCTCTACGCGGGTACCTAAAGTACGTAGCGATGTTGCCAACTTTTTTGCTAAACCGCCATTAACGAATATTGACCCAGACCAGGTGGTGGCTATTGGTGCGGCTATTCAAGCAGATACCCTAGTAGGCAATAAAAAAGACGGTGAGCTGTTGCTACTGGATGTAACTCCACTATCTTTGGGCATTGAGACCATGGGCGGTTTGGTGGAAAAAGTGATTCCTCGAAACACCACTATCCCGGTGGCGCGTGCTCAAGAATTTACCACTTTTAAAGATGGTCAAACGGCCATGGCTATTCACGCTGTGCAGGGTGAGCGTGAATTAGTAGATGATTGCCGCTCTCTCGCCAAGTTTGCCCTTAAAGGTATTCCGCCTTTAGCTGCCGGTGCAGCGCATATTAGAGTGACTTTTCAGGTAGATGCCGATGGTTTGTTATCGGTAACTGCTATGGAAAAATCAACGGGTGTACAATCCTCTGTTGAAGTTAAGCCTTCCTATGGCTTAGAAGATGCAGAAGTGGCGCGCATGCTGAAAGATTCAATCACTAACGCAAAGCACGATGTTACGATGCGTATGTTGCGAGAACAACAAGTTGAAGCGGCTCGCTTTATAGAAGATATGAGCGCAGCGTTAGCGGAAAGTGGTGAGCGATTATTGGATGCAGCCGAGCGTCAGCAAATTAAACTGGCGGTAGACGCGTTAGCGCTTGTAGCTTCCGAAGATAGCGTACCTGCGATTGAGCAAGCCATTAAACAACTAGATAGTATCAGCCAAGATTTTGCTGCAAGGCGAATGGATGATTCAATTAAACAGGCTTTAACAGGCCAGCAAGTAGATAGGATTTAAGATGCCTAAAGTGATTTTCTTACCCAATGAAGACTTATGTCCAGAAGGGTCTGTTGTAGAAGCCAAAGAAGGCGAAAGCGTACTTGATATTGCATTGCGCCAAGGCATAGACATTGAACATGCTTGTGAAAAGTCGTGCGCCTGCACTACATGTCATGTAATTGTTCGCGAAGGGTTTGATTCTTTAGAAGAAAGCGACGAACTGGAAGATGATATGCTAGATAAGGCGTGGGGTTTAGAGCCTGAGTCACGTTTAGGTTGTCAGGCTTTAGTTGCTGATGAAGATTTAGTAGTAGAAATTCCAAAATACACGATTAATATGGTGTCTGAACAACATTAAGGAATCTTGCTAATGGGGTTGCGTTGGATAGATGTAGAGCAAATAGCGATAGAACTGGCCGAGCAATTTCCTGAGCAGGATCCGAAACAAGTTCGGTTTACCGATTTACACCAATGGGTTTGTCAGTTGGACGATTTTGAAGACGAACCCCAGCATAGCAACGAGCGCATTTTGGAAGCAATTATTTTAGCCTGGATGGATGAACTAGACTAAATTCCGGTGGCTTGTTGTCAATTAGTCAAATGAGGAAGTATTGATGACCGCCGTAATGGACCTCGTATTATGTGCAAAACCAGCTGCAGCCCACTGGGGCGATAACGCGCTGATAAGTTTTGAAGCCAACCAAGTAAACGTTCATGTTACCTCTCAAGGCGCTTCTCGCCTGCAAGATATTCAAAAAGCTGCCCGTAAACTGGATGCCCAAGGTTTAAAACACCTTTCATTTATTGGCGACAGTTGGGATGTAGAAGCCTGTTGGGCTTTTTACCAAGGATATTACAATGCCAAACAAGATAACCAGCTAGAGATAGTTGTGCTAAGTGATGCTGATCTGGCTAAGTTTAATGCACTAAAAGCAGCTGCAGACTGGACCCGTAAAACTATTAACCTTGGCCCTGCGGCTATCTATCCTCAAACTTTATGTGAATCGGCAGCTAAGTTTTTAACTGAGCTAGCACCAGAGCACGTATCTCATAACATCATTTCTGGCGAAGACCTGTTAACAGAAGGATGGGTTGGCACCTATCAAGTAGGTAAAGGCAGTAGCCAAGCGCCTGCCATGTTACAGCTTGACTATAACCCTTCAGGAAACCCAGATGAGCCTGTAGCTATTGCGCTGGTAGGTAAGGGCATCACGTTTGACTCTGGTGGCTACAGCATTAAACCATCTGATGGCATGTCGATTATGAAAAGCGACATGGGCGGCGCTGCAACCGTGACTGGCGGCTTAGGATTGGCTATTGCAAACGGCTTAAACAAGCGCGTGAAACTGTTTTTATGCTGCGCTGAGAACATGGTATCAGGTGATGCTTACAAACTGGGTGATGTTATCACCTACAAAAACGGCGTAACGGTAGAAGTACTAAACACTGATGCAGAAGGACGTTTAGTGTTAGCCGATGGCTTAATCGCCGCGAGTGAATTAAAACCTGGAAAAATTATTGATGCTGCAACGCTAACTGGCGCGGCAAAAATGGCGCTTGGCCGAGATTATAATGCAGTGTTTGGTTTTGATGATGACTTAGTTCATCAAGCTCTACAAGCTGCTAAAGCTGAAAACGAAAAAGCGTGGGCATTGCCATTGGAGCCATTTCACAAAGGTCAAATTGGCTCTTCATTTGCGGATATAGCAAATATATCCTGTGGTGAAGGCATGGCTGGCGCTTCTACTGCGGCAGCTTTCTTAGCTCACTTTGTTGAAAAATCAGAACAAAACTGGCTGCACTTTGATCTGTCGGGTTCTTACCAAAAATCGGGTAACGCACTGTGGGCAACGGGTGCAAAAGGTCACGGTATTCGTACCATTTCACGGTTGTTAAGCGAGTAGAGCTACTTTATCATTCTTAAAGGTTACCAATTGACTGGTATCACTAATTTTACAATGGAGCTAGTAAATGGCGTTAGAACGTACTTTTTCTATACTTAAACCTGATGTAGTGGCTAAAGATGCGATTGGTGCGATATACGCTCGCATGGAGTCTGCGGGTTTACGCTTGGTAGCAGCTAAAATGTTGCATTTGTCGCAAGAACAAGCCGCGGGGTTTTACGCGGAGCATGACGGCAAACCATTTTATGCACCTTTGATTGAGTTCATGACCTCGGGTCCAATCATGGTTCAAGTACTTGAAGGCGAGAATGCCGTACAACGTTACCGTGATTTACTGGGTGCGACTAATCCAGCAGAAGCGGCAGCAGGTACCTTACGTCACGATTTTGGAACGGCTAT
Organism: Agarivorans sp. 2_MG-2023; assembly: GCF_030548085.1. Taxonomy (NCBI): domain Bacteria; kingdom Pseudomonadati; phylum Pseudomonadota; class Gammaproteobacteria; order Alteromonadales; family Alteromonadaceae; genus Agarivorans; species Agarivorans sp. 2_MG-2023. The sequence continues at coordinate 49,620 of NZ_JAUORQ010000013.1, forward strand.
GCCGCCAAATGGCACCCATGGCTCTGATTCACCGGAGTCTGCGTCTCGAGAAATAGCCTATTTCTTTGAAGACAATGAAATTTGTCCAAGATAATAAAAGGGGCTTAGGCCCCTTTTTTAATAAGCGGATAAAAGGTGATTGATTAATAGTTAGCTATTTACGCTGAGTGCCGAGATTAACTGGCTTTCTGTTGTCATAATTTGTACAATTCGGCGCTTTTTTTAAATGGTCAGTCGTGGAGTTAAGCGATGAGTGAAAATAAAACAAATTTACTTGATTTGAACCGAGACGGATTACGTAAGTTTTTCGCAGAGATCGGGGAAAAACCTTTCCGCGCCGATCAAGTAATGAAGTGGATCTATCACTTTGGCGTAGACGACTTCGATCAGATGAACAATATCAATAAAGCGCTGCGCGAGAAGCTTAAAAAACAGGCCGAAGTAAAAGCGCCAGAAATTAGCACTGAACAACGCAGTGCCGATGGCACCATTAAGTGGGCTATGTTGGTGGCGGGGCAAGAGATTGAAACGGTTTATATCCCAGAGGGTGACCGAGCAACCCTGTGTGTCTCTTCACAAGTAGGCTGTGCCTTGGAATGTACTTTTTGTTCTACCGGGCAACAAGGCTTTAACCGTAACCTAAAAGTGTCTGACATTATTGGCCAAGTATGGCGCGCAGCGCAGGTAATTGGCCATAAAGGTGTTGAAGGTAAGCGACCTATTACTAACGTGGTTATGATGGGCATGGGTGAACCTCTGCTAAACCTGAGTAACCTGGTACCTGCTCTAGAGCTGATGCTTGATGATAATGGTTACGGCTTAAGTAAACGTCGCGTTACTGTTAGTACCTCTGGTGTGGTACCTGCCTTAGATAAACTAGGTGACCAGATAGACATAGCCTTGGCGATTTCATTACATGCTTCTAACGATAAACTTCGTAGCGAAATTATGCCGATCAATGATAAATACAACATTGAAGCATTTCTAGCCGGCGTTAAGCGTTACATTGATAAGTCTAATGCCAACCGTGGCAAGGTAACGGTTGAATACGTGTTACTAAATGGCGTTAACGATTCAATGGAGCAAGCGCACGAACTTGCCGAAGTGTTGCGCGATACGCCGTGTAAGATTAATTTGATTCCGTTTAATCCATACCCAGGGTCTCCATTCACCAAACCAAGCAACAGCCGAGTGGATCGCTTCAGTAAAGTATTGATGGAGTATGGCTCTACTGTGGTAGTGCGTAAAACTCGCGGGGATGATATTGACGCCGCTTGTGGGCAGTTAGCGGGTGACGTTGTCGACAGAACCAAAAGAACAATGAGAAAACGGATGCAACAGCAAGAAATTTCAGTCACAATTCAATAACTAACCTTATCGTAGGATGGATATGAAACGCTGGTTGTACTTGTTTTTGGCGGTGTTTTTAGTGACCGGTTGTGTCACTGAAACTCGCGTTGATGGCCAAGAAGTAAACAATAAAAATAATCAACTTGATAAAAATGCGGCGGCAAAAACCCGCATTAGCCTTGCACTCCGTTACCTTGAAGCTGGCGATGCCGAGCAAGCTAAACGTAATCTTGAGTTAGCTCAAGAGCTTTCCCCTAATTTGGTCGATGTGTACATTGCCCAAGCTCACTTTTATCAGCGGGTTCGTCAACCCGACCGAGCGCTTGACGCCTATAAGCGCGCAAAATCGATTGAACCAAGAAATGGTGACGTATTAAATAACTACGGCGCTATGTTGTGTCAGCAAAAGAAATACGATGAAGCTGAATCACTATTCAAGCAAGCACTCGCTAATCCAGAATATGTGCAAGTGGCGGGTACTAATGAAAATGCTGGCTTATGTGCGCTTAATGCCGGCGATTTAGACAAAGCGCTAAAATACTTCACCAGTGCACTAGCTTACAATATTCGTCGTCCTGCATCGTTGCTTGGTGCGAGCGAGATTTACCTGCAAAAAAATAAACCCGAGCAAGCCCGCTTATATCTACAACGGTATGATAGTATGGCTCAAACAACTGCTGAGAGTGCCTTTGCTTGGGTTCGCCTAGAAAGCGCTGCTGATAACTTCGCAGAAGAAGCGCGCTGGGGATTAACGCTTCAACAGCAATTTCCTAAATCTGAACAGACTAAACGATATATAGCTAATGACTATTAAAGCCGAAATTGAGCCAGCTGAGCTAAGCGAAGACATTGAAGTTGTTAGCCCTGGCCAAATGCTACAAGAGGCGAGGGTGGCCGCTAAGTTGAGCCAAGGCCAAGTAGCCGAGCGCTTAAAGTTACGTTTGCAGGTAATTGTAGACATTGAAGCCGATAGTTTTGATAGTGGGCTGTCTAACACCTTTGTGAAAGGCTACTTGCGAGCGTATGCTCGTTTGCTGAATGTATCAGAAGATTTAGTATTATCTAGTTATACCCACCTACATGATGCTCAAGAGCAGCGCACTGAAATGCAAAGCTTTTCGGGGCGTATTAAGCAAGAAACTCACGATAGCCGATTAATGAAGTTCACTTATTTAGTGGCTTTTGGCATCGTTGTGTTACTGGTCATGTGGTGGTGGCAAGAAAAGAATCAACAAAGCTTGTTTGATTCGCCAGAGCCGTCTGTGGTTGAAACCAGTGACAGCCCGATAATAGATCCGATTGCCCCCACTCTTGAAAACCAAGATGCACTAGAGCCCCAATCAGAAAATTTCTTAGAACCTCTGCGCAGTGAGACGGTATCTGAAGAGTCGGCGAGCGTTGAGCAAGTCACAGAGCCTGTTGAAGTAGAAACTCAAGCTGAAGCAGCACCAGAGCAAGCTAAGTCTGTGAACACTCCAGTTAACGATACCGATCAGGCTGAATCACAATCTGCTGAACTTAACACTGTTGTTGAGCCAGTCAATCAAATGCAGTCTTCGGCGGCAGAAACACAGCAAACACCGGCCGCTAACTTTACCGCGCTTACCATGAGTTTTGACAATGAATGCTGGGTGGAAGTGCGCGACGCCGATGGCAAACGCCTAGTTGCAGATATTAAAAAGGCAGGCCAAAGCCTGTCAGTGAGTGGTCCAGCACCTTACAGCATTGTGTTAGGCACAAATGCTGGCGTTAGTGTGAAATACGGACAAGAGAACATCGATTTATCGTCATTTAAAGGCGGTAAAGTGGTGCGAATGACAATACCTAACAACTAAGACCTTTCGAGTATGATGAACCAGCCAACTCCAATTCAACGCCGTAAATCAACTCAAATTATGGTGGGTAATGTACCTGTAGGCGGAGGCGCGCCTATTACTGTGCAGTCTATGACTAATACCCGCACCGACGACGTAGCTGCTACGGTTGAGCAAATAAACCGTATTGCTGCAGTGGGCGGTGATATTGTTCGCGTATCGGTACCCACTATGGATGCTGCAGAAGCCTTTAGAAAGATAAAGCAGCAAGTGTCTATTCCGGTGATTGCAGATATTCACTTTGATTATCGTATTGCCCTTAAAGTGGCTGAATACGGCGCTGATTGTTTACGTATAAACCCAGGTAACATTGGTAATGAACAACGGATCCGCTCAGTGGTCGATGCTGCTAAAGACCGTAATATTCCGATTCGGATTGGTGTAAATGGCGGTTCTTTGGAAAAAGATCTTCAAGAAAAATATGGCGAACCTACGCCAGACGCTTTGGTTGAATCTGCCATGCGCCATGTTGATATTCTTGACCGCCTTAATTTTGATCAATTTAAAGTAAGCGTTAAAGCATCAGATGTGTTCTTGGCGGTTGGTGCTTATCAAGGTTTGGCTTCGCGGATTGACCAACCTTTGCATCTCGGCATTACCGAAGCTGGCGGCTTGCGCAGTGGCTCGGTTAAGTCGGCAGTGGGCTTGGGCATGTTATTGTCGCAAGGCATTGGTGATACATTGCGTGTATCGCTGGCAGCTGATCCTGTTGAAGAAATTAAAGTCGGTTTTGATATTCTTAAATCGTTACGAATACGTGCTCGCGGAATTAATTTTATTGCGTGCCCAAGCTGTTCACGCCAAGAGTTTGATGTAATTGCTACGGTTAATGCCCTAGAGCAACGCTTGGAAGACATTGTAGAGCCAATGGATGTGTCTATTATTGGTTGTGTAGTTAATGGGCCAGGCGAAGCGCTTATCTCCGATTTGGGCATTACTGGCGGCAATAAAAAAAGCGGTTACTACCAAGATGGCGTGCGTCAAAAAGAACGTTTTGATAACGACGATTTAGTGGATGCGCTAGAAGCAAAAATACGCTCGCGCATCGCTGTTAAAAACATTAGCTAATCGCGCAACCGCAAATAATTTACCTCTATGGTTAAAGGCCCTATAATCGAGGGCCTTTAATAGTTATTGACCTGTTTTATTCGAGATTAATGTGGCTAAACAAATACAAGCAATACGCGGCATGAATGATTGCCTTCCAAGTGATACACCTGCTTGGCAAAAGGTAGAATCAGTTATCCGTGACGTGGTTGCCGCTTACGGTTACAACGAAATTAGAATGCCAATTGTTGAAAGTACAGATTTGTTTAAGCGCTCTATCGGTGAAGTAACCGATATCGTTGAAAAAGAAATGTACACTTTTGACGACCGCAATGGCGACAGCTTAACCCTGCGCCCAGAAGGTACAGCAAGTTGTGTACGTGCAGGTAATCAAGCAGGTTTACTGTATAACCAAGAGCAACGCCTTTGGTATATGGGACCAATGTTTCGCCATGAGCGACCGCAGAAAGGCCGCTATCGTCAGTTCCATCAAGTAGGTATCGAGTCGTTTGGTATTGCAAGCGCTGATATTGATGCTGAAGTGATTATGTTGTCGGCGCGTTTTTGGAAAGCCTTTGGCTTAGAAAAACACGTTACATTGGAGCTAAACAGCTTAGGCTCTAACGAAGCGCGCGCTAACTACCGTGATGCTTTAATCGCTTACTTAGAATTGCATAAAGACGCGCTGGATGAAGATGCTAAACGTCGTATGTACGATAACCCTCTACGTGTATTAGACAGCAAGAACCCAGAGGTTCAAGCGGCATTAGCTGATGCACCGAGTTTAAATGAGTACCTCGATCAAGAAAGCGTAGAGCACTTTGATAAATTACGTTCTTTGCTTGATAACGCGGGTATCGAGTACACAATAAATCCTCGTTTAGTACGAGGTTTAGATTATTACAACCGCACCGTATTTGAATGGGTAACCAGCAGCCTGGGTTCACAAGGTACGGTGTGTGCTGGCGGCCGATACGATGGCTTAGTTGAACAACTAGGTGGTAAAGCCACTCCTGCTGTTGGTTTTGCCATGGGTATGGAGCGTTTAGTATTACTGTTGGAAACGCTGGAACTATTGGGTGATTTACCGACAGGCGCCGATGTTTATGTGATCAATGCTGGAGAAGGGACACTTGGAGCTGCATTTTCATTAGCTGAACAATTGCGAGATGCGTTACCCTCTGTGCGGGTGATGAGCCACTGTGGCGGTGGTAACTTTAAGAAACAATTTAAGCGTGCTGATAAATCAGGCGCGAAAGTAGCGCTAATCATCGGCGATGATGAGTTGGCCAATCAGCAGGTTACCGTTAAGTACCTGCGTCAAGATATTCAGCAGCAGTGCATCGCTCAATCTGAGTTAGTTGCTTTGCTTAATACCGTATTAGTTTAGTTAAGGAGAGACAGTGGACATTTATTCTACTGAGGAACAGCAAGTTCAAGCCATCAAAGATTGGTGGAAAAAGAATGGAACATCAGTGATCGGCGGTTCTGTATTAGGTTTAGCAGCAGTATTTGGCTGGCGTTATTTTGGTGAGTATCAGGTTAGTCAGCAAGAAGCTGCTTCAGATGCCTACGAGCAAGCTGTTACTCAATTAGCGCTTAATTCAGAAGAACTCACTCCTTTAGTTAATTATGTCGCAGCTAATCAAGGCGACAAGAATTATTCAGTGTTTGCTTCTTTGTTGTTAGCCAAAGAGTTAGTGGCTAAAGAAGATTTTGCACAAGCCCAAACACAACTTCAGTTGGCTTTAGATGGCGCACCTGAAGAGCTGAAAGGTATGGTTTATACACGGTTAGCACGTGTACAGGCTCAACAAGCTGCATTTGACGACGCGCTAGCAAGTTTAGAGTTGGTCAGTGACCCGGCTTTAGTGGCGACCGTTGAAGTTATTAAAGGTGATATTTACCTTCAACAAGGTGAAAGTGCGATGGCTCGTCAAGCATACCAAGCAGCAGTCGCTGCCGGTGCCGCAGAGCAAGATCCTAGCGTAAACCTTAAATTGAACGACCTAACTGAAGTTGAGGCCGCTAATGGTTAAAGCTTGGCGTAGTGTCAGCTTAGCTTGTTTACTTGTTGGTTTGTCAGCTTGTTCTTTGTTCAACTCTGAAGAAGATGTTGTACAAATGGCACCAGTGCCAGAGTTTAGCAACCAGTTTACGGTGGCTAAGCAGTGGGAAACTCGAGTAGGCGATGGTGTAGAGAAATACTTTTCGGCCTTGTCCCCGGTGGTGGCTTACGATTCTGTATTTGCTGCCTCCCGTTTTGGCGAGATCCGTGCTTTTGACTTAAATGGTGAACGTCTATGGCAACAAAACCTTTCCAAAGTTGAAAGTAACAATCGCTTCTCAGGTAACACGCCTAATGCGCGTGTTTCTGGCGGTTTAACTGCAGCTTACAAACGTATTTATCTTGGTACTGAAAATGCTGATGTATTTGCCTTAGATGCTGAAACAGGCGAGATTGTTTGGCAAGCCGCCGTGTCTGGCGAAGTACTAGCAAACCCTGCTGTAGAAGATAGTGTGGTAGTGGTAATGACCAGTAATGGTCATTTAGTGGCTCTTGATGCGCACAGTGGTGAGCAAAAGTGGGACATTAAAATCGACCAACCTTCGTTGTCATTACGAAGTAAAGCGCCAGCGGTTATTTCTAATGGCGCAATCATTTTAGGCCGTAGTGACGGTAAGATTGGTTTGTACTTGTTAGAAAGTGGCCAGTTATTATTTGAAAGCAAGCTTGCTCAGCCTAAAGGCTCTACTGAAATTGACCGCATTGTCGATGTAGATAGTCGTCCAGTGTTAGTCGGCTCGCAGCTATATGCTGTAGCTTACAACGGCAACCTTGTGTCGGTAAATTTACGCAGTGGTGAAGAGCAATGGAGACGTAGTTACTCTGCCTACCAAAACTTAGCAACTGCGGGCTTAAGCTTGTTTGTTACCGATGTGAGCGACAATGTTTATAGCATTGAGCGCAATAATGGTGTTGAACAGTGGACCCAAGGTGCACTGTCTTACCGCATTGTTACCGCACCAGCGATAGACGGTAATCAAATCATCGTTGGCGACAGCGAAGGTTACTTATATTGGATAAACCGAGAAACCGGTGAATTTACTAGCAAAATGTTAGTAGATAAAAGCGGCTTATATGTTGCGCCTGTGGTAACCTCCGACAAAATTATCGTTCAAACACGAAATGGTAAGCTAATTGCGCTAGATCGCAGTTAAGTTGTTATAATTGTGTACAAAAGGCTCATGATTAATTGATCATGAGCCTTTGTCATGTCATGTATTCTAAAAAATGAGGCCCTTATGCTTCCTGTTGTTGCCTTAGTGGGACGCCCAAACGTTGGCAAATCTACATTATTTAATCGCCTTACACGCAGCAGGGATGCGCTAGTAGCCGACTTTCCTGGACTTACTCGCGACCGCAAGTACGGACAAGCTAAAGTAGCCGAGCAAGAATTCATTGTTATTGATACCGGTGGTATCGATGGTGATGAAGAAGGTATCGATGCGATGATGGCGCAGCAATCGTTGCAAGCCATTGAAGAAGCTGATGCCGTGTTATTTTTGGTTGATGCTCGTTCGGGCATGACAGTTGCGGATGAAGCGATTGCGCATCATCTACGCAAACAAGAAAAGAAAATTTTCTTGGTGGCCAATAAAACTGACGGTATTGATGCTGATGCAGCTTGTGGCGAGTTCTACGCTTTAGCCCTTGGTGAGGTTCACCACATTGCAGCGGCTCATGGTCGTGGCGTAAACATGCTACTCGAAGAAGCTTTACGCCCGTTTGTTACCGAGCAGGCAGAGCTACAATCTGACGAATTAGAGCCTAGCTTAGATGAGACTCGCGAGATGAGTGAATCTGAACTGGATGAGCTCGCTCAAAAGTTTGCTGATTTGCCGATTAAGTTAGCGATTGTGGGTCGTCCGAACGTGGGTAAATCAACGCTAACAAACCGGATTTTAGGTGAAGACCGGGTTGTTGTTTACGACATGCCGGGTACCACACGTGACAGTATTTACATACCGATGCAGCGTGAAGATCAAGACTACATTTTGATTGATACGGCGGGAGTACGTAAACGTGGCAAAGTGACAGAAGTTGTTGAGAAGTTCTCAGTAATTAAAACGCTTAAAGCCATTGAAGATGCTAACGTCGTGATGTTGGTGATTGATGCTAAAGACGGTATCTCTGATCAAGACTTAAGCTTGTTAGGTTTTGTGCTTAATGCTGGTCGTGCTTTAGTGCTTGCAGTGAACAAATGGGATGGTTTAGACAACGACCATAAAGAGCGTATTAAAACAGAATTAGATCGCCGTTTAGGCTTTATTGATTTTGCACGTGTTCATTTCATCTCTGCTTTGCACGGTACTGGTGTTGGTCACTTGTACGAAAGCGTTCAAGAGGCATACAGTAGCGCCACTAAGCGCGTTTCTACTTCGATGTTGACACGTATCATGCAAATGGCTCAAGACGACCACCAGCCGCCGTTAGTGCGCGGTCGTAGGGTTAAATTACGTTATGCTCACGCAGGTGGTTACAATCCTCCGCGCATTGTGGTTCATGGTAATCAAGTAAACTCGTTGCCCGATGCATATAAGCGCTACTTGATGAATTATTACCGTAAAGCTTTAGAGATTATGGGTACGCCTATTCGCGTAGAATTTAAAGAAGGCGAAAACCCATTTTCAGAGAAGAAGTCAAAACTTACTCTGGCGCAAGAACGTCGCCGTAAAAAGATGCAAACTGTAAGTCGGTACAAAAAGAAATAATTGGAGTTAGCCATGAGTATTGAAATTGCTTGCCCAGAATGTGACGGCGAATTGCAGCACGAACACGACCATTGGTTGTGTGGCGGTTGTCATCATCAATTTTTACAACGAGTTCACTGTGATAAATGTGATGCCGAGTTGGAAAAGTTAAAAGCCTGTGGCGCAGTGGATTACTTTTGTAATAGCTGTAATGAACTGAAGTCTAAGCGGGCCGTGATACGGCGGTTTGAGCGTTTAGCTTAATAAAAAAGACGGCCATGGCCGTCTTTTTTATTGTTTGTTTATAACTAGCTTTTTCGCTTGGCAATACTTTCTAAGATTGCAGGCCAATGTTGATAAATCATGTAATGGCCTAACTCAGGTATCACCTCTAAACGTGCATTTTTTGCTCGAGCAATAAAGCGTTCTGCTAAGGTTAGCGGTATATGTTTGTCGTTTTCGCCATGAAAGAGTTGGGTAGCTACTTTTACATCTTCAATCTCAAAGCCCCAAGGTGCCATTACTTGGCGAACCTCATCGGAAAAGGCATTACCGCCTTGGACTTTCGATTCCATTAAATAACGGCCAAACTTTTCTTTGAACATTGGGCTTTCAAACAGCTCTACATCGGTTCCCTCTAAATCGCGAGCGAGCACCTTAAACAGTTTGTTAGGATCTTTGTGTAGACCTTTGTCCAAAATGTTGGTGAATAAGCGGTGCATATTAGGGAAGTCACGTGCTAGTTTCATGTGCATACGATAAAGCTTAGCGGTAGCCTTATAGTCACTATCATAAGTTAGTGCATCACCTGAGCTAACGATAGTTAAATGGCTAACCATGTCGGGAATTTTAGCTGCGCTACAGGCCGCGTAAACCCCACCAGTGGCATAACCTAATAACTCAACCTTAGCGAGGTTTAAGTGCTCTAGCAGCGCTTTTAGATCAGCGGTCCATTGCACAAAACTGTAACTCTCATGGTAGTCAGAGCCACCAAAGCCCGGTCGGTCGATAGAAATCAATCGAATTCCCAGTTGAGCAGCGATATCTACTTGGTCAAAAAAGTTTTCTAAGCGACAACCTAAGATGCTGTGGCAATACACTACGGGTTTGCCTTTTGGGTCACCGAACTCTTGATAACAAAGTTTGCGCTCATCCGGAAGTCTGAAGTAGCGTGCATTGCTGTCTTGAGGTGTGCCAAAATCAAAATGGCGGCTACTTTGCGATAGCATTCCCCATGGACCAGTTAACACTAGACTGGCAAGTTCACTTTGGCTGCTTACACCGGTTTTTTTGAATACCGATTTTAGCTGTGTTCGCACCGTGTTGTAGCTTACAAATATCTTGTCAGCAATGTCGGGTGGAGACATACCTTGGGCGATGTAATTAACAATTCGCGCTTCTTTAGGCGTGAGTTTGTAACCATCGGCAAAGGCGGCTAAATCGAGCTCTACATCAGGCCGAGAAGGTGAAATAAATACCACTACGCTGGCATTACGCTCAAGTAAGGGATCTTGAAGGTGATTGACTGGGCTTAAAATAACCATGGTTTGCACGTCGGTTTCGTTGTTTACCTGAATAGGCAAACCTCGACTGCTTGATTCGTTAGGCCCTAACGAAGACAATTCTTCAACATATTGCTTAAGTAACTCAGTAGATTCGCTTTGCTGGGTCACCAAGTTTTTATTCTTTTGATATAAACCTTGGCCAAGCTGCAGGGTTTCTTCTGCCAGCTCGTTGGTAAGCAAAATTTCACTTTGAGCGTTAACTAAAATCACGCCGACCGGAATATGATCAAGTAGCGAGTTAAGCGAATGATTTTTTTCTTCAAGCTGATAAATGCGTTTAGCAATGTTTAAGGCTTGATTGAAATGCTCCAACAGCAGTTGATTGCGTTCAGAGTACTGGCTTTGGGCCATCGAGAGTTGCGGCGAGACTGCGTCCAACATTTGGCTCAGTTTTGCCGAGGAGTTATCTTGCTTACCAGGGGCTTCAGTTCGCTGAAGTTCTGGCATCATATAAAGGTGCTCTAGCAGGTCAGGCCAATATTCAGGTTCTGCTGCCGCTCGATAAATCATACCGATCAACTGTTCCCTGTTATCAACGCTGGTTAGCTCACGCTCCTTGGTGCTATCCAATGAATTCATAGTATTGCTGCTAATTTTCTTTATTTAATGGCTAGTTAGTTACCAAGAATGGTCGCTTCGCCTCTTTAGCGGGCTTGGTCGTCCTTCCAGTTACACTTCAAACCAACTAGATGTCCGGTTTAGTCCCCCTAATCTTATGCCAGTTTTAGCTATAATCCCATTAATTTTGACATTTGAATCACTAGTTGTGACTTAGTGTTTAAAACAATTAGTGTTAGGAGCAAATAGTCGCATTAAGGTTATCGTCAGAAAATTTCAGTTTTACTACGTCGCCCTGTTTAAGCTCTGCCGCATGCTTTACCAATTTATCTTGGTGAGTCACCAAGGTAAAACCGCGATCTAGCACCTTTAATGGGCTGAGACTATCTAATTGGCGACAAATGCCGGCGAGTTGCTGCTGCTGTTGGTCAATCAGTTGTTGGCTAGCGTTAAGCAATCGCTGGCGCTGCTCATATACACGTTGTTGTTGTCGTTCAACTTTTCGTTCAATTAGCGAGTGTTTTAAACGCGCCTTGAGTTGACCATGACGAAGCTCACCATTAGAGATTTGTTGATTAAGTGAAAGGCTTAAACGATGTGCTAGCTCATCAAACCTTTGCTGCTGCTGTTCTAATACATGAACTGGCGATAGGGCCTGAATACGATGATTGAGCTGTGCCAAACAAATTTGCTGTTGTCTAAAGCTGTGCATGGCATGCATTGCTAGTTGTTGCTTTAAATGCGTCATGCGCTGAGGGATGTGACTGGCTTGCTGGCTTACAATTTCAGCCGCGGCTGATGGGGTGGCTGCTCGTACATCGGCCACCAAATCACTAATGCTGTCGTCTACCTCATGGCCTACCGCTGAGATAATCGGTATGTTTGAATCAAAAATAGTTCTGGCCAGTTGCTCATCATTAAAAGCCCATAAGTCTTCTTTAGAGCCTCCACCACGGCCAACAATGAGTATGTCGGTTTCGTCTCGCTGATTAGCCAGTTCTATCATCTCAATAAGCTGTGGAGCCGCTAGCTCGCCTTGCACTGATGCCGGATACACAATCACTTTGGTTGCTGGCGCACGGCGCTCTAACACCGTTAGAATGTCTTGTAGCGCAGCCCCTGACGCTGAACTAACTACACCAATGCAGCTAGGATACTCGGGGAGTACTTGTTTCTCGGCATCAGCGAATAGCCCTTCGGCGGCTAGCTTCATTTTTAGCTGTTCATAAGCCTGTTGCATCGCGCCATCACCCGAGGGGTGAATAGCTTCTGCAATCAGCTGATAGTCACCACGAGGCTCGTACATGGTTATTTTGGCTTTCACCAGCACTTTCATACCCGACTCGGGCTTGAATACTACCTTGCGGTTAGCGCCTTTAAACATTGCACAACGCACCTGCGCTGAGTGGTCCTTTAAACTAAAATACCAATGCCCCGAAAATGGTGTAGAAAAATTAGATATTTCACCTTCTAACCAAATCGTACCGATAGAATTTTCTAGTAAACGTCTAACTTGCTGGTTTAACTGACTAACACTCAGAACATTATTGGTTATTTGACTAGATTTCATCAGTTAACTCGAAGGAAAGTAGAAAATAATGTAAGAAAATAACATTTTTCGTTTTACCTTGGCCAGCTTTATACCTATAATCCGTCCGCAATATTTTACCTCTTTATTAACTGATTTAGGCGAATGTTGCTATGTTGAGAATTTCCAAAGAAGCCTTAACCTTCGATGATGTACTACTACTTCCTGCTCACTCAGAAGTACTTCCAAATACCGCCAATTTGGCGACACGTCTAACCAAAGATATTCCGCTAAGTATTCCTATGGTATCTGCCGCTATGGATACTGTAACTGAAGCAAACTTTGCTATTGCACTCGCTCAAGAAGGCGGTGTTGGCTTTATTCACAAAAACATGAGCATTGAGCAGCAAGCTGCTGAAGTGCGCAGAGTGAAGAAGTTTGAAGCGGGTATTGTACTTGAGCCTATCACCGTAACGCCTGATTTAACCTTAGGGCAAATTGCTGAGCTACGTCAGATGCATGGTTTTGCTGGTTTTCCAGTGGTAACAGAAGCAAACGACTTAGTCGGTATTGTTACTGGGCGTGACTTGCGTTTTGAAACTGACTTCACTAAAACCGTTTCTCAGGTTATGACGCCAAAAGAGCGTTTAGTTACTACCACTGATACCTCACGTGATGTAGTTGAAAAAATGATGCACGAGCACCGGATTGAAAAAATGTTGGTGGTTGATGATGCATTTAAATTGACCGGCTTGATTACCGTAAAAGATTTCAAAAAAGCGGAACGTAAACCAAACGCGTGTAAAGACAGTTTTGGTCGCTTGCGTGTTGGTGCTGCTGTTGGTGCTGGTGCGGGTAACGAAGAGCGAGTAGATGCCTTGGTTGAGGCTGGCGTAGATGTATTGCTGATAGACTCTTCACACGGTCATTCTCAAGGCGTGCTCGATAGAATTAAAGCCACTCGAACTAAATACCCTGATCTTGCCATTGTTGGCGGGAACGTAGCAACGGGCGCAGGTGCTATAGCCCTAGCAGATGCTGGTGTAAGTGCCGTTAAAGTGGGTATTGGCCCAGGTTCAATTTGTACTACACGCATCGTAACCGGTGTAGGTGTGCCACAAATTACTGCTGTATCTGACGCAGTCGAAGCACTAAAAGGCCGCGATATTCCGGTTATTGCTGATGGCGGCATCCGTTTCTCTGGTGACATCGCTAAAGCTTTAGTGGCTGGTGCCTCGTGTGTGATGGTTGGCAGCATGTTTGCGGGTACTGAAGAAGCACCTGGTGAAATTGAGCTGTATCAAGGTCGTTCGTTTAAGTCTTACCGCGGAATGGGCTCTTTAGGCGCTATGTCTCAAGGTTCATCAGATCGTTACTTCCAAACCGATAACGCTGCCGATAAATTAGTGCCAGAAGGCATTGAAGGTCGAGTAGCTTATAAAGGCCCTGTTAAGGCGATTATTCACCAGCAAATGGGCGGTTTACGTTCATGTATGGGGCTAACTGGTTGCGGCACGATTAACGAACTAAATACTAAAGCTGAGTTCGTTCGCGTAACCAGCGCGGGTATGGGTGAGAGTCATGTTCATGACGTTACCATTACTAAAGAAGCCCCTAACTACCGTATGGGCTAAGTCCGTTACCTTATATGCCACTAAGCGCCGAGAGGCGCTTAGTTTTATCAGCCTCTTTTAAAAAGTAAGTGATTATGAGCAGAGATATCCACGAACATCGTATTCTAATTTTAGATTTTGGATCGCAATACACCCAGCTTATCGCACGTCGCATTCGCGAAATTGGTGTTTATTGTGAATTGTGGGGTTGGGATGTTGAAGAAGCCGACATTCGCGAGTTCGCACCAAACGGCATAATTTTAGCCGGCGGACCAGAAAGTGTGACGGAAAATAACTCGCCACGCGCGCCAGAATACGTGTTTAACGCGGGTGTGCCAGTATTAGGTATTTGTTACGGCATGCAAACCATGTCTGAGCAGCTGGGCGGTGCGGTAATCCAAGGCGAAGGGCAACGTGAATTTGGCTACGCACAAGTTGAAGTGGTAGCTGAATCGTCATTGTTTAAAGCCATTGAAGATGCGGTAGCGCCAAATGGTAATGCCTTGTTAGATGTATGGATGAGCCACGGCGACAAAGTGTCGGCTATCCCTGAAGGATTCACTACCGTAGCGCAAACGCCTAGTTGTGAATTTGCGGCAATGATGCACCCAGAAAAGAACTTTTACGGCGTGCAATTTCACCCTGAAGTTACGCATACCCGCCAAGGTTTACGTATGCTAGAGCACTTTGTTAAAGAAATTTGTGCTTGTGATGCCTTGTGGACGTCTGAATCCATTATCGAAAACGCAATTGCTCAAATAAAGCAGCAAGTGGGTGACGACGAAGTGATTCTTGGCCTTAGTGGTGGGGTAGACTCATCAGTGGTTGCGATGCTTATTCAGCGTGCTATAGGCGACAAGCTTACCTGTGTATTTGTAGACAATGGATTACTACGCTTAAACGAAGGCCAGCAAGTCATGGACATGTTTGGTAACCACTTCGGTCTTAATATTGTTCACGTAAACGCAGAAAGTCGCTTTTTAGAAGCGATGGCCGGTGAGAGTGACCCAGAGAAGAAACGTAAGATTATTGGCCACGTATTCATTGATGTATTTGATGAAGAATCGAAAAAGCTAAAAAATGCCAAGTGGCTAGCACAAGGTACTATTTACCCAGACGTAATTGAGTCAGCGGCTTCTAAAACCGGTAAAGCACATGTGATTAAATCTCACCATAACGTGGGCGGTTTGCCAGACGATATGGACATGGGCTTAGTTGAACCTTTACGTGAGTTGTTTAAAGATGAAGTGCGTAAAATTGGCCTAGAGCTAGGTTTGCCTTACGACATGTTATACCGCCACCCGTTCCCTGGGCCTGGTTTAGGTGTTCGTGTATTAGGTGAAGTGAAGAAAGAGTACTGTGACTTACTGCGCCGTGCAGACGCTATCTTCATTGAAGAGTTACACAAAAACGATCTTTACAATAAAGTAAGCCAAGCCTTCACGGTGTTTCTACCGGTACGTTCGGTAGGAGTAATGGGTGATGCGCGCAAATACGATTGGGTAGTATCGCTACGAGCTGTAGAAACTATCGACTTTATGACAGCGCATTGGGCACACTTGCCTTACGACTTCTTAGGCCATGTGAGTAACCGAATTATCAACGAAATAGACGGTATATCACGTGTGGTTTACGACATCTCTGGAAAGCCACCAGCTACCATTGAATGGGAATAATAACTCCCTATTAAAACAGGCGCCTTAAGGGCGCCTTTTTTATATCTATTTCAAATTTGTGCTTTACCAAGCTTTAAACGATGACCGTTTGCTTGGGTTTCGCACTATTCATCATAATGATTCGTGCGCCCTAAGTATTGTGGAGCTAACAAATAAGATCTTTCAGGAAGGGGAAGAATACAGCCTTCGTTTAACCAATGTTCTATAGTGATGGCTTAATTGCAGGGAGGGGTGTTTTGAATATATTTGTATGGATGCTGGCTATATGCCAAGCCTTGCTCACCACGGGCAATATATTGTTAGTAGCTGTAACCGGTTTGATTGGCCAACAGCTCGCGCCTTCCGCTGGGTGGGTAACCTTTCCTGTTGCGATGCAGTTTTTGGGATTAATGTTAGCGACGATTCCTGCTTCTCTTATTATGGGCGTTACTGGGCGAAAGAAGGGTTTTGTACTGGGTAACTTAGTGGGTATTAGCGGCGCAGTGTTGGCGGTATATGCTCTGTACCAACAGCAATTTATGTTGTTTAGCTGTGCGACCTTTTTACTTGGGATAGGAATTGGCTTTGGAATGCTTTACCGCTTCGCAGCAGTAGAGCTTTGCTCTGAGGGGCAACAACCAAGGGCCATTTCTGCCATTATGGCTGGCGGTGTTATTGCGGCAATCATTGGGCCGAGTCTCGCAGTTTATAGCCAGGCCTGGTGGCCTAAGCAACCTTTTATTGGCGCCTTTGTCGGTTTGCTTGGTCTTTACATTATCGCCTTAATTTTGCTACTGATGATTCGCTTCAATGATGAAACAGCTAGCAATCAACACTCAGTAGCGGCTCGGCCCTTAAGGGACATTATTGGCTCGGTGAATTACATAGTGGCTGTGGTGGCGGGCGTAGTTAGCTACTTTGTTATGAACTTACTAATGACAGCAACGCCTTTAGCGATGCATCACCATGGCTATCATTTTGCTCAATCTGCTTCCGTTATCGAGTGGCATGTATTGGGTATGTTTGCTCCTTCGTTTATCACTGGGCGTTTGATACTGCGTATTGGCTTGTTTCCAACCATGTTATTGGGATTAGGGCTAATGGTTGCTTGTGTTTTGGTGAACCTTCTAGGGACTAGCTTTAACCACTTCGCTATTGCCTTAACCTTGTTGGGTGTTGGTTGGAACTTCATGTTTATTGGCGCTACCCAAATGCTTACTCAGTCTTATCAGTTGAATGAAAAAGCGAAAGCGCAGGCAGTTAACGAGTTTGTGGTGTTTTCTTTGGTGGCAGTGTCGGCTTTATCAGCTGGTTGGTTAGAGCAAAGCTTTGGTTGGCGAGCGGTGAATTACAGCGCTTTGCCTATTTTGTTAGTTGGTTTGCTGTGTTTGGTTTTTTACCAACGTCAACATAAAGGGCAATGATCTTTTAAGCGTTTACAGCGCCGAGCGTTTTTATGCGTAAAATCAAAGATTATTTTTTTTAATGCTAAAGCCTTATGGTTATTGTTGGTTTAGTTTGCTTAATAAGGTAACTAGCTTTCTCATGCCCTTGAATTTTAGGCAAAAAAAAGCCATCGCATAAAGCAATGGCTACAAATTCTTTTTGACAGACAGGGTCAAAATAAGAAACAGGGAAGTCAGCAAAAGGCCGACAAATGCAAACACAACATAGCAATCAAAGTAATTACAAATCCGGTAACTACTTAAAGAGGCCTGACATAACACCTTGATATTAGGCGCTCTGTCAGACCCCTTCGCTTGATTGCGTGTGCATATTAATCTGCAACTGGTCGTACAACAATAGATAATTTATAATGCCTATAGATTAGAAAAACTTATCCGTTAATGGGATGTTAATATGGCGCGTCGTTTGCCCCCCTTAAATGCATTAAAAGCGTTTGAAGCTGCTGCTAGGCACCTCAGCTTTACTCGAGCTGCAGAAGAGTTATTTGTGACTCAAGCCGCAGTCAGCCACCAGATCAAAGCCTTAGAAGAGTTCTTGGGTTTGAAACTTTTCCGCAGAAAAAACAGAGCCTTACTGTTGACCGAAGAAGGCCAGGGCTATTTCCTTGATATTAAAGATATTTTTATATCGTTAACCGAAGCGACTGATCGGCTACTTGCTCGTGGCGCTAAAGGAACGATAACAGTTAGTTTACAACCCAGTTTTGCCATTCAATGGTTAGTACCACGTTTATCCCAATTTAGTGAGATGCATCCCGATATTGATGTTCGAATAAAAGCGGTAGATTTGTACGAAGGCTCATTAACCGAAGATGTCGACGTAGCTATTTATTATGGGCGAGGTAATTGGTCTGGTTTACGCGCCGATAAGCTTCACACTGAGTATTTGGTTCCAGTATGTTCGCCGAGCTTATTGGTGGGCGATAAAGCCTTAACCAAGCCTGAAGATTTGCAGTTTCATACGTTATTGCATGATACCGCCCGCCATGATTGGAAAGAATGGTTTAAGTTGGTGGGGTTGCGCCAAATGAATGTTAACCATGGACCTATCTTTTCTCACTCAACCATGGTGTTGCAGGCTGCAGTTTATGGGCAAGGTGTGGCGCTGGGACACAGTGTGCTGGCTAAGCCAGAGATTGAAGCGGGGCGCTTGGTATGTCCTTTTGAGCAGGTTTTACTGAGTAAAAATGCCTATTACATGGTATGTAAACCGAGCCAAGCAGAGCAGGGCAAGTTAGTGGCGTTTCGTGAATGGATGATTTCGCTGGTTGAGCAAGAGCAGCAGGAATTTGCGAATGAAGGTTTGGTAGACGCAGAATGAGCAATCAAATTAACGCCAGTTGGCCAATTCGTTTATTGCTCGCGATAAGCGGCGGATTTACCGTGATAATGGGGGCGGGTGCCGCGCATGGCTTTAGTCGGTTTTTAGGTGACGCACAGCTTGGCTGGATAGAAACGGGCGTGTTCTACCAGCTTATTCATTTAGTGGCGGCGGTCGCTGTGCTGAATAAGTATCGCCTTAGCGCAATATTGTGGATTATTGGTGGTTGGTTATTTGCCGGTAGCTTATACTGCTTGGCTTTTTTCGGCGCTAAAATATTTGGGCCAATGACTCCGCTCGGTGGAGTGGTGTTGATTATTGGCTGGTTGTGTTTAGCGTTGCCAACAAAGAGTATAAGTAATGAGTAGTATCATCCTTTATTGTCGCTCTGGTTTTGAGAGTGACTGTGCCGCCGAAATCCAGTTTCATGCCGAGCAGTTAGGCTATTACGGGTTTGCTAAAGCAGGTGATGGTAAAGGGTTTGTAGAGTTTAGCTGTTTCCAAAGTGAGCACTCAGTAAGTCTTTATCAAAGCATAGATTTTCGTGAGTTGGTATTTGCTCGGCATTGGTTTTTAGCCTTGGCGGAAATGCAGTTAGATGAAGCGAATCGAGTGGCATCTATTTTAGCGCTAGAGCAGAAGTTGCCTCGATGCGGGAGTTTGCGTTTAGAGTACCCAGACACTAACGACGGAAAAGCACTATCAAGCTTTTGCAAAAAATTTACTCGCCCGTTAGAAAACGCGCTAGTTAAACACCAATGGTTGACTAAAAAAAACAATCCAAAACTGCCCGCTATGCAGCTGTTTTTCGTTAGCGGTACTCATTGTTGGCTGGGTTACTCTGATACTCGTAATGGTAATGCTCAGCCTAATGGTATTCTACGTTTAAAATTTCCATCTGAAGCGCCTAGCCGCTCAACCCTAAAGCTTGATGAGGCCTTTATGGTATTGCTGAATGAACAAGAGCGCGAGCAATACATTGAAAACGGCCAACATGCTGTTGATTTAGGGGCTTGCCCAGGTGGTTGGACTTATCAGTTGGTTAGGCGAAATATGTTTGTAGCTGCAGTGGATAACGGCCCTATGGCGCAGTCTTTAATGGATACTGGCCAAGTGCAGCATTATCGAGAAGATGGGTTCAAATATAAACCTGAGCGTGACAATGTAAGTTGGTTGGTGTGTGACATGGTTGAGCGCCCGGCTAAAGTATCGCGATTAATGCTTAAATGGTTAGCCAATGGTTGGTGTCGCTACGCCATGTTTAATTTGAAGTTGCCAATGAAGCAGCGATTTACTGAAGTTAATCAAGACTTGGAACTATTGCGAGAAGGCTTAAGTGAGTTAGGTTTCAAACATGAAGTAAGAGCCAAGCAACTCTACCATGATAGGGAAGAAATCACGGTTTTTGCACGAGTTTATTAAAACATCATTGATGCAGTGCTAAGCGATAAAAAAGGCAGCCTAGGCTGCCTTTTTTGAATCGATAATAAGTTTATAAACGATCTAAAATCGATTGAGTAAACTCTTTGGTGCCAGCTGTGCCACCTAAATCACGAGTGGTACGGTCACCACTTGCTATTACTTCGGTAAGCGCTTTTAGAATGTTTGCGGCTTTGTCTTCCATACCTAGGTATTCAAGCATTTGAATACTGGCTAAAATAACCGATGTTGGGTTAGCAATATCTTGGCCTGCAATATCGGGAGCACTGCCGTGTACCGCTTCAAAAATTGCTGCACGTTCACCAATATTAGCGCCAGGAGCCATACCTAAACCGCCCACTAGGCCAGCACATAGGTCAGACAATATGTCGCCAAATAAGTTAGTAGTTACCATTACGTCAAAGCGCTCTGGGTACATTACTAGGTTCATACATGCGGCATCAACGATCATTTCTTCCGACTCAATATCGGGGTATTGCTTAGCAACTTCACGTGCTACTTCTAAAAATAAACCAGAAGTTGATTTCATGATGTTAGCTTTATGAATGGCGGTGACTTTTTTACGGCCTTCACGGCGCGCCAATTCGTAAGCAAATTTTACGATGCGCTCTGCGCCATCTTTCGTAATAACACTCATCGCTTCGGCACTAGTGCCGTCTTCGCTACGTTTCTGACCAATACCTGAGTACATCCCTTCGGTGTTTTCACGAACGGTGATGATATCAATGTTCTCGTAACGCGCTTTAGTACCTACAAAAGAGCGTACTGGACGAATGTTGGCGTAAAGGTCGAAATGTTTACGCATTGAAACGTTGATAGAGGTGAAGCCGGTACCCACTGGTGTTGTGAGTGGGCCTTTTAGTGCGATGCCATTTTGTTCGATGAGTTGTAGGGATTTCTCAGGTAACAGGCTGCCATCACTTTCTAACGCAGTAAGCCCTGCGTTGGCAAAATCATATTCAAAACCACAACCCGCTTTGTCCATGATAGCGATTGCACTTTCGATAATACTAGGGCCAATACCATCTCCTGGTATTACGGTGATTCGTCTTGTTGACATATCTCTTCCTAATTCGTAGGCATTTTTTATTATCTAAGGGGAGGAGGTAACACTCCGTGTTATTGCCCGACAATTGAGGTCTTCGGGCAACACAGAGTTTACATTTTTTTAACTCAATACTCAAAAGGATTCAGCTAATACTAAGGTATTAGCTTGATTTTAAGACTAAATTTTAGCCAGCTTTGTTAAGACTTATAATTTGAAAACCTCAATGGATTTATTCAGTGTATTGGCAATTTCAGTGAGCTCCTCAACCATTTTGGTATTGTTCTCCGAGCTATCGAAAGTGCTTTTTGCTAAATCGTTGATGCCGACAATACTGGTGTTAATTTCTGCCGCTACTAGGGTCTGTTCTTCAGCGGCTGTGGCAATTTGAGTATTCATGTCATGAATCACTGACACTGAGCTACTTATGGCTTCTAAGGCTTGATTTGCTTGGTCTGATTTTTCTGCGGTGAGTTGAGCATCTTTGGCGTTGGTTTGCATTAATGATACGGAGTTTTTCGCCTCGGTTTGCAGCTTGGTAATCATCTCTTGAATTTCATTAGTGCTATCTTGAGTCCGATTAGCGAGATTACGCACCTCATCGGCAACTACCGCAAAGCCTCGGCCTTGTTCGCCTGCGCGTGCTGCTTCAATCGCCGCATTAAGCGCTAGTAAGTTGGTTTGTTCAGCAATGCCGCGAATTACCTCTAATATTCGGCCAATGCCCTCTGTTTCCATTTCTAGCTTGTTAATCACCTCCTGAACTTTTTCGATACCGCCAACTAGCAAGTTAATGTTGTTGTTCATTTCGTTGACTACGCTAATGCCTTGCTGGGAGTGTTCGTTGGCTTCAGTTGCTGCCGTTGAGGCTTGAAGTGCGTTACGTGCTACTTCATCTACAGTTACCGTCATTTGGTTCATTGCCGTTGACGTTTGCTCCAATTGCATCATTTGTGATTCAGAACTGGTGTTTACCGTTGAGGCTGACTCGTGAATAAGGGATGACGATTTATTTAACTGCTCGGTGGCGGTGTTAATGCCGGTAACGATGCTGGTGAGGTTTTTGACCATGGCCAGTACCGCATGATAAATCCCGGTTTCATTTCCAGTTTGCTGCTCCGAATAGCGTAAATCACCTTTGGCAATGTTTTGCACAATGGTTTCTATGTCTGAGGGTTCGCCGCCAATCGGGGCATACATTAATCGGATGACCACAAAGTAGGTAATCACTAAGGCGACAATAATTAGCACTACCGCAAGAGAGGCGGTGATCACAAGATTACGGTTAGAGGCTTGGTTTATACTATCCCATCGGTCCCAAGCCCATACTGTCCAGTTGAGTGTGGATGCTTTTGCTGAAACCACGGAATACTCGTTACCATCAAAATCATAGTCATGCTGGCTTGAGTCCATTGTATTGTACTGTTTATAGGAGGGGCGTAATTCAAACAGGTTTTTGCCAATGTAATCAGTATATTTAGCCGCAATAATGAAACCGTCCTCTCGGCTTACAAACAGCTGATTTTGTTCCGATAAGCCATCAATAAACGTTGTTATCTGATTTAAGGCAAGGTTAACCGCCAAAATGCCTATCGCTTTGCCATCGCGCTGCACTGGAACAGCTACCGCCATTACAACATCACCGGTGCTGCTGGTATAAGGTGTGGTAACAATTTTAGCTTCATTCGCCATACCACGGGTATACCATTCGCGATTGAGCTTTTTAGCGTTGAAGTTAGGAATAATGCCATTATTGCTGGCAGCGTAAGTGTCTCCACTAGCCAAACCGATGTAGGCATTAAGCACGCCTAATTTGTTCTTCATCGCATGTAGCGACACCATTAGTTGTTTTTCATCTACTTTGCCAGAGGCACTCACTGGAAGTTCGGCGGCCTTTAAATCCAAGGCATCAAAATAACGGTCCATTTTCTGTTCAATCGCTTTCGCGATAAGGAACGCTTGATCGTCCAATTGGGCGGTGTAATTGACTACAGAAGCAGATTTAAAATTAATAAATCCAACGGCGGAGATGAGTAGAATTATAATGGAGAACAACAAACCCATTAAGTAGAGGATCTTTGCCTTGGCGCTCATTTATATTTCCCTATATTTATTTTCATCTTCTGCAAAAGCTTGGCCTTATTGGACAAGCTTGTGTGCATGCGACTAAATAAACTATAGATCAAAAAACTACTTTGAATGGTTTAGCCAAGAAGACTTTTTTAAGGTAGCTTTAGCTAAATGTTATGGGATAACCAGGGCTTAGATGAAAGATTTAAATGCTTTACACGTTTTTTTAGCGTTAATGCACACTCGTTCTACCACTAAAGCCGCGCGTAAACTAGGGCGGTCACAATCTTATGTTTCAAAGGTGTTGGCTCAGTTAAGAGAGCAATTAGATGATCCTTTGTTTGTGAGGCATGCTGGGGAATTACAACCGACTGGTTATGCCGAATCCATTGCTCCTAAATTAAAGCGCGCTTTGGTAGATGTAGATCTTGCTCTTGAACCCGATGAATTCGAACCATCAAGTGTCAGTAAAGTGACCTTGCATATTGTTGAGCCTTATTTGATTACCTTAGGCAAACAAATCATCGACGCGATAAGAGAGCAAACATCAGCAGTGATTGAGATGAGGCAGTGGGGCGCTAATAGCGAATCGCTTATTCTACGCGAAGAAGTAGACCTTGGCTTACATGTTATCAATGATAAACCTCAGTCTTTTTACCAAAAAAGAATTCACTCTGGGGCGGGCTATTTTCATGGTAATCAATCTGGCGAGTACGTGAAGTTTCTCATCTCGGGAGTGAACGAGCATCAAGACCATTTTAAGGCACTAGATCCCACGATAGAAGTAGGCATTATTGTTGATAGCCATATATTGTTAGATCAACTGATGGGCAATTGTTTCACTTTAAAATACGAACCTTACTATGAAAAAAGCCAACAGCATCAGTTGAATATTGATGTTGCATTGATCATGAAGAGCTCGCTTCGTTATTCGGCTAAACAGCAATGGCTATCAAATCTGATTTCGTCAATTATCGACCGACACAATAGCGAATGGTTAGCCTTACAGGGCGAGTAGTAGAGTAGCGAAGGGAGCGCTACTCTAGGTTTGTTGTGGCGTTTAAATCGCTGACAAATATGATTTAAAGGCTTTTAAGCGTACAGTTGCCCCACCAATAATATCCATAAAACCAAGCGCTGGATGTGGTTTATTAGCCGAAACCCAGCCTGAACCGGTAGCGCCAATAGGCACGTTGTAACCTTCCGGCTCTTCGAATTCGATGACAATGGTTCGACCGTGTGAGCCCATGTTGTTACCCACGTGTCGGCGAACTTGCTGTGAGCCGTTTATTACTGAAACGCGCGCTTCACCAGTACCCGTTGTTAAGCTATGCACTCGACCGCGGAATATTTCACCGGGGTAAGCATCAACATAAAATTCAGCAAACTGACCCACTTGTATGCCGCGGTACGTTTGATCGGCGATTCGCATTTCTACAAATTTCTTGTTGGTATCGTATAAGTGCATATTACCTACACGCGTGCCGTTTACGATATTGGTAATCGATAACTGACCATCAAATGGCGCACGAATTTCTCGGCGCTCGTTTTGCCAATTAGCATTGGTCATTTGCGCATCTAAGCTTAGCATTTGGGCTTTTACCGACAATACGTTCGCTTCGGTTTGTTCAATTTTGGTTCGTAAATCATCACGTTGATACTCTTGTGCAAATTCACTTAAGTTCTCTAAACGTTGAAGGTTTTTCTTGTCGTTATTGATTTGGTAAATCAACGCCAGTATTTCTGCTTCGGCAGCTTTCTTCTGGGCTTCTAAACCGATAACTTGAGATTCAGTGTCTTCGGTTTTAAGGGTGTAAATAAGATCGCCTTTCTTAACCATTTGGTTATGTACAACAAAAACTTCTTCTACCTCTTGCCCAAATAAAGGGCTTAGCACAGCGTGTGGTGCTTTTACGGTTGTACTGTCGGTAAGGTCGGCTGGTGACCAAAAACGGTGTGCTGTAAACAAGGCCGCAGCCAACATTACGCCGATACTAACGGTGATAACCGCATTACGTAAGGTCCATTGAATAACCCCTGTTTTTACCAGTATCCAACAGATTAAGATATACGGGAGCATAATCTCTTTCATGATTTATTCCTCCACACGCTTAGTGATAGCGCGACCATTGCGAATAATATTAGATAGCTCTTTAGCTAATACGTCCCAACGCGCAAAGGCGATGATGATAGCGAGTACCCACCAGGTTTTATCGATGAATAAACCACATAGAGAAAGAGCAAAAATGATTTGAGTATGGGCGCTCGACATTTTGGCTGCTTTATGTACAGCGACCTCATGTAGGCACCAGAATAAGTAGGCAAGGTAAACCAAAATTGCCACTGTGACGAAAAAGACAAAACCCATGAATATTTCAGAATCGAGTAACTTCAAGATGGTTGGATAACCTTGAGAAAAATAGTCCTCTGGTAAGGCTTTACCATGAATAGTTGCTAGTTTAGATAACAGCACTGATGAGCCAATTAAAATACCTAGGGCCGCAGCTGTTTTAATAAGACTTTTGCAGGTTTTTATCCCAATCCTTAAGAGTTTTTTTGGCAACGATTCATTTCGTTGTATATGAGTTGAATTATTAGACATCTAGCATTTGCCTTTAAAAGATAAAATCATCTAAATCTTATCTAAAAGGTAGGGTTTATTTGGAATATCCAATATTCCAAATAACCTTATTCAAAGTTTAACAAATACTTGGTAGTGAACGATGATGCTTAGGGAATGGAAGCTTGATAGCGAAGTTGCTTGAGAGAGAAGCCTAGTTTTAAGTCTGTTTTAAGTCTAAGAAGCTGTTTAGCTAATAACAACGCACTACTATTGGCTTGTACTTTGGCGACTAACTTGTCTGGTTGGGCTTCTGCGAGGATATCTGCGGTGTTAGTGTAGCGTTCCAATAACGTTTGAGCGCTTTTATTGCCAACACCCGGAACACCACTTACGTTTACGCTGTTAATGCCGACTAAAGACCAGTAATCACCGAGCTGATTTATTTTAATACCAAACTTTGTTTCAACCTCTTCGATGGATACATAGTCGCGGCGAAAGTAGTCGTACAAACTAATACCTTGGGTAAGCAACGAATAGTAACCACGATCTGTTGAGATAATGGTAACAGGGTAGTTTGCCTTAGCGGCTTTACTGGCTAGGGTGGCACAAATATCATCAGCTTCCTCATTAGGGGCTGAAATGGAGTCAATGCCTATGTCTAGTAAATGGTCTTTTAGCGTTTCAAGTTGCTCGGCGAGCGCTATTGGCATTGGCGAGCGGTTTTGTTTATAGGCGGGATATAGGTCTTCGCGCCAAGCACAGCGGTCACCGTCAAACACGGCAATAATGTGTGACGGTTTTAGAGTTGTGATGATTCGCTTACAGGCGCTGGTTAGTGCTTGCTCTGTCGCTTTGGCTAAGGATGCATCAGGTGTACGTTGCTGCTGCACCGCATAAATACGACGAATCAAGTTTAAGGCATCAATAATGACCAGTTGCTTAGCCACGCTGATGCCCCTGTTGCCAAGGTGCTATCACTTTGCTTTACCTATTTTATAACAAGGCTCATAGTGGCTACCGGGTAGTTTCATTCGATGTTGAGCAACAAAGTCCTGTAGTAGTTTGTCTAACATTTCCATTATTTTAGGGTCGCCGTCAATAATAAAAGGACCATGTTTTTCGATTTGTTTTATTCCCTCATCTTTGACATTACCACTGACAATGGCAGAAAATGCGCGCCGTAAATTTGCTGCCAAATCTTGCGGCGCTTGATCAAAGTGTAAGTTAAGCTTCTCAACATTTTTGTGTAAAGGCTCAAAGGGATGCTGGAAATCGCTGTCAATTTTTAAACTCCAGTTAAAAGAGTAAGCGTCGCCTATCGCTCGGCGGTAATCCTTCACTTTTGGCATCATTTGTTTGATGACTTGAGCTGCTCGAGCAGAATCGTCAATGATGATTTGATAGCGTTGCTGAGCTTCATGGCCTAAAGTTTCGCCAATAAACTCATCAATGCTTTTAAAGTACTCTTCACTAGATTTAGGGCCGGTTAAAACTATCGGTAGCGGTTGGCGGGCGTTTTCTGGGTGCATCATAATGCCAAGTATGTATAGCAGCTCCTCAGCGGTTCCTGCGCCCCCTGGGAAAATGACAATGGCATGCCCCATACGAACAAATGCCTCTAAGCGCTTTTCAATGTCGGGCAATATGATGAGTTCGTTGACGATAGGGTTAGGTGGCTCAGCCGCGATAATACTTGGCTCTGTTAGGCCAATATAACGGCCATCATTTACCCGTTGCTTAGCGTGGCCTACAGCAGCACCTTTCATTGGCCCTTCCATAGCGCCAGGCCCACAGCCGGTGCAAATATTTAACTCTCGTAAACCCAATTGGCTGCCAACCTCTCGAGTATATTGATACTCAACTGCATTTATAGAGTGACCACCCCAGCAAACAACTAAGTTTGGCTCGGTGCGAGGATGGATAACCCGCGCATTACGCAGCATTGAAAACACTAAATTGGTGATGTGGGATGATTGGTTTAGATCTAAATGAGCTTGTTCTTTGATTTCGTTAGAGACATAGAGAATGTCGCGCAATACGCTAAATAAGTGTTCTTGAATACCACGAATAATTTCGCCATCTACAAAAGCTTCTTCTGGCGCATTGGCAAGTTCTAACTTAACCCCTCGCTCGCGGCTCAGGACGTTAATTTCAAAATCTTTGTAGCGCTCTAAAATTTCTCGGCTGCTATCTGTTTTACTACCAGAGTTGAGCACAGCAAGGCTACAGTTTCGGTAAAGGAGATAAATATCTTCGGAGGCACTTAAGGTGAGTTGGTCTACTTCAAGCTTCGACAGTAAGTTCATACTGCCTACAGGATTTATATGGGTAATCATCAACACCTCACGGGTAATTTTGCAATTTGCATATTACAGTATAGCGTGAGGTGTGATGTAAGCGTTGTGTTATTCCTCTTTAGTCGAAACTAACTAGCTGATTATGTTAACTTTGTCACGGCCGCTGCTCTTGGATTCATACAAGGCTTGGTCGGCGCGTTCAAAAGCATCTAAGGGCTTGTCGCTTTCTTTGAACAGGGTTGCGCCAATAGAAACAGTAATCGATACTTGTTGGTCTTTAAATCTAAAGGGGAGGGCTTTTATTTGCTCTCGAATATTATCTAAAGGCACTAGTACAGCGTCGGGCGAGATATTTGGCATAAGTAACACAAACTCTTCACCACCAAAGCGAGCTAAGAAGTCTGTATCTCGTAAATTATTTTGCAGGGCCCGGGCAATCACCTTAAGTGCTTTATCACCAGCCATATGTCCAAACTTATCATTAATAGATTTGAAGTGGTCGATGTCAATAATTGCCATGCCTAAGTTGTAGCCGTAACGCTTCCAACGTTTGTACTCAAGCTCTAAACGTTCGTCTAAGGCTGCGCGGTTGTAGACCTGGGTTAGGCTGTCGATAAATAGCTTATGTTTATGAGCATTTAAGCGCTTTTTATACTCGTGAGTTTCTTCACGCACTAAACGTAGTTTTAGCTCAACATCAGTCAGTTGTTCGAGTAAATCTGTAGTTTTTTGCTCTAGTTGTTCTTTTTCTTTAAAGACGTCAGCAATTTGAATCAGTCGGCTTTGAATTGAGTTTTTTAGGGCGTCTAAGTCGTTACTTGAACGTACTTCGGCTCCCAACTCTAACAAGCGGCTTTTAAGCAAGCCATCGCTTTGCTTTTGATCTTTATGAATTGATTTAGATTGGCTTAGTGAGTCATTAAACTGATCGTGAACTCCTCCTAAACTTTCGTTTAATGAGTATAAGAACTCTTGCGAGGCCTTGCGTTCTTCACGGCTACCTTCAATGACGAGCTGAATGACCTTAATGCACATGCTTGGCAGTTCATCAGGCTCTACACCTACCAGTAAATCGGAACGTACTTGGCCAAGTTTGGTGCCAACATCGCCACTGTAATCAAGCTCAGTAATTAAGCGCTGTAGGTCATCACAAATTCGCTTATGTAAGCGACTATTAAGCACACTCTCTTTGGGTTTTACTGATGCAACATTATCGGTGCTTCCTGCTGGAGCGCCGCCAAAAGCGGGCTTGTTCAGTAAGGCTTGATAATAGTAATTTAACAGCTGCTCTAAGCGTTGCTGATTATCACCATGTGAGTAAGCGGGCTCTTGTTCCAAAAAATCTGTGAGTTTGCGACGCAGCTGGGGCGGTAAGCCGTTAATGCGTTTTAAAGATTCACCAGAAGATTTAATGATTCGTTGATTATGAGCGAGTAGAGTTTTTAAAGTCTCGCCGTGTTGTTTAAACAAGCCATCTAATTCGTTTTGGTATTGAGAGATAGCCGACAGGTCATCGTTTTGTTCAACGTCTTCGATAAGTTGTTGAAGTTTTTGATCGAGCTGTTCGTCTAGGCCATAACAAATTTTTGATAGGCGTGAAATTAGCTGGCTTATTGCTTTTTTTTCCATTCTAACCTTTGCATCTTGGTCTGAAGGATTGTTGTTGGAACTGTCTATTTCGTTTCTCACCAACGCAAGTCGCTTCTTAATAGTGATGATATCGCTCATCGTTAAAACCAATACATCCTAGCGTGCCTAACATAAAAATTTAGCATAACACGAGATATTCGATAACTACAGATGCTAACAAGTCATTAATTGTAGTTGAGTGTTATCAAAAGTTTACCAATTAATGAGGCTCTTATCAGCAGATGCATTCACTTTCACCAAGCCTTTAGAAATGGCTTGTTTTACATCTTGAGTCACATCGCTACAAAAGAATGCAGCGTGTGATCCACTCATTGCAGTGAGCTCGACCCACTGATTACTATTTGTTTGTGTACAGAGTTGCTGAGCACCTTCAAGCGCTAACCATACAACTTCAGTCATACCTATATCGTCAATTGCATCTTCAGCTTTAGTTAAAAATGGCAACATACAGCTACCAATAGCTAAGATTAGTTCAATTTTTTGCGTTTCAGCGCATTTTTCAGCGCGCTCACTTAAATGCTGACTCAGTTTTTGAGGCGTATTACGACCCTGCTCGATACACAATACTATTTGCTTATCGTTAATGTGCCCTAGGTGGAAATCGCCGTCCAAATCAGTAATAAGCTCTTCAACGAACAACTTGATTAAATCCCGATGAGATTTAAAGCCCAGCGTTTGATGGTTTACTAAACCGATTTTTTCTATAGATAACATGAGCAAAATACGGGGCTGCTGTTTGTTTTCTTGATTATCACGCAAGCACAGTAAAGGTGTTTCACTATGCGCTAACTGCCGCCAACCGGTAATAGGGTGGTGATTGAGTTTTAACTTCAGCTCTTTGAGTGATGCATTGCGGCTTAATAGTTTTTGTCTTGTGACTAAAAATAGGAACAGCAGCATAATGCCAAAAACGCAGACCAATACTAAAATGAGCTGCTGAAAGTTACTTTGCTGCGAGATAATGGCTTTTTCTCGAGTTAAATCAGATAGCTGTTGGGCTTGTTCTATATATTGATAGTGTTGCTTGAATTGTTCTCGTTTTAACTCATTTCGAATTTGCTGATAACGCTGATTTAAGCTGTGATAAACCTTAAATTGCTCTAAGGCTAGGGCGTAGTTACCATTTTCTTCGTAAGCTTGAGTGAGTAACTTATACACTTTACTGTGGCTGCTGGTTAAGCCCATGGTATTGGCGAGTTGTTCGGCTTTTTCCAGCTGCAAAATGGCCAAGCCATTCTCTTTATTGTTGATGTGTAACTCACCCAATAGTAAAAGGCTGCGTAACAGCTTATTGGGTTGATTCAAAGTGGTATAAAGCTGTCGCGAAATCTGCAGGTGCACTAAA
Source organism: Agarivorans sp. 2_MG-2023 (assembly GCF_030548085.1). Classification (NCBI taxonomy): domain Bacteria; kingdom Pseudomonadati; phylum Pseudomonadota; class Gammaproteobacteria; order Alteromonadales; family Alteromonadaceae; genus Agarivorans; species Agarivorans sp. 2_MG-2023. The sequence continues at coordinate 80,762 of NZ_JAUORQ010000013.1, forward strand.
GCTGGCGTATAGTTCGACAGTTCCATATAGGTTTGACCTAATTGCAGCTCTACGTCGGCTAGCAAATGGAGGTTATTATTCGCTTTGGCAATATCTTTAGCGTTGAGGTAGTGCACTAAAGCTGCATCAATATCACCGGTTAACTCTGCCATGTTACCCAGTGTGGCGATCTCTTCAGCTTGCAGGTCTAGGTTGCCAAGTGTTACTGCGTATGCGATGGCATCTTGTTGAATTTGTTCTGCAATGGCCAATTCACCCTGGCCCAAATATACTCGGGCAATATTGGCTTTTAATAAGCTACTTAGGAGCAAGGCTTCATTGGTTTTTACATCTGCGTCATCAAGTTCAGCCTCACTTAAATGACTTAGTGCTAATTCAGGCTGGTTGTTTATTAGGTAGTAGTTGGCTAGCAAAGCTTCTGACCAAGCTCTTAAAATGACTGATTTACTGGCGTAAGCTTCTTCTTTTGCTTTTAGTAAGTAGCTTTTAGCTTCGTTGCTTTTACCTTGGCTTTGATAAAACAACGCCAGTACTTTTTGTAGCTGGAAGCGCATGTTTGGCAGTGGAAAAATCTTTAGCTTTTCAAGATTAGATTGCGCTAATTCAATGTAGCTTCTAGTTTCTACAGCTCTGTTGGGATCACCACTTAATACCAACGCGGCAATAATATAGGCTTGGGTTAGGTGGGCTTGATGCTGTTGTTGTTTTGCTAGATAAATGGCGTGGTCAATATAGCTCTGAGCCTGTTTGGTATCGCTAATACGATAAGAACATAGCGCGCCAAGTTGTAATGTGAGCAGTTCAATGCTCTTCGACTCAGGACTTTGTTTGGTGCTGTTTTGCTGTTGCTCTAAGCGCTGTTTAGTTTGTTGTAGACACATTCTAGGGTTAGCAATGAGTAATTGGCGTAGCGGCTCTAAGGCTTTTGGAACATGTACAAATCCATGTTCGTAAGCCTGGGTATTAGCCGACAGTATGCCGCAGATTAAAGCCAATAAACGCCAAATACTAAAATGTGCTTTCAAGAAACTAAATATCCTCATTGACGAAGCAAGCGCCAATTTCCTAAGCGAGCGGTAGCTTCAGGATCGTTACTTCGCATAGGATTAATATCTAAGCCGCCGCGGCGCGTATATCGAGCATAAACAGTAAGCTTGCTGGGTTGGCAATAATGCATTAAGTCGGTGAATATACGTTCCACACATTGTTCGTGAAATTCGTTGTGCTGTCGAAATGATATTAGGTAGCGAAGCAGCGCTTCTTGCTCAATTTTAGGTCCATTATAATGGATGTAAACACTGGCCCAATCTGGCTGATTAGTGACTAAACAGTTAGATTTTAACAAATGGCTGTTTAGTGTTTCCGTTACTCGCTGATGGTGGTCGCAAGCGTTTTCTAACAAGCTTGGATCCAGTTCATAGTTGTCGATAGCGATATCTTGATTATCGATATTATCGCCAGGCATCGCTGAGTTATCCATTGCGCTTGAAATGGGCAAAATAGTCACGTCTACTTCACCTTCAGCACAGTGGCTTAAATCTTTTTTCAGTATTTTCTCTACAGCAGAAAAGTCACTAAAGTGGCTTTGATTAAAACTGTTTAAATAGAGTTTGAAAGATTTGGATTCAATTAAGCAACGCGAACTAGCAGCAATTTTAACTTCAGCTACTGCAACAACAGGTAAGCCATTATCGTTTAGCCACGATAGTTCGTATAAATTCCACAAATCGTACCCATTAAAAGGTAAGTCTTGGCTTTCGTCTAGGCGTATTTGTTGGCGATTAAGTGTACGTGGCACACCTTGCAATAAGCTGGGTGAGTAATGGCTAATATAGTCGGTAGGTTTACCGAGGCTCAAACTGTCTTTTAACTGTTCTGAAGTGTTTAGGGGCTGCTTTTTCATGGTGTTGTTACATCGAATTGGTTAGGCTTAGTCTATCTCAATTCTAAGTGAAACACATCTATGAGCAGCGTGATATCAAAGCCTTTAACAGCAGTTTTTTCCAAGTTTGAGCGTGAGTGGCAAAATTCGTCTTATCCACAAGTTGAATACGATAACGATTGGTTGTCTCCTTGTACCGTGGGTGAGCCTGTTGATGAGCAAATACATTGGCACCCAGTACTAAGGGAGCAAACTGGGGATTTTTCTGGGATTGAAGCTGCGCTTGAGCTAACTCTTCACCCCAGTATTAAAGCGTTTTATGGTGATTATTTTTCTGAAACCTTAGCGGTTGATTTTCAAAATAATCGTATTGAGCTGGTACAAGCTTGGAATGAACAAGATTTTGATATGCTGCTCGAAAACATTATTGGCCATGTGTTAATGCAACGCAGATTAAAGCAGAATGAGACCGTATTTATTGCTAGTACTGACGATGAAATGCAAGTTGTGAGTATCAATAATGATTCGGGTGAAGTGGTGTTAGAGCAATTGGGTAAAGGCATCGACCGTGTATTAGCGAGTAGTTTAGACGACTTTTTAGCCCAATTGACCCTAGCGAGTTAACGTTTGAAATCCCATGATATATTTGACACCAAGCGACAGCTATCGCATTTAAAATCAAATATATCATGCTCAACCTCTTCTAATCTCCATTGGCCTCCACAACTTGGGCAAGCTCTAGCCTTCTCAGCGGATAAGCTTTCACCTCCAACGCGATACAAGTATAAGTAGGTGGGGGTTTTAGTGAGGTATTCCAGCCGCTTGCATAAGTCGCTACCACGTTTAAACAAGCGACTTTTGGTACTGCTCATTTCCACTAGTGCACCATGTTCAAGAATGCTGCCATTCATTTGTAATTGATCGCAAGCTGACCAGTCTTCTTGCCATTTTACTAATTGTTTGTGATCGCCATTGGCTACTGCGGGTAGGTGATACAAAGGAATAGGTGTGAAATGGTCGCCACAACGCAGCGGTGAACAGCTTTGTAAATAGTTGGTGTACAGCACTTGCCAAGAGGGCGATTCACATAAGTCGCTGTCATCAGAGTTAATATCTCGGCCCAAACTTTTTATCTTGGGGCTAAGTAAACCTACATCACTCAAGGCTTGTTTAGCACGTTTAACCTGTGCGCTTTGGTGGCTTTCTAGCAAACTATTTTCTTCAGGGCAAACTACTCGAGTACTAAAGGTTGCGTCTTTTATTACCACTGGGAATTCTCGGCCAATAATTTGTCCGTTATAGCGCCAGCAATCCAGTACTTGGTTTATGGCTTTTTCAGCTTGGCTAATAGTGGTATCTGCATAACACTCAAACTCTACGGTCGTTAAATACATGCTTAATGATTAGCTTCTAGTTGTGTTACGCGTTCTAGTAAAAATGCTACTTGAGACTCAAGCTCCGCAACGCGCTTTTCCATCGATGGAGTATTGGTGGAAGTAACAGCTGGCTCTGCTGGGATCAAACCCTCAATAATACTAGGGTCACGTTTATAGGCATTTATTGCCTCAATGACCAATGGCATGGGTTGTCGAGAATTTAAACGGCCTTTTACTAAAGCCAAAGTAGGTTGCTTATTATCATCCACTAAAGATTTAATGGCTAACAGAACAATTTGTTGAGACATCTATGTTTCCCTAATGGCGGACAGGTGTTTGGTATAAGTCTAGTAGCTGCTGAATAGCGACTTGTAGCTCTGGGGAGTTACTCGGATCTCTAAGCTGTGCCAATACAAAACTACGTAGACTTGGAATAAATACTAAGTCAGTAAAGATCTGTTGAAACAACTCAGGATCTTGTTGTTTGGATAAGGCTTCGAGAAACGCTTTAAGCATGTTTGGTTCAGCGAGTTGTTGCCACAAACGACCAGCCACTGCAATAAAGCTATGAATTGACGCCGCATTTTCTAACTGAAGCATAATAGATTTGTTAATTAGTTGCGTAACTGACGACCCAGCTAAGGCTCTTAAATATAGGCTAGCTAATTCTTCATCTTTCTCTAATTGTTCAGCATGGCTTTGGGCTACGCATTGGCTCAGTTGTTGATCGATGCTGGCATGTTCTAGCAACTCTAGCGTTTTATTGGCCACTTCAATGGGCAACTTATGGAATGCAGCGCTTAATAATTTACTATTCTCATCTCTATCTAAACGCGCAATGACATCTGCTACACCTTGCAGGGCGAGGGCTTGCCAGTTATTCCATGAGCTATCTGCACTTAAGTAACGGCGAACGGCTAGGTAATGTTCTGAAGGTGGTAACTGACAGTCTTTCTTATATACAGCATTAAAATATGCCAGCTTTTCTTCAATAGGTTTGTAGATGTATTGATTATTGGCTAATGCCTGCTGTTGCTCTTCCGTCGGTTCTTGGTTGAGTTGATGACCCATTGCATCAATCACTAGTTGTATAAACTGATCACGTGCACCTAGGTTAATAAAACCTTGTTCATCAACTGGAAGTTGTAGAAACCATATATAAGGTGTATCAGATTGCTGCTTTTGCCAAAAGCATAAGGCAAAGCGGGCATGCTGCTGAATAGGGGCAGGGTAGGGCTGTTTTGCTGTTTCTATTTGATAGAAGTCTTGATTGGATATGTGATGTATCTGTCGACCCATTTCATAAACGCGTAGTTCACTCCCTGAGAGCTGGAGGATTTCGCTTAATGTAGTTATTTTATTCATGTTCTTAGGCTTCAGTCATCAATGTGGCATAAGTATCCACATTTATAGGCTTTAGGGCAATCAATAGGCTTAACGGTGCCAGCTGTGTAAAGCAGTGTTACAATGTTGCTTTTAATAGAAGCTTCTTTTAGTTATGCCTGACTCTGTTTTACTGTGCCTAAATCAATTAGAAACCAGCCTCAAGAAATGTAATTGTTGGCAAACGTCTGAGCCAAGCGCAACCGCTCTCGCAAGTTCACAACCTTTTTGTGTTGATACCTTAAGTTTGCCGCAGTGGTTGCAGTTCATACTCATCCCTCGAATGCATGCGTTGATAGAATCTGGTAGCCAATTACCGCAGAAAGTCGACATATATCCTTATGCCGCAGAGTTTGTTAAACAATTAGATTTTGATACTGGTGAGTTACTCACCAGTATCAAGGCTTTTGATGAGTGCTTTCATCAATGAACGACATTATTGAAACTGCTGAAGATCACATCGAGCCCATTCCTGCTGAGTTAGATATTTTGTATCAAGATGAACATTACGCAGCGATTTATAAGCCTGCGGGTTTACTTGTTCATAGAAGTTGGATTGCCAAAGAAGCCACTCAATTTGCGATGCAAATGCTGCGTGACCAGCTGGGGCAATATGTTTATCCGGTTCACCGTTTAGATCGACCGACTAGCGGTGTGCTAATAATGGCTAAATCTTCAGAAGCTGCGAAACATTTATCAGTGTTATTTGCCGAACATGCAATAAAGAAAACCTACCTTGCAGTGGTGAGGGGCTATATAGAGGGTGAACACGTACTCGATTACCCGCTAAAAGAAAAGCTAGATAAAATGGTAGACGGTAAAGCTCAGCAGGATAAGCCTGCTCAATCAGCCATTACTCACTATAAAGGCTTACAAAAATCTGAACTTCCATACCCCTCAGGAAAATTTACAACATCTCGTTACAGTTTGGTGGAACTTAAACCGGAAACTGGAAGAAAGCACCAGCTTCGTCGACATATGCACCACTTAAGTCATCACATCATCGGTGATACCACTTATGGCGATGGCCGCCATAACCGCTTATTCCGTGATTTGAACCATGCTGGTTTATGGTTAATTGCTAATCAATTAAGCTTTGTCCATCCCTATACAAAGCAGAATATCAGCATTGTTTGTCCCCGACCTGAGCGGTGGAAACAGATGTTTAAGCTAATGAACTGGAAATAGTTCCACTTTTATTAGTGATCTGTATCACATTAATGAAACCCAAATGGAACTTTGAAAAGGGTTTCAAGGTCGTGTAAAAAAATTACTTTTTTTACACCTTAACCTTAAATATTAGTCGATATTTCCTATTTTTTTAGTAATTAACCTACTGAAAGCCTTTTCTTTGTGATTGAAAGCATTTTCATGGCTTTTCTTATGGTCATTTGATGATGTGATCCACAGCTTGTTTTTAGCTGTGAAACCCCTGTTTTCAAGCGATTTTCAGAAAAAGCATTCTGTGATCAGGTTCAAAGTTGTGTCTGTGCAGCCTCCCTATAATCCATCTCAGTTAGCGGATATAAGCACTCTTAACAAATGCACCGCTGGCTCTTACTTAAAAAGGTAAGGGACTTAGTAGTTCTAAAGGAAAAGGAAAGGATTATGAAACTGAAAACACTTGCTGTTGCAGTTACTGCGGCAACAATATCTTCAAGCGCTTTCGCTCTTGATTTCAATGGTTACTTCCGTGCGGGCTTCGGCTTGAACGCTGACGGTGGTTCACAGTACTGTTATGGCGACGGTGGCCCTAACGCTCACGTTGTTGGTCGTTTAGGTGATGAGTGTGATACTTACGCTGAATTATCTTTGAGCCAAAATGTTGTTGAACGTAATACTGGTGAAAAATTCTCTATTCACACTTTGGTTGCTTACGGCACTCAAGAAGGTAATACAGACCAACGCGGTAACTCTTGGCAGGGCGTAGGTGAAGCTACAGACCCTTGGTCTGGTCAACGTCTATCTTTCCGTGAAGCTTACGCTAAATACACTATGGCTAGCGGCACAGAAATCTGGGCTGGTAACCGTTACTACGGTCGTAAAGATGTTCACATCAACGATTGGTACTACGTAAATGGTTCTGGTTACGGCGCTGGTGTTGATAGCATCGATGTAGGTTTCGCTCGTCTAGGTATTGCTGTTCGTCATAACAAATGGCATGACGTAGCTGGTGGTGCTGATAGCAGCAACCCATACACTTCAACTCCACAATTGGATGTTCGTTTAAGCGGTATCGATATCGGTTTAGGTTCTATTGACCTAATCGCTATGGGTGGTAAAGCGAACTTGAGCGATGCTCAAGAAGACGCAACTACTGAAGGTAGCTACAACGACAAAACTGGCGTTCAGTTAACTGCTGAATGGGCTGTAGGCCTACCTGGTGGCTTTAACAAATTAGTAGCGCAATACTCTACTGAAGGTTATGGCTGGTCAGGTTACGGTATGAACAACCACCTAGGTGATTCATACAATGTTGGCGGCGGCGGTGACTTAGGTCGTAAATCATGGCGTATCATTGACCACGGTGTGGTTAAATTTGGTAGCAATGTAGATATGGGTTGGTCTGCTTTTTACTCGCAACTTGATCAAGATGACGCGGGTGATAACAACAAGAGCGATGGTACTCGTTACGGCGTAACATTACGTCCACGTTACTTGTGGAACAACACTATGAGCACAATCCTTGAAGCTGCATACTACAATGCTGAAGACCCATGGATGAGCGAAAGCCAAGACCTTAACAAGGTTGCTTTAGCTCAAGCTTGGTCTCCTCTTCAAGAAAAAGGTGGCTTCTGGGCACGTCCTGAAATCCGTATCTTCGTAGCGAAGTTCGGTGGCGACATGGCTCAAGAGAAAAATGACCTAATGTACGGCGCTCAAGTTGAAGCTTGGTGGTAAACACCGCATTTTAACTTAATTAGTTAGAACGCTAGTCAAGACCCTTAAAATACTCTATTTTAAGGGTCTTTTAGTTTTTTAGGAGGTAGTAATGGGAACTAAACTTGGTGTTGTAGTTTTAGCGTCGATGGTCGGTTTAGCTGCATGTAGTTCGGGAACAGATGACTCTTTGCTATCTGGTAGTGCCGATACTCGCTATCTTTACGCTGATACGCTTGTTACTGAGCGCACATTAGATGCTGCACCAGTTTGTTGTAATAGTTTCGAGCAAATTGATTTCAAATCGATTAACTATGATTACCAATCTGAAGAAGCAATCGATAACTCTAGGCAGGCTTTTCAGTTTAACTCTGGAAAAAGCTTTATCGTAGCTTATGAGTTGCCGCGTTTAGGTGAAGACATTCCAGTAACTTTAGAGGCCGAAATTGGGGAGACAGTTTTTGCTCCAACCGTTGTGCTTTTGAATGAAAATTTCCAAGTATTACGTGTGCTGCCATCAGACTTTTTTAAGTATGTTGAAGCAAAACACTTTAAACCGAACGTATTAGCTGGTTCATTTAAAGTTCGTTTGGCTTCAGGTTTACCGGAGGAGCGTGAGCGGTATATGGTAGTTTATACTACTGACCAATCACTAAGCGAGAAGACTCAAATTGTTCACCCTGCGAGAACCTACGCAAAAGCTCAAGCTAAGGCCGATCCTGGATTACCTGATCCATTAATTCCGCACTCTGTAATGGGTATGCTTAGTGTTGCGTTTAACTCTTCTGCTTCTACCGTTTTTTCCGATAATGCATGGTTTGGTGGTAAGAAAGAGGAACCATTACCGGCACCATCAAACGATGCCAGTGTAGCGGCTGTTAGTGCAACTAGCGCCGCAGCAGTCACATCATCCAGTAACTCTGCGAATGCGGTAGCAGTAGACAGTCGTAGCCTGAAAAAAGCGATGCTGCCTGAAACCGAATCTTTCTATAACAATCTTATCGAAGATATGGTGTCTAGAGACGAAGTGGAAAAAGCACTGAAGTTAGTAGAAGAAGCAGAGTATGCCGGTTCACGTTCAGCGCGTAATACCTTTATTGAGGCAGTTAAGAACAAGTAGAACTGTTCTATCGTAAAGTTTAAATAGCCAGCTAATGTAGCTGGCTTTTTTGTGCCTATTAAGTATAAAAAAGCCCTCTTGCGAGGGCTAAAAATAGGCATTTTTTAGGCTATTGGCTTACCACCAAGCTTCCGCTTGGAAACCAAATGTTACTTCATCTTTCGAGCTTGAATCGCGCGAGATGTATTGGTCAGATTTTGCGTAAGTAGCAAATGCTCGTAGGGCAGGGCGAGCGAATACATTTGGACCCGCTTGCCACTGTTGCGCTACGGTAATTTTAGCTAATTTGTTGTCTTCACTACCGTTAGCGATAGCTGCATCTTGGAATTCTACAATGTCGTAGCCAAGGTCTAGAATAGTAGATAGGTTGTTGTTCCAGTTGTACTGTGGACGAATACCTACAGTGAATAGCGTAGAACCCTTGTTGTCATCTTTATCGTAGTTTTCGTAGTTCACTACGTAAGAAAGCGCAGCTGCTTCTGTTAAGTCTACAACACCCCAGTTTAAGATACGGTACCAGCTACCTTCGTTGCTTTCCGCTAAGTAACTAGCGTCTGAAGTTGGTTCTTTTTCAGTTTCTTCGTATGAGAAGCCACGTAGTTGACCACTTGCGCCGATACCAGCCATTGCATCAGTTGCGTAAGCTACAGATAGTTTGTTAAAACCACCGAAGAAGTTACCTTGGGTGTGCTCAGCCATCAAGAACACACCGCTGTCTTTTTGGTTTTCTACGCGGAAGTCTTGGTCATCTGCTTCTGAGTATGTGCCGTAAATACCAACAAGGCCTAACTCGCCATTGCTGTTAGTATTAATGCCGTCTAAGCGTAAATCTAAGTTGTTACCAGAGAACTCAGCCATCTGCTTGCCTTCACCGGCAATGTTAGCATCAAACAAAGCTTCAGAGGTATTACGTACCCACGCTGCAGATAGCTTAGCAAAGCCTAGGTCGATGTTTTCAATACCCGCACCTGCACCAGCATTAGCTAGGTAGTAGTAATCAAGTTGATGAACATCACGACGTTGGTAGAAACGCTTACCAGCCCAAAGGTTAGAGCCTTCGAAAGACTCAACCATGTTTTGACCTGAAACATACATTTCACGTACCGCAGATGGGCTTTCTTCCCAATCGTTACGTTGGTCTACAGAGTGAGCTAGTAAAGTATGCACACCCATTGATTTGTTGCCTTCTTCATATAAAGGCGCAGAAAGGGCTATTTCTGCATAAGTTTCACATTCGTTACCCAAGCGGTGCTTATACGGTGAACCGTCTGCTTGAAAGCACATTTGGTCGCCGCCTGAACCGGTTGCGCCAATACCTGAACGCATGTAACCGTTAAATTCTGGAGTTGCTGCGATAGCTTGAGAAGACATCGCGGCAGTAGCGATGGCAATAGAAAGTGTTTTTAATTTCATTACATAAACCTTATGTGTATTAATTTCCAAATATGGACATAAATAAGCACCCTGTTCTGTAAATTCCAATTCCTGCGGAACATTATGTCGAAAGTATTGTCGCAGTAGATTTAGATTTTGTCGTGTGATCTTCCTCACGCTGGTGGCATGAAAATGGTTTCAGATGCTTTTTGGGTTGATTTATGCGAAATTTTATTTCTTATTTTTACTTTATTTTAATATTTTATGTTGCTGTGGTCTTTCTGGACGGATGTGCAGAAAATTGCTTAAGGAAGCAGGAAAACGCGGGATGTAAACAGCCTTGTTACCAGATGTGAGCTTTATATCGACAATGAAAATAAGTGTTACAAAGCGTTACAAAAAGTGCGGGTTAACTTGTGCCAAATCGCATTTTTCTGTTGCGTAAGTCCCTAAACTAAGCCCTGAAATCGTAATAAAACGAATTTAGCGACTACTTCATAATAATTAACTATAAGTCGCTCTAAAATTGGCCTTTTTAAGGAAAATGGCTAAGGCTTTATTCAGTACACTATCAGCCCACTAGGAGCTAACTATGTTTGGAAATTTGTTTGCACAAGCGCAAAAGGTAGGAAAGGCACTGATGCTACCCGTATCAGTACTACCTGTTGCGGGTATTTTACTAGGAGTCGGCGCGGCTGACTTCAGTTGGATGCCGCATATCGTATCTCAATTAATGATGAACGCAGGTGATGCTGTATTCGGTAACATGGCACTATTGTTTGCCGTAGGTGTTGCCTTAGGCTTTACCAACAACGACGGTGTTGCCGCATTAGCAGCGATTGTTGGCTTTACCATTATGGAAAAAACATTGACCGTTATGGCGCCAGTTATGGACGTTGAAACGATCAATACAGGTGTGCTTGGTGGGATTCTCGCGGGTGCTGTTGCTGGTTGGGCATTCAATCGCTTCTTCCGTATTCAATTGCCTGCATACTTAGGTTTCTTCGCCGGTAAGCGCAGTGTGCCAATCATCACTGGCTTCCTCACTATTTTCCTAGGTGTATTACTTGCATTTATTTGGCCACCGATTGGTAGCGGCATTGCAGCGTTCTCTCACTGGGCAGCAGAGCAGAACCCAACCTTAGCCTTTGGTATTTATGGTATTGTTGAACGTTCATTGATTCCGTTTGGTTTACACCATGTATGGAACGTTCCGTTCTTCTTTGAAGCGGGCCAGTGTACAACTGCCGCTGGCGATGTGGCTAACGGTGTATTAACTTGTTACCTACAAGCTGACGAAGCATCTCGCGCTGCCGGTAATGGCTTTGGTCAATTAGCTGGTGGTTACTTGTTTAAAATGTACGGTCTACCTGCAGCCGCTATTGCTATTTGGCATGCTGCTAAACCTGAAAACCGCGCTAAAGTAGGCGGTATTATGATCTCAGCTGCGCTGACTTCATTCTTAACCGGTATTACCGAACCCATTGAATTTGCATTCCTATTCGTAGCACCAGTGCTTTACGTTATCCACGCGCTACTTGCTGGTTTAGCATTCGTAATCACTAACTCTTTAGGCATGGTTCACGGTACGTCATTCTCTCACGGTTTGATTGATTTCATCGTGCTATCTACTAATGCTCAGAAGTTCTGGTTATTCCCAGTAATTGGTTTGGGTTACGCAGCTATCTACTACACCGTATTCCGCGTAGTAATTGCTAAGTTAGACTTGAAAACACCTGGTCGTGAAGATGAAGATGATGCAACTGCAGCGGTTGCGGTATCTGAAGATGAAATGTCTAAGAGCTTAGTAGATGCCTTTGGTGGCAAAGCTAACATCGTAAGCTTAGATGCGTGTATCACACGTTTACGTATTCAAGTTAAATCTGTTGAGTCAGTTGACCAAGCTAAGTTGAAAGGCTTAGGAGCTGCGGGCGTAGTGATTGCTGGTCAAGGTGTTCAAGCTATTTTTGGCACTAAATCAGACAATCTTAAAACAGACATGGAAGCATACTTACAAACTGTTTAACGGTTAAAAATGCTTAAACAAAAAGGAGGCTTAGGCCTCCTTTTTTAATGGTTTATTAGAACTTAAAGCCGTTCGAGTTTTGCTTCTATTTCGGCAATCTTATTTGTGACTACCTTTTCTAGGTGTTTCAGTTCTGCAAGCACTTGTTGTTTAGTATCTTTCTCTTGTTGTTCCCTACGGGTAATTTTATCTAACTCTTCAACAATAAAGCGCAGGTTAGGATTGATCTCAGTGGTATCTTTGTAAGTTCCTCTGCCGCCATCTACTAGTACTGTTTTTTTCTGTCGCGGGTACTTAAATTTTACACTGCGAGTAAGAAAATCACCTTTTTCCTTATGGAAATAGATTTTGAGGGTGTCTGAATTAGCTTCTTGACGAAGGCTGTAGCGCTCAATATCACTTGGATTGGTGATCCCAATACTCTTTAAGTTTTTATACATAGATTTTCCTTCGTAGCGAGTCGTTGTTCTAGTGCTGAATACAGTAACCGCGGTAATCATCTGCAGAGTCTGTATATAGCAGCATAGCCCAATAAAAATAGAAGGAGTGTGAACTAAGAAGGTTTTTAACAAGGAAGAGGGATAGGGGAACTAAACTCGAACAGCAAAGGCTGATCGAGTTTACAATCGATTAGTTGTGAGCGTGTAGCTCTTCGTTTAAGGCAATAGCTGTTTTATTGGTTAAACATTCAATCGCGCCACTGATGCTGTTGCGGCGGAACAGTAAGTCAGACTTGCCGGCTAATTCTCGCGCTTTAATTGTTCCAGCTTGCTGTTTGTTTTCATCTATCAGGATAACTTTGGTTCCCGAGGTGATGTACAAGCCAGATTCAATGGTACAGCGGTCACCCAATGGGATGCCAGTTCCTGCGTTTGCGCCAATCAGTGATTCTTCTCCTACCGAGATGATAATGTTACCACCACCAGATAGGGTACCCATGGTGGAACAACCGCCACCTAAATCAGAGCCTTTTCCTACAAATACGCCAGCAGAAATACGACCTTCAATCATACTGGTTCCGGCAGTTCCCGCATTAAAGTTACAGAAACCTTCATGCATAATAGTAGTGCCTTCTCCAATGTAAGCGCCAAGGCGAACACGCGAAGTAGCTGCAATACGCACGCCACTTGGGACTACGTAATCAGCCATTTTAGGGAACTTATCTACCGAGGTAACCTGTAGCAATTCGCCTTTAGCGCGTGCGGCCAACTGGCGGCTTGGTAGCTCGGCTAAATCAACAGCACCTTGATTAGTCCACGCCACGTTTGGAAGAACTGCAAAAATGCCGCTCAAATCTGTTCCGTGAGGTTTAACTAAGCGGTGAGACAGCAAATGAAGCTTCAAATATGCTTCAGGAGTCGACTCTGCAGCGTTATCTTCACTTAATAAACAAAGAACACGTGGCTGAGTGCTACCTAATAAAGCTTGGTAAGCGATAGTTTGTTCTTTAAGGCCTAGTGCTTCTGAGTTGGCGATTAGGCTGTTTAAGGCTGCGTCGTCTAGTTCAATGTCTTGTTTGCCATTGTTGTAAGCTAAATCTTTGGTTAGGGTGCTTACTTCTGCTTCACTTGGGTTTAATACAGGAGCAGGATAAAAAACTTCTAGCCATTGGCCCTTTGCGTTTTTACTTCCCACACCAACGGCGTAACTAAAAAAGTCTTTAGACATGATTGTCTCCAAATAGTGGTTGAGCTTGCTAAATATTATTGTTTGAGTGCTTGTTCCAGAATGCTTTTTAGCTGTTGCTTTTGCTCTGGGCTTAGCTTTTCACGTTCACAATTGCTAATGCTGAAAAAATCTTCAGCCTTTTCACCAATAGTGGTGACTTTGGCAGCGTGAATCGTGTAATTAAAGGATTGAAATACGGCGCTTATTTTAGCCAATAAGCCTGGCTTATCCAAGGCCACAACTTCAATCAGGGTTCGATTGCCTTTGGTGGGTAAAAACTCCACGCGAGGGGCAATAGAGAATTGTTTAAACTGTCGAGGTAGTCGGCGTTGCTTTAGATCGATGGGCACAGCAACATGCAGCTTTTCAGCAAGTCTTTGTTGCAACAATATCCCGCGCTCTACCGATAGTGGTTCGCCATCTTGGTCAAGTACCACAAAAGTATCGAGTACAAAGCCGTCTCTGCTCGACATGATTTGCGCATCATGAATGTTAAGATTCTTTTGGTCCAACTCTGCGGCAACAGAAGCGAATAAATGCGGAATGTCTTGGCAGTGAATAAATATTTCGGTGCCGCCTCGAGTGGCTCTGCGACTTACTAATACTAGAGGTTCGTCTTCACTGTGTCCCCATAAGTGGTCACTATGCCAAGCAATTTGTTGCGGGGTATGACGCAAGAAATAATCAACTCTAAAACGTTGCCATAGGCCACGAATTTGCTCCTCAGAATATCCTTTAAGGGCTAAGCGCTGAATGGCTTTCTTCTGCTTGTCACGAATAACACCGCGAATATCAACAGGGTTTTCTAAGCCGCGTCGCAGCGCTTTTTGAGTAGAATTATAAAGTTCACTGAGTAGTGTGCGTTTCCAACTGTTCCAGGTGTCATCGTTGGTAGCGCAAATATCCGCTACCGTTAAACATAACAGCATGTCTAAATGGCGCTGATCGCGCACCACTTTAGCAAATTCGGTGATCACTTCAGGATCGTAAATATCGCGCTTTTGAGCGGTCACCGACATTAATAGATGGTGTTTAACTAACCACGCTACTGTTCTGGCCGAAGGTTTGCTAAATCCATGGGCTAAACAAAATTCCTCGGCGTCTACCGCACCTAGAGTGGAGTGGTCGCCTTTGCGGCCTTTGGCTATGTCATGAAAAATGGCAGCCAATACCAGAATGTCTGGTCGTTCTAAACGTGGATAAACTTGACAACAAAGCGGGTGGACTTCTTTTGTCGCGGGGTCTTTAAAAGAGTGAATCTTTCTTACCAAGCGATGGGTGTGTTCATCAACAGTAAAGGCGTGGAACAAGTCAAACTGCATCTGACCAACAATGCGGCTCCAAGCGGGGAAGTAGGTGGACAACACTCCGTAGCGATGCATTAAGGTAAGCGGTAAGCCCGTTACATTAGGGTGTTTAATTAAACGCCTAAAGTATCGGCGACACTCAGGTAAATCTTGTAGCCAATGAGTCAAACGACGCCTTGCTTCACGCAACTGACGTAAGGTGGCCGAATAAATACCGGTAATTTTGGGGTTGTCTGCAATGTGTAAAAACATCACCAAAATTTGTTCAGGCTGCTCTAAGAACAGTTGCGAGTCAGCGCTATCGATTAAATTGCCACGCAGCATGAAGTTCTCATCTACTGGCTGCACATCCATGGCGGTATTGCCGAGAATCGCTTCATCGAATAACTGAAGCAGCATTTCATTCAGTTCAGAGATTCGACGAACGGTTTGAAAGAAATGCTTCATTAAACGTTCAACCGGCGCGTTGTGGTCACCGCTATACCCTAAAGATTGTGCGACCGCCAACTGGCGATCAAACAGCAATCGGTCGTCACTTTTGGTTAAGTGGATATGCAGAGCAAAACGTACTCGCCACAAAAAGTCGCGACAATCTTGTAGCTCTCTACATTCAGCCAGGGTGAGGAAGTTTTGCTTGGTCAGTTCTTCTAAATCACTACTGCCAAAGTGGCGTCCGGCTACCCAACAAATAGTTTGTATGTCGCGCAGCCCACCGGGGTTGGCTTTAATATCTGGTTCTAGTGAGTACGAGTTGCCCTTGTACTGACGGTGACGGGATAACTGTTCGTCTTTTTTGGCGCGAAAAAAAGCTTCGCTAGGCCAAAAACTATCAGCGCAAACCGCCATACACAGCTCTTGATAGAGATTTTTATCGCCAAATAGTAAGCGTGATTCTTGCAAGTTGGTGGCAATGGTAATGTCTTCTAAACCGAGTTCTAGGCATTCCTCTAAGGTACGCACACTTTGGCCCACGTCGAGGCGGATATCCCACAACAGGGTGATGAATTCACCAATTTTCTCGGCGATCTCGGGTTTTACTTGTTGGCGACTAAGAATAAGAATGTCGATATCGGAGCGAGGGTGCAACTCACCTCGACCATAACCGCCCACTGCAAGTAAGGATAGTTCTGGGTATTCAGCCAGTCCAAAATGTTGCCACAGACAGTGTAGTAATAGATCCATTTGCTGAGAGCGCGATTGCACTAACTCAACAACATGCACACCTTGGTTAAATTGATCGGCCAAGTACTCTTGGAGTTTATCTAAGTATTGCTTACTGCTTTTTAGTGAAATTTCTTCAAGGCAGGGCAAAGGCGGTGCTGCTAGCGTCGTTTCCATGACTAAACCTCTGTGACCGTTGTTGACTAGTGCTTAATAATGCGCGGTAGTTCTTCTTCATCACGAAGAGTCAGTACTTCTACGCCATCGTTGGTCACCAATAAGGTATGTTCCCATTGCGCTGAGTTTTTGCCATCGTTAGTGCGGGCCGTCCAACCATCGTCTTCATCAACCCAGTTGCCTTTTTTACCTTGGTTGATCATCGGTTCAATGGTAAAGCACATGCCGGCTTTTAATACGGTTCGGTCGTTGTTGCGGTAATGCATAATTTGCGGATCTTCGTGGAAGCCTTCGCCAATGCCGTGGCCACAAAAGTTATCTACAATGCCGTAGCGGTAGTTCCCCTTTTTCAAATACTTTTGAATGGCATTACCGATATCACTGACCTTGTTACCGGGCTTAACAACTTTAATCGCTTGATAGAGCGCCTGTTGAGTCACACGGCATAGTAATTTGTCGGCAGGTGTTGAGTTACCAACCAAAAACATTTTTGAGGTATCACCATGGTAACCATCTTTGATGACGGTGATGTCAATATTAATAACATCGCCATCTTGCAAAATATGGGTGCTTGAGGGGATACCATGACAAACCACATCGTTTACTGATGTGCAGATAGATTTAGGGAAGCCATGGTAATCAAGCGGAGCAGGTATGGCACCTTGCTCGTTCACTATATAGTCATGGCAGCGTTGATTAAGTTCTTCTGTGCTTACGCCCACTTTTACAAAGGGGCCAATCATGGTGAGAACATCGGCAGCTAATTGGCCGGCAACGCGCATTTTTTCAATTTGTTCTGGGGTTTTTATTACTATGCTCATGAGTCTGTATAGTTGAGTGTTTAGCTTGGTCTTGTGGCTAGTTTACCGTAAGGGGGAGGGGAGTTGTAGTAGCTAGAAGAATTAACAAAATGTTAGTCCTTTCCTTTATCAATTTTACTAGATGTGGTATAAAGCGCGCCGTAAGTAATTACTCTGGATTTTCGAATTAGAGCCGATGCTTACATTAATTAAATATTTATATTTTAATCACACACACACATCGGCACGTTTTCCGGGGTGCTGAGCGTTATAGCTTGGTCGGTAAAATGGGATGTGTGGAGGCCTAACCCCATTTGAGGAAATTTATAATGGCAAATGTTTCAATGCGCGATATGCTTCAAGCAGGCGTACACTTCGGTCACCAAACTCGTTACTGGAACCCAAAAATGAAGCCTTTCATTTTTGGTGCACGTAACAAAGTTCATATCATTAACTTAGAAAAAACTGTACCTATGTTTAATGATGCAATGTCTGTTCTTAAGAAAGTTGCATCTAAGAAAGGTAAAGTTCTTTTTGTTGGTACTAAGCGCGCCGCTGGTGACACCATCAAGACTGAAGCACTTCGTTCAGATCAATTCTACGTTAACCACCGTTGGTTAGGTGGTATGTTGACTAACTGGAAAACAGTTCGTCAATCTATCAAGCGTCTAAAAGATCTAGAAGCTCAAAGCCAAGACGGTACTTTCGAAAAGCTAACCAAGAAAGAGGCGCTTATGCGTACTCGCGAAATGGAAAAGCTTGAGAAGAGCCTTGGCGGTATCAAAAACATGGGCGGTCTACCTGACGTATTGTTTGTAATTGATGCTGAACACGAGCACATCGCTATTCGCGAAGCAAACAACCTAGGTATTCCTGTAATCTCTGTTGTTGATACCAACTCTGCACCAGACGGTGTTGATTACATCATTCCTGGTAATGACGATGCTATCCGTGCAATTAAATTGTACCTTGGCGCAGCTGCTGATACCGTACTACAAGGTCGTCAAGACGACATCGTTGTACAAGCTGAAGAAGATGGTTTCGTAGAGGAAGCTGCTGAGTAATAAATGCAATAAACTGCATTTATTCTAAGTGAGCTTGATGAATAGCAGGGGACAAACTTGTCCCCTGAGTTTTATCCGATAAATAATCGAGGATCGAACAAATGGCAATTACTGCTGCCCTAGTAAAAGAACTGCGCGAACGTACCGGCGCAGGCATGATGGATTGTAAAAAAGCGTTGACTGAAACTGATGGTGACATCGAGTTAGCGATTGAAAATATGCGTAAAAGCGGTGCGGCTAAAGCTGCTAAAAAAGCGGGTAATATCGCTGCTGAAGGCGCAATTATTATTAAAGAAGGTGCAGGTTTTGCTGCCTTGTTAGAAGTTAACTGTCAAACCGACTTCGTTGGTAAAGATGCAAGCTTCTTAGCGTTCGCTGAAAAAGTTGCTGAAGCAGCTGCGGCGGCTAAAACTGATATCGATTCTTTGAAAGCTGATTTTGAAGAAGAACGTGTTCAGTTAGTAGCTAAAATTGGCGAAAACATCTCTATCCGTCGTGTTGAGTACTTAGATGGTGCTTCAATCGCTTCTTACCGTCACGGCGAGCGCATTGGTGTAGCTGTTGCTGGTGAAGCCGACGCAGAAACACTTAAGCACGTTGCTATGCACGTTGCTGCATCTAAGCCTGAGTTCTTATCTCCTGAAGATGTTCCAGCTGACGTAGTTGCGAAAGAAGAAAAACTTCAAATCGAAATCGCGATGAATGAAGGCAAACCAGAAGAAATCGCTAAGAAGATGGTTACTGGCCGCATGAAGAAATTCACCGGTGAAATCTCTCTTACTGGTCAAGCGTTCATCATGGAACCTAAGAAAACTGTTGGCGCAATCTTGAAAGAGAAAGGTGCTTCAGTAGCTGGTTTCATTCGTCTAGAAGTTGGCGAAGGTATTGAGAAAAAAGAAGAAGATTTTGCTGCAGAAGTTGCTGCACAAATCGCTGCAGCTAAAAAGTAATTTTAGTTGTACTTCAGGTTGCGGTATCATGCCGCAACCTTCTTATATTCTTTATTAATGAGAGAACATCATCGCTATGAGCACCAACCCTAAACCTGCATATCGCCGTATTCTTTTAAAACTTTCAGGTGAAGCCCTAATGGGTGACGAAGGTTTTGGTATTGACCCTAAAGTATTGGATCGCATGGCTCTTGAAATTAAAGAGTTAGTAGAGTTAGGTATCCAAGTTGGCTTAGTTATTGGTGGCGGTAACTTGTTTCGAGGCGAAGGCCTTGCTAAAGCAGGTATGAACCGTGTTGTAGGCGATCACATGGGCATGTTGGCCACCGTAATGAACGGTTTGGCGATGCGTGATGCGCTACATAGAAATTTTGTAAACGCCCGCCTAATGTCGGCCATTGAGCTGAACGGCGTGTGTGATTCTTACAACTGGGCAGACGCTATTAGTAACCTAAAAGCAGGTAAAGTAGTTATTTTCTCAGCGGGTACCGGTAATCCTTTCTTCACTACAGACTCTGCTGCTTGTTTACGTGGTATTGAGATTGAAGCTGAAGCTGTGCTTAAGGGCACCAAAGTTGATGGTGTATACACCGCCGACCCAGTTAAAGATCCTGCCGCTACTTTATATAGCGAGCTGGATTACAACGAAGTATTAGACAAAGAATTAAAAGTGATGGATTTAGCTGCATTCACTTTGGCCCGTGACCACAACTTACCGATTCGTGTATTTAACATGAATAAGCCTGGTAGTTTGAAAAATGTTGTAATGGGCTATGACGAAGGCACTACGATTTGTCACGTATCAAATAAAACAGAAACAGAGTAGGGATAGTTATCGTGATTAACGAAATCAAACAAGATGCTCAAACACGTATGGGTAAAAGCATTGAGTCTTTAAAAACTCAAATGTCTAAAGTACGTACCGGCCGCGCGCACACTAGTCTTCTAGATGGTATTGTGGTGCCATACTACGGGGTAGATACTCCGTTAAATCAAGTGGGTAACGTATCAACTGAAGATTCACGCACACTGACTGTTACTGTATTTGATGCCAGCCTAATTAGTGCTGTTGAGAAAGCAATTATGAGCTCAGATTTGGGTTTGAATCCTTCTTCTGCAGGCACGTTAATTCGCATTCCTTTACCGATGCTAACGGAAGAACGCCGTCGTGACCTAATCAAAATTGTTCGCGCCGAAGCTGAACAAGCTCGTGTAGCTATTCGTAATATTCGCCGTGATGCCAATGGCGATGTGAAAGAGTTACTAAAAGAAAAAGAGATTGGCGAAGACGACGACCGTAAAGCGCAAGATGACATTCAAAAAATCACTGACGCTGCAGTGAAGCTAGTGGACGAAGCTTTAGCCGCTAAAGAAGCGGAATTGCTTGAAGTTTAAGCGATTAATGAGTTAAAAATAGCCGTGTCTTGTTACACGGTTTTTTTTTGTAAGAACGAGTAGTGAATATGACCTTACCTGAAGCGCAGCAGTTAGCCGTAAAAGATGCTATGCCTAAACACGTTGCTATTATTATGGATGGCAATGGACGGTGGGCTCAGCAGCGCGGGAAATTGCGTATGTTTGGCCATCAAGCAGGGGTGAAGTCGGTAAGACGCGCAGTTAGTTTTGCCAATCAACTTGGCGTAAAATCATTGACCTTGTTTGCCTTTAGTAGCGAAAACTGGCGCCGTCCTGAAGAAGAAGTGTCAAGCTTGATGAACTTGTTTTTGACAGTTTTGCAACGTGAAGTTAAAAAACTGAAAAACAATAATGTACAACTAAGAATAATTGGGGATACTTCCCGCTTTAGTGACAAGTTGCAAAAACGCATTGCATTAGCTCAAAATGAAACCGCCAGTAATAATGGTTTGGTGTTAAATATTGCCGCGAACTATGGTGGTCGCTGGGACATCGTTAACGCTACTCAGCAACTGGCTCATCAGGTGAGCAAAGGCCGGCTCAATGCAGAAGACATTAGCGAAGAGCATATTTCTGCAGTTATGGCTTCTGATACAGTTGGCGACGTAGATTTGTTGATTAGAACCGGTGGGGACCATCGCATAAGCAACTTTTTACTGTGGCAAACGGCTTATGCAGAGTTGTATTTTAGTGACGTATTGTGGCCTGATTTTGATGACGAAGCCTTTGGTAAAGCCGTGGCCGCGTTTGTTAGCCGAGAGCGCCGCTTTGGGTGTACCGGGGAACAGGTACAAGCCCTAATAAAAAATAAACAAGAAAATGAGGACCATTTTGCTTAAGCAACGAATCATTACTGCATTGGTACTAGCGCCGCTTGCGTTAGCTGCCATCTTCAAATTACCTTTATTTGCCCTCGCGGTAGTATTTGCTTTGGTACTGGTACTGGCTGCCAGAGAGTGGGCGCGCGTTGTTTCTAAAGACAACACTAAACGCGCTATTTTTATTGTAGTCTTTGCTTTGGTTTTTGGGCTGAGTTTATGGCAACTTCCCTTAGATTCTTTAGCTCAATCAAGTTGGTTCAGCGCTATGCTAAGCGTTTCGGTGATCGCTTGGTTAAGTAGTTTGTACTTGTTAGCAACTTATCCAAAAGCCGCTACTTTTTGGCACAACAGTTCCTTATTTAAGGTAATTATTGGCCTCATTGTATTACTTCCGTTCTTTTGGTCTTTAATATTTCTTCGCTCAATCGACGCCACCAACCCCCTTGTAGGTGGTGCCTGGGTACTTTACGTATTGATGTTGGTTTGGGCGGCAGATACCGGTGCTTATTTTGCGGGTAAACAATTTGGTAAGCGCAAACTAGCAGAAAACGTTAGTCCTAAGAAAACCATAGAGGGTTTGTTGGGCGGTTTTGGTGTTGCAGCTTTAGTCACTATTACTGCTTTGTACTTTCTTGATATCCCAGAAGGTAAAGCTTGGATATTGGTGCTTGCCAGTGGGTTCACAGTGCTTGCGTCAGTAGTCGGTGATTTGGTCGAGAGTATGTTTAAGCGACAAGCGGGCATTAAAGACAGTGGTAGCTTATTGCCTGGGCATGGTGGGTTGTTGGATAGAATCGACAGTTTAACAGCTGCAATGCCTGTATTTGCTTTCTTTTTCCTTCACTGGATGTAGGCTAGCATGAGCAAACAACTGCTTATCCTAGGCGCGACAGGATCTATCGGTAGCAGTACGCTAAAAGTTCTTCGTGAGAACCCAGATAGTTTTTCTTTATTCGGGGTAACGGGGGGGAAAAACGTATCTGCGATGCTCGAAATTTGTCGAGAGTTTGCCCCTAAATACGCTGTAATGGCTGATCCAGCTAGTAACCAAGAGTTACGCAAAGCGATTTTGGATGTTTCTTTTACTTGCGAAGTGCTGGCAGGCGAAGACGCAATCACGCAACTGGCCGCTGAACCCGATGTAGATCTTGTTATGGCTGCTATTGTGGGGGCTGCAGGTCTGTTACCCACTTTGTCTGCGGTAGAGGCTGGTAAAACGGTCTTGTTGGCCAACAAAGAAGCACTGGTGATGAGTGGTGCCATTTTTATGGATGCCGCAAAACGTAGTGGTGCTCAAGTTCTACCTGTCGATAGTGAGCATAACGCGATTTTTCAATGTATGCCTGAAGCCGTGCAAAACACATTGGGATATTGTGATTTAAAGGCCGCAGGCATTAGTAAGATATTACTGACTGGTTCTGGGGGCCCTTTTCGATACAACTCACTTGATAGTTTAGCTAGTGTTACTCCTGAACAAGCATGTGCTCACCCCAATTGGTCGATGGGTAAAAAAATATCAGTAGACTCAGCGACAATGATGAACAAAGGTTTAGAGTATATTGAAGCCAAGCGCTTGTTTAATACTCAGCCTAAACAAATTGATGTGATTATCCATCCACAATCGATCATTCACTCGATGGTGCAATATTGCGATGGTTCTGTATTGGCCCAGATGGGACAGCCGGATATGGCGACTCCTATTGCACACGTGATGGCCTACCCAAAACGACAAACGTCGGGAGTGGAAGCGTTGGATTTCTTCTCTATTGGTGAACTTAGCTTTATCCCCCCCGATTACTCTCGCTACCCTTGCCTCAAGCTTGCGATTGATGCTTGTTATGATAGCCAAGCTGCTACTACTTGCTTAAATGCTGCAAACGAAATTGCCGTTGACGCTTTTTTAGCAGGGAGAATAAAATTCATCCAAATCGCTGACGTTGTAGCCAGTTGTTTAGATAAACTCAGTTATATTGGCCAAGAGACTGAACTTTCAGTTTTACTCGAGGTCGACCAAAAGGCGCGATTGCATGCTGGTGCAGCGGTTAAAAGGATCTGTGCATGAACGAAGTAATTTGGAATACCTCATTTTTTATTATTGCCTTAGGCATTTTGGTCACGGTTCATGAATTCGGCCATTTTTGGGTAGCACGTCGTTGCGGCGTTAAAGTAGAGCGCTTTTCTATTGGTTTTGGCAAGGCGCTATGGCGTAGAACCGCGAAAGATGGCACTGAATATGTTGTGGCGATGATTCCTTTAGGTGGCTACGTAAAAATGCTCGATGAGCGAGTTGCTGAGGTGCCAGAATCACTTCGTTCCCAAGCATTTAACAACAAAAGCTTAAGCCAGCGTAGTGCAGTTGTTGCGGCTGGACCTATTGCCAACTTCTTGCTAGCAATTTTAGCCTTCTGGATTATGTTTGTTATCGGCGTTCCTTCGGTTAAGCCAGTACTAGGCGGGGTTGTTCCTAATAGTATTGCCGAACAAGCAGGCCTTCGTTCAGGGCAAGAGATTGTTCAAATTGCGGGCCAAGAAACACTTGATTGGGAAAGTGTTAATTTGGCATTAGTGGGTGAGTTGGGTGGTGAAACGTTGCCTATCCAAGTTGTTGACACGGAAACGTCGCAAAGCTCCACCGCGTATTTGGACATTCGGCAGTGGCAGCTAGATAGCGAGCAGCAAAGCCCTATATTGAGTTTAGGTCTAAAGCCGTTTAATCCGACAATATCTTTGGCAGTAGCTAAAGTTGTTGAAGGAAAACCCGCTGCAAATGCTGGGATTAAAGAAGGCGATGTTTTAGTTGCTTTAGATAGTGTTAGCTTGTCTTCGTGGCAAGATTTTGTGGATTATGTCCAAGCTCGCCCTGAAGAAAATATTCGTCTAGATATTTCACGCGATGGGAATGATTTACAAATGGATTTAGTGCCCGAGGCACGCGAATATCAAGGGCAGATTTCGGGTTATGTCGGACTCGCGCCAGAAATTGGCGAGTTTCCGGAAGAGTTCCGCATCGACTTACATTACGGATTTGTTGAATCAATAGGCAAATCCTTGGAACGAACTTGGCATTTAAGCAAATTGACCGTATCTATGATCGGTAAATTGGTGACAGGGGTGGTTTCATTAGATAATCTTAGCGGTCCAATATCTATAGCCAAAGGCGCTGGAGCAACTGCAGATTATGGCTTGGTATATTTCTTGGGTTTTGTCGCTTTAGTTAGTATTAATTTAGGCATTATTAACTTGTTTCCATTGCCAGTATTAGATGGCGGTCATTTGGTGTTTTTTGCCATCGAAGGGATCACTGGTAAGCCAGTTTCAGAACGCGTGCAGGAAATAGGATTTCGAATCGGTGCAGTATTAGTGATGGCTCTTATGAGTCTTGCTATTTTTAATGATTTTATGCGCTTATAACAATTAAATAGGACGTTCTTTTTTCTTATGTTCAAAAAGCAGTTGGTTGTTGGACTTTTTCTGGCCTGCATTAGCGGTACCACTTTAGCGGAAGGGAATTCTTCTTTCACTGTAGCTGATATTCGCATCGAAGGTTTACAGCGAGTTTCATTAGGTGCCGCCTTGTTACAAATTCCTTTGCGGGTTGGTGACGATGTCTCCAGTTCCGAAGTGAGTGACAGTATTAAACGCCTTTATAAGAGCGGTAATTTTGAAGATATTCAAGTTTATCGCGATGGCGAAGCATTGGTATTTAAAGTCTTGGAACGCCCTACCGTGAGTAACATTGAGTACTCAGGCAATAAAGATATTAAAACTGAGCAGTTGGAGGAGTCTTTACGCTCTTCAGGCATCAAAATAGGAGAGCCTCTTGATAAAACTAATCTTCGAAATATCGAAAAAAGCTTAGAAGACTTCTATTACAGTGTGGGCAAGTACAGTGCGCGTGTTAAAGCGATTGTTACGCCACTTCCGCGCAATCGAGTTGATTTGAAGTTTAACTTCCAAGAAGGCCTATCAGCTGAAATTGAACAAATAAACATCATTGGTAATGAAAAGTTTTCATCGGGCGAGTTGTTAAAACGCATGAGCTTGACCGACAAAGTGCCTTGGTGGAACGTTCTCGGTGATAAAAAATACCAAAAGCAGAAGCTAGCTGGTGATTTAGAAACTATCAACAGTTTTTACTACGACCGTGGTTATATTCGCTTTAAAGTTGATTCCACTCAAGTAGCTCTGACTCCCGATAAAAAGGGTATCTACATTACCCTTAATGTCGAAGAGGGAGACATCTACAATGTAGAGAAAGTGGAACTGGCTGGTAACTTGTTAGATAAAAGTACCGAACTCAATGGATTAGTCAGTATTAAGCCTGGAGACATTTACAGTGGCGCTGAAGTGACAAAAACCGAAGATATGTTATCTAAGTTTTTAGGTCGCTATGGTTATGCTTACCCTCAGGTGAATGTTTTTCCGGTGATTAATGACGAAGATAAATCTGTAGTGTTAAATATTAACATTGATCCTGGTAGTAGGGTTTATGTTCGCCGAATTAACGTAAGCGGCAATACAATCACTAAAGACGAAGTAATTCGCCGTGAAATGCGTCAAATGGAAGGTACTTGGTTGTCAAGCCGATTGGTTGAGCAGTCTAGAGCGCGCTTAAGTCGCTTAGGTTTCTTTG
Source organism: Agarivorans sp. 2_MG-2023 (assembly GCF_030548085.1). Classification (NCBI taxonomy): domain Bacteria; kingdom Pseudomonadati; phylum Pseudomonadota; class Gammaproteobacteria; order Alteromonadales; family Alteromonadaceae; genus Agarivorans; species Agarivorans sp. 2_MG-2023. The sequence goes on from NZ_JAUORQ010000013.1 coordinate 106,800, forward strand.
AAACTGTGGACGTTGAAACAACTAAAATACCAGGTTCTGATGATCAAGTTGACGTGAGCTTTGTCGTTAAAGAGCAACCTTCAGGCTCATTTAATGCGGGCGTTGGCTTCGGTACTGAATCAGGCTTAAGTCTCTCTGCCGGTGTTCAGCAAGACAACTTTTTAGGGACAGGTAATAGAGCGGGTATTAATGTTAGTACCAACAAATACTCTAAAAACTTTGATGTTAACTTTACCGACCCTTACTTTACTAAAGATGGCGTAAGTTTCGGCGGCCGCTTTTATTACACTGACTTTGAAGCGTCTAAAGCCGACATTGTTGACTATAACAATGAAACAATTGGCTTACGCGGTACGCTAGGTTTTCCTGTAAATGAATATAACCGCTTAAGCGCCAGTTTGGGTCTCGAGCAAAACAAAATTTCCCAGTTAAACGCTTATGCTCAGATTCAACAATTTTGGGATATTTATGCGCCACACCGAAATGACGATGGCTCATTAACCTTTGGTTCTTTAGATACCACCTTAGGTTGGTCTAGAAATACTTTGAACAATGGCTCAATGCCAACCGCGGGTTCTTCGCAAAAGTTTGATACCAAGATTACTATTCCTGGTTCAGATGTTCAGTACTTCAAAATGAGTTTTGATACTCGACATTTCTTCCCGATCACTACCAACCATGACTGGGCTTTCGCAGTGCGTGGTAAAGTTGGTTATGGCAATGGTTATGGGCAAATTGAAGGTAACGATCAAATCTTACCTTTCTTTGAGAACTTTTACGCAGGTGGTTATTCCACCCTACGTGGCTTCCGTTCGAATACAGTAGGACCGAGAGCACTGTATTTGGTTGATAACAATGGTAGTTCTTATGTGACTGCTTCTGATGACTCAGTTGGTGGTAACGCACTAGCCGTTGGTTCTGCTGAGATCATTTTTCCAACACCTTTTTTAGATGAAGCCTATATTCGACAAGTTCGTACTACAGCGTTCATTGATTTTGGTACTGTTTGGGATACTGAGTTCGATTATGAACGCTTTAGTCAAATGCAATGTATTAGCTACTGTGACCGACTGGGCGATTATTCTTCACCCGACCGAATTCGAGCTTCGGTTGGTGTATCTATTCAGTGGTTCTCCCCTATGGGGCCATTGGTATTCTCATTTGCTAAGCCAATAAAGAGTTACGAGGGTGATCGTTCTGAGAACTTCTCGTTTAACATTGGCCAAACCTTTTAACTGTTTATTTTAGGAGTATTCTTTTGAAAAAATTAATCGCTGCAGTTGCACTTGCTGTAACTATGATGACCCCAAGCTTCTCTGCTCTAGCAGAAGCAAAAATTGCTGTAATTAACATTGCTGATGTTTTTCAACAATTGCCACAACGCGATACTTTACAAAAAACACTGAAAGATGAGTTTGAAGTTCGTGTGCAAGAAGTGCGCGGTTTAGAAGCTGAAATGCAGCGTCTTTATGACAAGCGTGAGAAAGACGGAGAGCTATTAGGCCAACAAGAAGTGACTAAAATAACTCGTCAACTAGAAACTATGCAGGCTGAGTACAAACTTAAGCGCAAAAACCTAGAAGAAGATCAGCGTCGTCGCGGTGCAGAAGAACAACAGAAGTTGATGGTTAAAGTTCAAGAGGCCATTGTTGAAGTATCTAAGTCTCAAGGCTACGATTTAGTATTGCCTTTAGATGCAACAGCCTACGCTTCGGATTCTCTTGATATTACCAAGCTAGTTATTCAGCAAGTTAGTAAGAGTAAGTAAATATGTCTTTGAGTCTTGGCCAAATAGCTGAGCAGCTCGGTTTGACCCTTGTTGGTGACGCCGAGCAAACTATATCGAGTATTGCCCCCTTTGAAAAAGCGGGTGATAAAGAGATAAGCTTTTTAACTAATGCTAAATATAAGCCACTATTGGCGAGTAGCAAGGCTGCAGCGCTTATCTTGTCTAAAGAGCATGCTGAAGAGTTTGCGGGCAATTCGTTGATTAGTGACGACCCATACGTGAGCTACGCACAATTAGCGCAATTGCTGGACTCAACCCCCGCTTGTGCTAAGGGTATTCACTTTAGCGCTGTAATAGATAGCAGCGTGAAATTAGGTAGCGACGTTAACGTTGGTGCCAATGCAGTTATTGAAGCGGGTGTGACGCTTAACAATGGCGCTCAAATTGGTGCGGGTTGTTTTGTGGGGCAAAATGCCACCATAGGCTGTAATACTAAGCTGTGGGCAAATTGTACTATCTATCATGAAGTAGAAATTGGTAACAATTGCCTTATCCAAGGTAACACTGTGATTGGTTGTGATGGATTCGGGTATGCAAACAAGCAAGGTCAGTGGATAAAAATACCCCAACTTGGCACCGTAATTATTGGTGACAACGTTGAAATAGGCGCGTCGGTTTCTATCGACCGAGGAGCACTGGATAACACTGTTATTCACTCCAACGTGATTATCGATAATCAAGTGCATATCGCACACAATGTAACGATTGGTTCTGGTACGGCTATAGCGGGTGCTACAGGCATTGCTGGAAGTACTAGCATAGGACGTTATTGTGTTATTGGTGGCAGTGTTGGCATAAATGGACATATAGACATTTGCGATCAAGTTACCATTACCGGTTATTCCATGGTGACTAAGTCAATTACTGAACCTGGTGTGTTCTCATCTGGGATGCCTGCGCAACCCAATCGCCAGTGGCGTAGGTCAATGACTCGACTCTCTCAGATTGACGACATGCATAAAAGAATTGTTAGCTTAGAGCGCAAACAAAGCGCTAAGCAAGATTAACCTAGGAAAAGATTTTGACTAAACAACTTAACCGCTTAGAAATTCAAGACATAATGGAATTGTTACCACATCGCTACCCATTTTTGTTGGTTGATCGTGTGCTTGATTTTGAAGTGGGTAAAACGCTACATGCCGTTAAGAATGTTACTTTTAATGAACCATTTTTTACTGGTCACTTCCCGCAGCAACCAGTATTCCCTGGCGTACTCATTTTAGAAGCGTTGGCACAATGTACCGGTATTTTGGCGTTTAAATCAACGTCAAAACCTACTGAAAATGAGCTTTACTACTTTGCCGGAATCGATAAAGCGCGATTTAAAAAGCCAGTTGGCCCAGGTGACGTTTTGCATTTAGAAGTTGAACTACTGCGCGATCGTCGTGGTGTTGGTAAGTTTGACTGTGTAGCCAAAGTAGAAGATGAAGTAGTATGTAGCGCAGAGATTATGTGTGCTCGCAGAGCCTTCAAATAGGTGAACCTTATGATTGATAGCACGGCTAGTATCCACTCTACTGCAATTATTGAAGGTAATGTAAGCATTGGCGCTAACACTACTGTAGGGGCGTTCACCATTATTCGTGGTGAAGTTACCATTGGCGATAACTGCCAAATTGCCTCTCATGTTGTGATTAAAGGGCATTCTAAAATTGGCAATAATAATCGAATTTTTCAGTTCGCTTCAGTAGGTGAAGATTGCCAAGATTTAAAATATGCTGGCGAAGATACCTATCTGGAGATTGGTGATAATAATACGATACGTGAGAGCGTGACTATTCACCGTGGTACAACTCAAGATAAGGGCTTAACAAAAATTGGCAGCAATTGCTTATTTATGATTAACGCGCACGTTGCTCATGATTGTGTTGTTGGTAATGGTTGTATTTTTGCCAACAATGCCACCCTTGCGGGTCACGTCACTATTGGTGACAATGTTATTTTTGGTGGGCAAGCAGCAATTCACCAGTTTGGCAAAGTAGGTTCTTATGCCTTTGTTGGCGGTTGCGCTGCAGTAAATAAAGATGTTCCACCGTATGTTATGGCTGTTGGAAACTACGCCCGGCCTGTCGCTGTGAATACCGAAGGTTTGTTACGCCGTGGTTTTAGTAAAGACGCAATCAAAGCCATTCGCCAAGCCTATAAAACCTTGTACCGCAGTGGAAATACTTTAGACGAAGCGCTTAGCCAAATAGAACTCTCTGCAGAGCAATTTCCCGAAGTGAAACTATTCGCCGATTTCTTAAAAGAAAACGGTCGAGGTATCGTTCGCTAATGGCGCAATCTCCTTTGCATATTGCCATCGTCGCCGGGGAAGTCTCCGGCGATATTTTAGGTGCTGGCCTTATATCTGCGCTTAAAAAACAATATCCTGATGCGACTTTTTCCGGAATTGCTGGTCCGCTGATGCAAGAGCAAGGATGTAAGGCCTTGTTTGAAATGGAAGAGTTATCGGTAATGGGCTTGGTTGAGGTATTGGGTCGTTTGCCTAGAATCTTAAAGATCCGTAAACAGCTACTTCAGCATTACCAGAATTCTCCGCCTGATGTTTTTATTGGTATCGATGCACCTGACTTTAATTTGGGTGTTGAGCATAAGCTACATGCTCAAGGCATTAAAACTGTTCATTATGTGAGTCCTTCGGTATGGGCTTGGAAACAGAAGCGTGTTTTTAAAATTAAAGAAGGCTGTAACAAGATTTTAGTCTTTTTGCCCTTTGAAAAAGCATTTTATGATCGCTTCGACGTGCCATGTGAATTTGTAGGCCATACCTTGGCTGATCAAGTTCCAATGGATAATCCTCAAGCGCCTGCTATTCAGCAATTGGGCTTGAACCCTGAACATAAGGTATTAGCGATTTTGCCAGGCAGTCGTAACGCCGAGGTGGGATTACTAAGTCCGGTGTTTTTTGAGTCTGCTAAGCGCTTAGTAAAGCAGTTTCCTGGACTACAGTTGGTTGCCCCCTTGGTCAATCAACGGCGCCGTGAGCAGTTTGAAGCTTTAATAGAAGAGCATGCTCTTGACTTAGATATTAAGATTGTTGATGGTCAAGCTCGAACAGTGATGACCGCAGCTGATGCGATACTGCTAGCATCTGGCACCGCAACGCTTGAAGCTATGTTAGTCAAGCGACCTATGGTTGTAGCCTATCGCTTTAAGCCACTGACTTACCGAATCGCAAAACTTATTGTTAATGCTAAATTTGCAGCATTGCCAAACTTGTTAGCTGACGAGATGATTGTTCAAGAGTACGTACAAGAAGACTGTACCACTGATAATATTGTTGCTGAGTTGAGTCGCTTGTTAAGCACTGACAATAGCGCGTTGTTAGATAAGTTTTCTGAGTTACACCAAAAGATTCGTTGCGACGCTGATAATAAGGCTGCTCAAGCAGTTGTCGACGTTATAAATAGCTAGTTTCCCCTAGTAAGTTTTGCCCTTCAACGGAGTAGTAATGACACCATTTATCTATCCTTCTGGTTTTTCTTTGTTTGCAGGTGTCGACGAAGTGGGGCGGGGCCCTTTGGTGGGCGACGTGGTCACAGCGGCGGTCATTCTAGACCCCAATAAACCTATTTCCGGCCTTAACGATTCCAAAAAACTATCAGAAAAAAAACGAAAAGTGCTAGCTGAAGAAATTGAAGCCAAGGCACTTTGTTGGGCATTAGGTCGCGCTAATCCGCTAGAGATAGACCAGCTTAATATTTTGCATGCCACCATGTTAGCAATGACTCGAGCAGTGGAAGCCTTAAGCATTACCCCTGATTTCGCATTGATTGACGGCAATAGAGAGCCGTCTTTAAAGATTCCGTGTCAGGCGGTTGTGAAAGGGGATGGGCTAGTGGCCGAAATCAGTGCTGCTTCTATTATCGCAAAAGTAGCACGAGATCACGAGATGGACGTGCTTGACGCTCGCCATCCGGAATACCAATTTGCAAAACACAAAGGTTACCCTACCGCTGTGCATTTAGAGATGCTAGCGAAGCACGGGCCTATTGATGAACATCGCCGCAGTTTTAAACCTGTTAAGCGTGTTTTAGGAGAGTTGTAGTCTTGTCTGAGATTGCTCAAACGCCTGCTTTTATCCACCTTCGGGTTCACTCCGATTTTTCCATGGTGGATGGACTAAAAAAAGTTAAGCCGATTGTCGCTAAGGCGGCAGAGCTTAATATGCCTGCAATTGCCTTAACTGACCAAACTAACTTTTGTGGTTTAGTGAAGTTTTATGGCGAAGCTCATAACCAAGGTATTAAACCGATTGTCGGTTGTGATTTTTATGTGCAATCGGAAGAGTTTGGCGATGACTATTTCCGCCTGACTTTGCTAGCAAAAGACAACCAAGGTTATCAAAACCTTACGATGCTTATTTCTCGCGCTTATTTAGGTGGACAGCACCTTGGTAAGCCGGTTATCCAAAAGCAGTGGTTAAGTGAGCACGCCGAGGGTGTTATAGTTCTGTCTGGAGCGGTTGAGGGCGATGTAGGCAAAGCCTTGCTAAAAGGCAACCAAGATATCGTAGAGGCAAGCCTAAGCTTCTATCAGCAATATTTTCCTAACCACTATTTCCTAGAGTTAATCCGTACCGGGCGACCTGACGAAGAAAATTACTTGCATATGGCGGTAGCTTTAGCGGCAGATAAAGGCTTGCCGGTGGTGGCTACCAATGAAGTGGTGTTTCTAGAAGAAGACCAGTTTCAACCTCATGAAGTGCGAGTGGCGATTTATGACGGATTTGCAATCGATGATAATCGCCGCCCTAAAAAATATAGCCCCCAGCAGTATTTGCGTACTGAACAGGAAATGCTGGAGCTATTTGCCGATATACCAGAGGCATTACAAAACTCTGTAGAAATTGCTAAGCGCTGTAATGTTACCGTTCGTTTGGGTGAGTACTTTTTACCAGACTTCCCCACAGAAGGGCTGCCCATTGAAGAGTTCTTTTGTAAGGTGTCTTGGGACGGCTTAGAAGAACGCTTAGAGTTCCTATTTCCCGATCCTGAAGTACGTGCCGCAAAACGACCAGAGTACGATGAGCGTCTGCAGATTGAGTTAGACGTAATCAACCAAATGGGATTCCCCGGTTACTTCCTAATCGTAATGGAGTTTATTCAGTGGAGTAAGGATAACAATATTCCGGTTGGACCAGGGCGAGGCTCAGGTGCTGGATCTTTAGTTGCCTACGCACAAAAAATTACCGATTTAGATCCATTAGAATACGATTTACTGTTCGAACGTTTCTTGAACCCAGAACGGGTATCAATGCCCGATTTTGACGTCGACTTCTGTATGGATCGCCGTGACGAAGTGATCGACCACGTTGCCGAGCTCTATGGCCGCGATGCGGTATCGCAAATTATTACATTCGGTACCATGGCCGCTAAAGCGGTAATTCGGGATGTAGGCCGAGTAATGGGTCATCCCTACGGCTTTGTAGATAGAATTTCCAAGCTGATCCCACCCGATCCCGGGATGACTCTTGAAAAAGCCTTTGAAGCAGAACCTCGTTTACCGGAGTTATATGACGGTGACCACGAAGTTCGTGAACTTATCGATATGGCGAGGATCCTTGAAGGGGTTACGCGTAATGCGGGTAAACACGCGGGTGGGGTGGTTATCTCCCCAACCACGATTACCGATTTCGCCCCCTTGTATTGTGACGCCGAGGGTAAAAACCCTGTTACTCAGTTCGACAAAAACGATGTTGAATATGCTGGGCTGGTAAAGTTTGATTTCTTAGGCTTGCGTACCTTAACCATTATTCAATGGGCTTTGGATATGCTTAACCCTGTGCTTGAGGCTAAAGGCGAGCAGCCAGTAGATATAGCGGCAATCTCTACCACCGATCAAAAATCCTTTAGGTTATTACAAGACTGTAAAACAACGGCGGTATTCCAGCTGGAATCTCGTGGTATGAAAGACTTAATTAAACGCCTCAAGCCCGACTGTTTCGAAGACATGATCGCATTAGTGGCATTGTTCCGTCCGGGACCCTTACAATCAGGCATGGTAGATAACTTTATCGAACGTAAGCACGGTCGAGAAGAAGTGTCTTATCCCGACGAAACTTGGCAACACGACAGTTTACAGCCGATCCTAGAACCTACTTACGGCATTATCTTGTATCAAGAACAAGTGATGCAAATTGCTCAGGTCCTTGCCGGTTATACCCTTGGTGGCGCCGATATGTTACGACGGGCCATGGGTAAGAAAAAACCCGAGGAAATGGCCAAGCAACGAGCAGTGTTTGAAGAAGGTTCTATCAAGAACGGAGTCGATGGCGAGTTGGCCATGAAGATTTTCGACTTGGTGGAAAAGTTCGCAGGCTATGGCTTCAACAAGTCTCACTCGGCTGCCTATGCATTGGTGTCTTACCAAACACTATGGATGAAAACACATTACCCTGCCTATTTTATGGCGGCGGTAATGTCGGCCGATATGGACAACACCGACAAAATTGTTACCTTGGTTGACGAGTGTAGCAATATGAAACTGAAACTGGTTCCGCCCGATGTGAACACGGGCTTATTCAAGTTTTCGGTCAATGCCGACGAAGAGATTGTTTACGGCATTGGTGCTATTAAAGGTGTGGGTGAAGGCCCGATAGATGCGATTTTGGCTGCGCGTGAAGGCAAACCCTTCATTGATTTGTTTGATTTTTGTTGTCGACTCGATTTAAAGAAAATAAATCGACGAGTGATTGAAAAGCTTATTATGGCGGGCGCTTTAGATAAACTAGGCCCCCACCGAGCAGCAATGATAGCTAACTTGCCGACTGCAATGAAGGCGGCTTCGCAGCATGCTCATGCCTCCGCACGGGGTCAAGAGGATTTATTTGGCGTTATTGCTGAAGAAGATGATGTTCGTCCTGAATTTCTTCCCGCAGAAAAATGGACCGAGAAAGTATGGCTAGAAGGGGAGAAAGAAACCCTAGGCCTGTATTTAACCGGCCACCCCGTTAATCGCTATGTGAAAGAGTTTCGTCATTATACTACCGGTCGTTTGGTGGATATTCGCCCAACAGCTAGGGGGAAAACCTCCACAGTGGCCGGCTTGGTGCTCTCTACTCGAGTGATGATGACCAAACGTGGTGCTAAAATGGGCATTCTGCAGTTAGATGACAGAAGTGCCCGATTAGATGTTATGTTCTTTAGTGATGCCTACGATACTTACCAAGATTTATTGGAAAAAGATCGCATGTTGGTGATTCAAGGAGAGGTCAGCGTTGATGATTTCTCCGGAGGCATTAAAATGACAGCTCGTGAAGTCATGGATTTGTCGATGGCCCGCGAACGTTGGATGAAAAAGCTGCGTTTGAGCATGTGCCGAGATCAACTTGATGAGGTGTTCTGGCAGCGATTTTACCAAGTATTGGAGCCTTACCGAGCGGGAACCTGTCCGGTAACAATAAGTTATGAGGGCGATCATGCCAGCGGCATGTTAAGCTTAGGCACCGATTGGCGAATTACGCCAAGTGAAGATTTAATAGAGGCGTTGACCCAACTATTGGGGCAACAGCAAGTCACCCTAGAATTTAATTAAGAAAAAGATTATATGAATCCGAATTTTCTAGAGTTTGAGCAGCCGATTGCTGAGCTGCAAGCACAAATCGAAGAATTGTGCATTGTGAATGAAGAATCTGGCGTAGATGTAGATTTACAGGAAGAAATCTCTCGTTTGCAACAAAAGCAAAACGATTTAACACAAAAAATATTCTCAGACTTAGGTGCTTGGCAAGTGGCGCAACTAGCGCGTCATCCAAATCGTCCTTACATGTTAGATTATATCGAACACATCTTTACTGATTTTGATGAACTAGCAGGCGACCGCGCTTACGCAAACGATGAAGCGATTATTGGCGGTATGGCCCGTTTAGACGGTAAACCTGTAATGGTTATTGGCCAACAAAAAGGCCGTGAAACCAAAGAAAAGATTCGCCGTAATTTCGGTATGCCAAAACCTGAGGGTTACCGAAAAGCGCTACGTTTGATGGAAATGGCTGAGCGATTCAAAATGCCTATCATCACGTTTATCGATACACCTGGAGCATACCCTGGAGTAGGCGCTGAAGAACGGGGCCAAAGTGAAGCTATTGCCAAAAACCTATTAGTCATGGCCGGTTTAAAGGTACCAACCATTTGTACCGTTATTGGTGAAGGTGGGTCGGGTGGTGCGTTAGCCATTGGTGTGGGCGACCGTGTAAATATGTTGCAATACAGTACTTACTCGGTAATTTCTCCTGAAGGTTGTGCGTCTATCTTGTGGAAGAGTGCTGATAAAGCGCCAGTAGCTGCTGATGCCATGGGCATTACTTCAGAACGCTTGAAAGAGTTGGATTTGATTAACGATATCGTTGCCGAACCATTAGGTGGCGCGCATCGAGACATTCCAACTATGGCACAAAACCTTAAAGCAAAATTAACCAGTGACTTAGATGCACTATGCGCATTAGATGTTGATACCTTGCTTGAGCAACGTTACCAGCGTTTAATGTCTTACGGTTACTGCTAAACACAGTCTCAAGGCATTGAGTTGTTTAACTCAATGCCTATTAATGAGGTTTCTTTTTGTTGATTCAATCTCTCTTTAATCACTCCTTCAAACAACTTCCCACATCTATTACTCGTATTGTGGTTGCTTACAGCGGCGGCTTAGATTCTCGAGTATTGCTTCATTTAGCGGCCGAATATGTGCGTTTGCAAGCTGATGTTGAACTGCTAGCTGTGCATGTTAATCACGGTTTACAGCATTCTGCAACGCAATGGCAAGAGCATTGCCGCCTGCAAGCGAACGCTCTGTCAGTTGAGTTTGTTGCTGAACAAGTATCGGTTGAAGTGAAACCAAGAGAGAGCTTAGAAGCAGTGGCTCGTGAAAAACGCTACGCTGCGTTAGCAAAACATATCGATGCTAAAAGTTGCTTGCTTACGGGTCACCATGCTGATGATCAGTTTGAAACTTTTACCTTGGCATTAAAAAGAGGCAGTGGATTACAAGGCTTAGCAGCTATGCCGCCATGCCGCAGTTTTGCCAAAGGTGTACTGCTTAGGCCACTATTAACGTGCAGCAGGGTAGAGCTAGAAACCTACGCTAAACAACAGAGCCTAACTTGGATAGAGGACCCCAGTAATCAGAGCTTAGAGTTTGATCGTAACTTTGTTCGCCATCAAGTGCTACCATCATTAAATAAACGCTGGCCACAGTGGCTACATACAGCGCAAAGAAGCGTTCAGCACTTACAAGAAGCCGTGAGTTTACTTGATGAGCTGGCCGAGTTGGATTACCAGAACTGTGTTAGCGACCATGCTTTGGTGATTGCGTCACTAACAATACTTTCACAAGCGAGACAAAAGAATTTAATTCGCTTTTGGTTTAAGCAGCTAGATTGGGGCTATCCAAGTCAAAGCCAGTTAGCGCAAATTATGCAACAAATCGAGGCTAAGGACGACGCTAAAGTCGCGATTACATTTTCTGAAGGGCAGCTGCGTAGGTTTAAAAATAAACTGTATTTGGTGAACTCTAAAACACTCGTTGAAACGGAGTCCACCGTAGCTTGGTTATGGGATACGCAAAGAGCCATCAATCTTCAGAATAATAGTCAAATTAGTTGGCAAGCAGGCGGCAGTTTATTGCCACCTAGCAAAATTCAGCAGGTAACTATTCGTTTTAGACAACAGGTAGAGCAGGGTAGCTTTGATGCCTTAGAGCGTAATGGGAATCGCAGTATTAAAAAGCTGTTGCAAGAAGCCGGGTTAGCACCTTGGCTGCGTAATAGAATCCCCTTTGTTTTCTATAATGATGATTTAGTGGCGATTGGCAATTTGTACACCCATCGCCAGTTCAGTTGCACTAATAATCAGGGCATTACACTTAACTGGCAGTCGGCTTGTTAGCGTAGAGTTGTTCATCGGCGAGTTGAATGAGCCGCTCGCTGTTACAACCCGGTGCCCATTCACTCACACCTACACTGGCAGATACATCGTATTGCGCTAGTTGTGGCGACTCTTCTAGTTTGGCATGTAAGCGATTAATCACTTTCTTGGCTGATTGCTCTGTGGCTGGTCGTAACAACATGGCAAATTCATCACCGCCAATCCTAAATGCTTGGTCGCCGCTACGAATAACGGTTTTTAGCACTTCGGCAAAATTGATCAGTACTTGGTCACCAACAGGGTGGCCTAGGGTATCGTTTACTTGCTTAAACTTATTCAAATCCAACAGCATTAATACCAAGCCACCTTGTTCTCTGTTTTGGCGAGTTTGCTGTTCTATTGAGGTGTGTAAGGATTCATCAAAATGGGCTCGGTTACCAATTCCTGTTAAGTAGTCGTTACGCACTCGTTCCTGTAAGCGTGCAATTTGTAGTGCATGTTTAAGGGGGGCTTGTAAGATCTGGCTTAACTGACGCAGTTGTTCAATTTCACTGCGTTGAAAGGGGGTATCACGAGTAAATGTCGCAATCGCTAAGGGTTGATTGTTGTGATTTAAACTAAAGCTGCGGTAGTAGCGTTGTCCTTCAAACAAATTCACTTCTGTTTGAATAGCATCGCTGACTAAGCGGATAGCGGAAAACTCTACATAGTTGGTTGCCACTGCGGCAAAGTTTTGCAGTAGCTCGTCGAGCTGCAAGCTGTCCTGCAAAGACTCAATGATATTGAGTTTTTGTGCCGGGTTAAGCTGAACTGTACTAGAAAAATGTGATATTTTTCTAGGGCTTACCACGTTACTTTGAGCCAATTGTAATGAATCCATACTTACTTTACTCTTTGTTTAAACATCCAACGAGGTGTCAAAAAACACCACTGCATGAGAGTAAAGCAAATACTAGGCCAGCTAGTTTTCTAAAAAAGCCAAAATTTTGTCAATTTGCTTAAGCGTATCCTGATAGCCCTCTCTTATCAGATAGTTAGTGTAAGCCTGCTCGAACATTAAAAAGCTAGTAATTGCCGAAGGTTTATCTTTTTTAATACCAAGCGTGGCTAGCATTAAGCGAACGCTAAGCGGAAGGTGTGAGTAGTGGTCGTGGGCGATTTGCTCAAAATCTATCTTAGGTTTAATACTTAAAGAGGTGACAGGTCTGAGATCTAGCTGCTGTTGTTGTTCTGCGTTGAGCAGCTCAATGGTGCGGTTAATTCGTTGCAAGCGTTCCAAGTCTGAATTAAGCGTATCAGAAAAAATAGAATCCAATAGATGACCAGCAATAGCCGCACTATTGGGTGGCGGGCAGTCTATTGCGCACGCTGGCTTTCTTGGCTGTTCCAAGTGAATCGCCAGTATTTTGTCTGCACCTAAATGAATTGCCGGGCTAAGTGGGCAAAGCTGGTGAATTGACCCATCACCATAATAATCTTGACCTACTTTGGCAGCAGGGAAAATGAGAGGAATAGCTGTGGATGCCATTAAATGGGTGGTATGGATCTGCGTTTTTTTGCCGTGACGCCGGGCTCGTTGCCAGTCTTGCTGTTGCTGAGCAGCTTGAAAGAAAGATAAAGACTGGCCATCTTGGTAGTTAGAAGCCGTGACCGATAAAGCATCTAAGTAATTACGGGCAATGTTTTGGTCAATGCGCTTATAGTTTAGGTAGTTATTTAACAGCTCTTGCAATGGCTCATTGTTGAGTAATGAGAAACCGTTTCGTTTACTGTAATCAGCATGTAGGCTTTTACACAGCATTGAAGATAGTTGTTTAGCAATAGCTAGCCCGTCGGTTCTAAAAACTTGCTTACATTGGAAGTTACGCCAAATATATTCGAGCTTTTTCACCCCAAGGCGAAAGCAAGAAGCGTATACCGCCAGCGCAGTCGCATTGATTGCCCCAGCAGAAGTGCCACATATAACAGAGAAAGGGCTAGCATGATTGCGAGGGTATTGTTCGGCAATGGCTTTTAACACGCCAACTTGATAAGCAGCCCGTGCGCCACCACCTGTGAGAACAAGCGCGACTTTTTGTTTGGATTTTGCTCTAGGCTTTTGATTCATAATTATATGTTAGCACAGCGTTATTTGGCCGCTTGTCAGAATCATCACACACCAGAAACAAAAAAGCTGGCTAAAGCCAGCTTTTAGTTGACGCAAGTATAAACTTAGAATTGATTGAAGATGTCTTCAATTGCTACTTCTATTTTCTCGCCGCTACGGCGGTTTTTGTATTCGATCACGCCTTTGTCTAAGCTGCGGTCACCAATCACGATAACGTGAGGAATACCAATTAGCTCGATGTCTGCAAACATTACTCCAGGACGTTCTTTACGGTCATCAAACAATACATCGATGCCACGTTCTTTGGCTTCTTCATAGAGCTTGTTGGCTACTTCCTGCACGCGATGAGACTTATGCATATTCATTGGCACAATCGCCAGCTTGAACGGTGCAATACTGTCAGGCCAAGTGATTCCGTATTTGTCATTGTTCTGCTCTATAGCAGCAGCCACAATTCGAGATACGCCAACACCGTAACAGCCCATGGTTAGGGTTTGATTTTTACCCTGCTCATTCAGTACCGCTGCATTCATTGATTCCGCATAAGCTTCGCCTAATTGGAAGATGTGACCGACTTCAATGCCGCGTTTTATCGCCAAGGTACCTGAACCGCAAGGGCTTGGGTCGCCTTCAACTACATTACGTAAGTCTGCAACTTGGCCTAGCGCTACATCACGCTCCCAGTTAATGCCAAAGAAGTGTTTATCATCAACGTTAGCACCAGCGCCAAAATCACTACAATGCGCAGCTGCGTAGTCTACAACAACAGGCATTGGCAAATTAACTGGGCCTAAAGACCCCGGTCCGGCACCTACTGCTGCTCGTATTTCTTCTTCGATAGCGAACTCTAACGGAGAGGCTACATCGGCTAACTTCTCTGCTTTAATGTCGTTTAGTTCGTGGTCACCACGAATGATCAAGGCAATAAGCTGATGCTCAGATTCTTCGGTGGCTTTAACAATCAGCGTTTTAACTGTTTGTTCAATTTTTAGTTCAAATTGCTCAATCAGTTCAGCAATGGTTTTAGCATTTGGTGTTGCAACTTCTTGCATCTCTTGGCTTGGCGCTGGGCGTTCGCCTGCTGGTGCTAGGGTCTCTGCTTTTTCGATGTTTGCCGCGTAATCGCTACCATCAGAGAATACAATGGCGTCTTCACCTGATTCTGCTAATACGTGGAACTCATGCGATACACTGCCACCGATGCTACCGGTATCAGCCAGTACAGGGCGGTACTCTAAACCTAGACGTTCAAAGATACGGCAATAACCTGCATACATTTCATCGTAGGTTTTCTGTAAACACTCTGGGGATAAGTGGAAAGAGTATGCGTCTTTCATCAAAAATTCTCGTGAGCGCATTACACCAAAGCGTGGGCGAACTTCATCACGGAACTTGGTTTGAATTTGGTAAAGGTTAAGTGGTAGCTGTTTGTAGCTGTTAACTTCTTTACGCACTAATTCTGTAACAACTTCTTCGTGGGTAGGGCCTAGTACAAAGTCGCGCGAATGACGATCTTGAAAGCGCAACAGCTCTGGGCCAAATTTGTCCCAGCGACCTGTTTCTTGCCACAAGTCTGAAGGTTGAACAGTAGGCATGTGGATTTCGATAGAGCCACAGGCGTTCATTTCTTCTCTTACAACTTGTTCTACTTTATGCAGAACTCTCACCCCATTGGGTAGCCAAGTATATAATCCAGAGGCTAATTTTCTGATCATGCCGGCACGCAGCATTAGCTGGTGAGAGACAACCTCGGCATCGCTTGGCGTTTCTTTCTGAGTTGCCAGAAGATATTTGCTAGAACGCATATCTATCCTATCATTTTTGCTATTAAATTCCGGCGATTGTAACAGGCAAATTTCGCTCTGTCAGGCCTTGTCACGACGGTCGCCAATGATTTTTGCAGGGTTACCTGCAACGATGGCCCATTCTGGTACATTTTTAGTCACCACTGACCCCATTCCCACCACTGCGTGGTTGCTAATATTCACGCCGTCTGTGATACAAACATTTGCGCCAATCCACACATCTTCACCAATGTTTATACCTTGTGACTGACTGTTTTGTTGCCATATAGGTTGGTCGGGGTGCATGCCATGATTAAAGGCATAAATCTTCACTCCATTCGCTATTCTAGAGTTTTTGCCAATGCTGACACCCTTTTGACCGCCATCAATGGAGCATCCGTGGTTAATAGCTACGTGTTCGCCAATAGATAAAGGCCCATGCAAAAAGCACTGAGCGGCCACAAACGAGTTTGCTGCAATATCGATTAAGCGACCTGGCTCAGCAAATAACTGCGCATCGGGCGCGATAAAGCAGTGCTCGGCCAAGGTGACCGTTTCAACAGCTTGTATGTGTTGTTGAATTGCTTGCTGCCAGGGCTTCGCCCATTCAAGTTGTTTATCTTTTAAGCGGTAGTATAACCACGGCATCCAAGCCAAGCGTTGTTTGTGCTGTTGCTGGTAATCTGCAGGGCTAAGTGGCATAACTCACCGACATCACTGTGATGTATTGTTGCCCCTGCGGGTTAATGTTTACTTTCCAGCGAATATTTAAATCAAACAAAGCCACGCCATATTCTTTATCATCTGCTTTATGTTGTTTGTAAGCAGGCCGAGGGTCTTGGGCTAAGACTTGCTCAATCACCAAGTATTGCTGATCGCTCAGTGCCAAGGCTTGAGATTGTTGGTTGGCCTGAGGAGAAAAGCTCACTGGTAATAAAACTGATGGTGCTTGCTGAGCATAACCTGCCAATGCATCGGGTTTACTGTCTGAGTAAGGTAAGTAGGGTTTAACATCGTAAATAGGTGTGCCGTTAACTAAGTCTCCACCTCTAAAGTGCAGAGTAGGGCTTTTCGTATCACGCTCTACGTGGCTCAGTTCCATTAAGGACAAGCCTAAATGGTTAGGTCTAAAACTAGAGCGAGAGGCGAGTACACCCACTTTTTTGTTACCGCCTAAGCGGGGAGGGCGCACTTTCGCTTTCCAGCCTGACGCTATATTTTGATGAAAAGCGAACATTAACCATAAGTGGCTGAACTGTTCTATTTCAGCCAACATGTCTAGATCGTTAAATGGTTCACACAAGACTAATTTACTGCTTGTTGCGGTGACTAAATTGGCTTGTCTAGGCACCGAGAATTTTTCTTGGTAAGGGGAATGAATATGTCCCAAAGGTTCTATGGTTAAGGTCATAAGCTTAAATTTTGTAGGCCTTACCAAAACAGCTCATCATGGCGATACACGCAGCGGGATCTTTAATGGGGTAGCATTGCTGTACCGTTACCGCGTTTGCACCAACACTAGCCGCTTGAGCACGTAAGTCATTACGGGCATCCACTTCTTGAGGTGGCGCTTGGTTGGTTTTTTCTTGGCAGCTTACCCCCTCTACAATACCTATATATTCAGCATTCAGTGGGTCAATATCCTCTGCTTGATACACTGTAACGTCGGCCGCGGGTACGTAGTTCTCGAAGTTCTCTTTATCTACGTTGGTATTGAATGAGTAACTGCCACTGCACCCTAAAATGCTAAGGCTTAATGCTGCTGTTAAAATGAAGCGCATAACTATCCTATTGATAAAATACTTGAAGCTGGTCATTGGCTGGTACAATTGACATATACTTATTGATAATACAGGGTTTATTATAACATCACTTACTTTCGCTTGCTGTTTCTAGTTTCATGCTGAATAGCGAAAATAATCCTGTAAGGATGGTTTACCAAGGATAGGGTAATGTTTAAACCTTGTTTCAGCATGTTCCAATCTCTCGATCTGGCTTGGCGTCATAGCGTAGGCTTGCTTTTTTCACTTGTTGTGGTGGTGGCGTTAGCCTTTTGGGGGCAAAGCGTTGACGCTACTGTACCGCCGTTGGCCTCGTTGCTTGTGGCCGTATTCAGTATTATTTTGCCTTTATCTGTTGGCTTTATGTGTCGCAGATTTTATCGAAAAAAATACAGCTATACCATGTTGGTATTTGGTGCTGCTTTCTTCTCCGTCACGGGTTTAGAACTGTGTTATTTCGTGCTTCACCACCAATCCTTTTTATCGCCATTACCTCATTCTTCTAACATCGTTGCAGTATGGGCTGGGTTAATCACACGCGGTTTTTTAGCGGCGGTACTCTTGATATGCGGAATATTGCTGAGTCGTTATGAACGTTTAGCTAATGGCGGCAAAATGAGCATTTCGGTATTGGCCATTGGTAGCATTATTTTTGCTGTGCTCAGTGTGGCTTTTCTCTATGTTGTTTCGCTACCTTTCATGCAAGTTACCTTAGATCATTTACGTTCGGTACTTGAACTGCTTGTTACGGTTATTTTTGCCGTAGCAATCGCCTATTTTGGTTGGCGAGGTCGGTGGTTACATTGCACTTTAGAGTGTGGTGTTTTTGCCTGTGTTTGCATTCAATTTATTTTGTATTTTTGGCCTGTTTCGCCAGAACTTGGTGCTAACAGCTTAGCGGTATTCTGTTTGGCCCTCATTAAACTCTTAAGTTACTTAGTGGTGAGTATTGCCATTTATATCGAGCTTAAAGCGCCAGCCCCGATGAGTGATGTTGAGCGAGAGCATCGACGAGAAGATCGTTTAATTCGTTTAATGGAGAGGGCAAGAGGGAAGAATCACTCTTGGTTTACACGTACCAAAAGCTCGATTAGCACTTACGTTACTTTGCTCAGTGGCTGTTTGGTGGTTGCTGGAGTACTGGTTACTTATCTGATTTTCTATTTTTCTTTTGTGTCTAGTTTAGAGCTTGAGCGTAAACAGCAGCTGAGTTTGCACAATGCTATTCAAGTCGAACGTTTAGACCGTGAGATAGACCACGCCTATGAAGAAATTCAACATTTTGCTGAGCCAGCGTTGCTTAGTGGCTTTATTCAACAGCAGTATGTTGACGGGCAGTTTTTAAATATCGAACCGGCTTTTTGGAAGTCGCGAATAGAAAATGATATTCGCCACGAACTAAAGCGTGAAAAAGCTCTCGTTGCAGTACATTTAGTGGTCGTTGCTCAGGGACAACAAATTGATTATTTGTCAGTGGGTAAACAATATGGTC
This sequence comes from Agarivorans sp. 2_MG-2023, assembly GCF_030548085.1. Classification (NCBI taxonomy): domain Bacteria; kingdom Pseudomonadati; phylum Pseudomonadota; class Gammaproteobacteria; order Alteromonadales; family Alteromonadaceae; genus Agarivorans; species Agarivorans sp. 2_MG-2023. The sequence continues at coordinate 125,619 of NZ_JAUORQ010000013.1, forward strand.
AAACCTTACCTAAAACCTTACTAAAAAAGGCAGAGCTAGCACCTAATGTAGCCCACGCTCAAACCATTCGCCAAGCTAACCAAGGATTTTGGTATTTAGCGCATGGTGTGCAGCACCATTCTGGTGAAGTGGCTGCGATTTGGTTATTTCAATATCAACTAGACGAACTGTTCAAATCCTCTCAACGTAACTCTGCTTATGGATTGCTTGGTGAAGCCAATCAACATAGTGGTGGTCCGCTATTGGTGTTTGATGTAAATGGTGAAAGGCTGTGGCGAAGTAAGCTGAATAAAAACGACAGTGGCAGGTTTCAGGCGTCTGAATACCAACGTTTGAAAGAGTTAATCGACTCCCCCGTTAAAGATGTTGCCAATCAAGTGATAACCTTTGGCTCCTATATACTCAGTATTCAGCGGCTTTCTTATTTCGCTAATAATAAAAAGGAATATTTGGATTTAGTCCAAATAGCTAATTACCAAGATACTATTGCTGCATCACAAATGGCGGCTAAACAAGCGTTGCTAGCGGCAACAGTAGTGACGGGTTTAATGGTGTTGGTCGGGTGGTTTTTTGCGCACACCATTGTATCGCCGCTGCGTTATATTACTAATGCGACCTTATTATTCGGTGAGCGTAATATTAGAGTTACCTTGCCAGAAAAATCTCACGACGAAGTGGGCGTGTTAGCTAAAGCAATTGGTCAAATGACAGAAAAAGTAGACGCTCGCACCGATCAGCTAAACAATGAAATTGCTCAGCATCAGAAAAGTCAAAAGCAACTATCTTTAGCGCAAAAAGAAGCAGAAGCTGCCTCGTTGGCAAAAAGTGATTTTTTAGCCATGATGAGCCACGAAATCCGTACTCCCCTAAATGGCATTATAGGTATGGCGCAGTTACTGAGTGCTTCTTCACTGAGTGCTGAACAAACCGAACATCTCAATACTATTCGTTTATCAGGTAAAGCCTTACTGGTGATAGTGAATGATGTACTGGACTTTTCTAAAGTTGAAGCCGGTAAAATGGAGCTGCGTTTAGACGCCTTCAACTTAAAACTCACGTTGTTAGAGGTGGTTAAGCTTTTTTCACCTCAAGCGAAGTCTAAGCATATAAAACTGCAGTTAGATTACCCTGAACACTTGCCTGCGGTGTTTATTGGAGATCAGGGGCGAGTGCAGCAGATCTTCATAAACCTTGTTAGCAACGCCATTAAATTTACTGAGGTTGGAACCGTAAACTTAAGCGTAGAGTATTATCCTGATGCCAGCATTGAAGAGACAGTTGTTCTAAGAGTTACCGACAGCGGTATTGGCATAGCCGAAGAAGCCATTGCTGATTTGTTTACTCCCTTTGCTCAAGCTGATAATTCAACCACTCGTCGTTACGGTGGTACTGGATTAGGCTTGGCTATTTGTCATCGTATTGTGTCATTAATGAACGGTGACATTAGTGTGCAATCTGGCTTAGGTGTGGGATCTGAGTTTCGCGTTAGTTTACCCATGCAAAGTGTAGAAGATGATGTGTTGAGTGTTGGGACTAAAGAGGAGCGAGAACACATCGAACTTAGTCGCTTAAGTGGTCATGTACTTCTAGTGGAAGACACTCTGGTAAATCAACGCGTAGCAAGTCATATGCTGAATAGTTTTGGTTTGAAGGTGATGATCGCCAGAGACGGCCATGAAGCGATAGACTTATTCAAGCGTTGGGGCTCTAAGCTGTCGCTGATTCTCATGGACTGCTTGATGCCAGATATGGACGGTTATGAAGCCACTACAGTGATCCGCGAGTTAGAAAACCACGCGCAGCGTATTCCTATTGTTGCATTAACAGCCAGTGTTAGTGTTGAAGCTAAGCAAGCTTGTTTTGACGCAGGCATGGATGATTTTGTCACTAAACCTTTTGACCGCGTTGGCTTATATGTTTGCCTGCGTAAATGGTTGAGCGCGCGTAACGAGCGAGGGCGCAAATTATCTAGCCATCAAATGCCTGCCCCAAAAGACTACCAATACATCACTGCGGCTGATCTAGATAACTTAAGCTCAAGCATGGGAGAAGAGTTTGAGTCATTGCTACATGAGTACAAAAAAGGTGCTGAAGCCATGATTGTTGAATTGACCCAAGCGATAAATGCAGAGCGCTATCAAGAAGCCATTCGCCTAGCCCATGGTTTAAAATCAAGTAGCAGCTATTTTGGTGCCAGTCGTTTGCAGCACTTGTGTTTTCAACTTGAAGAAGGGCTGAAAATTAAACCGATAACACAGGAAATATTAGGACTTGCTGCTGCTTTAGAGGCTAACCTTCAAGAAACTATGCTGGAAATAGAACAGCATATGCGCTTATATTCTAAGTGATATCTATTTGGGTTTACCGGATGTAAACCCAATCGCTGGATAACGCCTCCAAGATTTTGGCTTATCTTCAGCATCTTCATTTCAATAAAGGGAGCTTCGTCAGTGTCTATTTCCAATAAACTATTATCAGCATTTGGCTTTATGGCTGTACTAATGGTTATTTCTGCTTTCATCGTATTTGTTCAATTAGGCAGTATTACTCAAAAGGAGCGGCAAATAGTTGAAGTTAGTGTTCCTGTTGTTGCCCAAAGCAAAGAAATTGAAAGCCAGTTGCAGTTAACCGTTAGTTCGTTGCGTGGTTATCTTATTCATGGAGCCGACAAACAACGTGCCGAGCAGTTTCAACAGCTGTTTGAGCAATCATGGCAAAATATTGCGGCTAGCCTAGAGCACCTTCAAGCTTTAACCACTGCAGGTGTGCCTGAACAAGCAACCGCGAGTTTTGAGCAACTCAAAGCGTTACAGCAACAAATAATTAAGATTTCAAATAGTGAAGACAACTTACCTGCGCATGCTCTGTTGTTATTTGATATAGCGCCCTTAGCAGAAGAAGCGATGAACCAAGTGTCTAGCGCTGTTACCGAAGAGGTATCACAGTCAGGTCTTTACAGCCCTAAAAAACGAGTTCGTCTGTTGGCTGATATGAGCGAAGCACGTAATGAACTGGCTAATGCTTTAACTAGTTTAAGAAGCTTTATTATTACCGGGGATAGCTACGAGCAGGAAAAATACCAAGAATACTTTGCCAGACACAAGCAACGGGTGGCAGATGTAGAAGCTGCCAGCAGTTTGTTTACAGAAGAGCAAGCCAGGCTTTGGCAACAATTTGTAGAGTTGGTTGATATATTCGTCCCCTTGGTAGATGAATTGTTTGTGATTCGCGCAGCCGAGGATTGGAATATCGCTAACTATAGAATGGCAAATGATGTTATCCCGCTGGTGGAGGATATTCAGGTTCAGCTAGATAGTTGGAATCAACAACAGCTGCAACAGTTAGAAAGCCACCAATCGCAATTGGAAACTCTTGGTAAACAAATCGTATTTGTAGTGTTTGCTGGCGCCGCTATCGCGGCTTTGCTCGGTGGCATAGTGGTTTTATGGTTAACGCAGCAGATTAAAACAAGCTTGGGCTTGGTTAATCAGAGAGCCGTAGAAATTGCTAATGGTAATCTGTCTAACCCACCCTTAAAGGTAACAAATAAAGACGAAGTAGGATTATTGACCACCTCAGTTAACGCTATGGCGGAGCAGTTAAAGGGGCTCATCGCCGAGGTTAATCAAACGGCGGCAGATGTTAGCCAAAGCAGTGTTCAAGTATTTGATAAAAGCAGCGGCATTGGTGCAGCGCTAGATGAGCAACGCTCAAAAGTAGACTCTGCAGCCACCGCGATTGAAGAAATGTCGGTTGCCGCTCGAGAAATTGCGCAAAATACTTCGCAAGCAGCTGACCACGCTAGAGAATGTGGAGAGGTAGCCGAGACGGGTGGTGGCGTAGTGACTGACACCATTTCCATTATGAAAAAAATTGAAGGTTCAGTAGGGGACAGCAATCAGCATATTGCCAAATTAAATCTAGCGGGGGCAGAGGTTGAGAAAATTACCGATGTTATTGCTGGTATCGCTGAGCAAACTAACCTTCTCGCTTTAAACGCTGCAATTGAAGCGGCTCGTGCTGGTGAGCAAGGGCGGGGTTTTGCAGTGGTGGCCGACGAAGTGAGAAGCCTAGCTAGCAGAACCAGTGAATCTACAGAAGAAATTGCACGTATCATTAATCAAATTCGCAGCCTCACAGAAGCCGCAAACCAAAGTATGAGCCAAAGTACCGAACTGGTATCTAGTGGTAGAGAGGTGGTGAATAAAGCTGGAGATGCTTTACAACAAGTCATTGGCACTACTCAGGGGGTAACTGAAATGGTGACTGCAATTGCCGCAGCCACTGAAGAGCAATCTGCAGTAGCAACAGATGTTGCCTCTACGTTAGAAACTATTGCCTTGATTGCTCAAGATTCGGTTAGCGAAGCTCAGTCAAGTGTGAATGATGCTAAAGCCTTAGAAGAAAAGTCGATTCAATTGAAACAACAAATCCAACGTTTTGTATTGTAGAATTGGCGCTTAGATAATTAACAGTAGAACTATGTAATGAAGCAGCCCGCTATTTTTCTCGACCGTGATGGTGTAATTAACCACGATCGTGGTTATGTTTCTAAGGTCGACGACTTTGAGTTTATCGACGGCGCTATAGAAGCAATGCAACAACTAAAGAAAGCTGGTTGGCTTTTAGTGGTAGTCACCAATCAAGCGGGTATTGCTCGAGGCTATTTTAGCGAAGAGCAATTTGTTAGTTTGACTGAATGGATGGATTGGTCATTAGCAGATCGCGGCGTAGATCTAGATGGTATCTATTTTTGCCCACATCATAGTAAATATGGTGACGAAACTTACCGTCAAGATTGCGATTGTAGAAAACCACAACCAGGTATGTTGCTAGAAGCGGCCGCTGAACTAAATATCGACTTATCTAAATCTTGGTTAGTAGGTGACAAAGCATCTGATCTTCTTGCGGCTAAAAATGCTGGTGTACCTAATCGATTATTGGTTGAAGGTCAGTATCCAATATCAGAACAAGAAGCAAAGCTAGCCATAGCCAAAGTTGCTTCTCTACAAGATGCTGCAGTGTATATTCAACAGCAGGGTTAGCTCATTAGCTAAATGATGCGTTTTCCATACCGTTTATCTCTTTTGGTTTGCGCAAACTCTCTTTTTAAACTTACTTTTGTTGTATTTTTAGTCAAAAATGGCGGTTTTGTTTAGAATGTGAGCAAACGGTGCGGTAAAGCGCATTTTTGGCAAAAAAACGCTTGCACCAAAATCGCGGATCCCTATAATGCGACTCCACTGACACGGCAAGCGGCGCTGCAAAGCACGTTGAAACGATGTCAGGGTTGGTAAGGCCTGAGGCTTTATTAACGGCGCAAAAACTTCTTCTTAATTAATATTAAAAAGCGGTTGACAGCCACAGAGGAAAGCGTAGAATGCGCACCTCGCTTCG
>NZ_JAUORQ010000014.1:0-107708 GCF_030548085.1 Agarivorans sp. 2_MG-2023
CCAACCCTGACCTCGTTTCTACATCGCTTTGCAGCGCCGCTTGCCGTGTCAGTGGAGTCGCATTATAGGGATCCGCGCTGGCGGCGCAAGCGTTTTTTGAAGAAAATCGTAATAAAATTGAGGTTCCTAAACAGCCCCCAACTAAGCCACACCTTACCCACAAACTTATCCACAAAAATGACGTTTTGAGCCCCATCAAACCTATGAATTAAAAGTAATTGTGTCTTTTAGCAAATTTCTGAAAGAGAAATTGTACATTTTCTAGCTTATCGATAAAAAGCTGGCTAACATGATGTCGCAATTTTGTTAAAAAAGTTGCTTTCCATTATTCCGAATACATTGAGCATTGAATTTATTATGAAAAATTCCAGTTTATCCATTGTCATTTTAGTAGCAGTAGCTATAGCTGCATACTTTGTCGCTGGCGCTGTAGCATCTCTTGAGCCTATCTATCTGTCTGTTGCAGTAATAGTAGGTGGCGCCATCGTATTATTAAGCTCGGGTTCAGCCTCTAGCGAAGAGTCGAATTCAGATTCATCTGCTAGCGATTCAGCTGACGCTATTGATACCCAAACACTATACGTAGGTAACTTGCCGTACCGTGCTAACGAGTCGGCGATTCGTAAGTTGTTTTCTGACTACGGGCAAGTTGTTTCCGTTCGCTTATTAAAAGACAAGCAAACCGGCAAACGCCGTGGGTTTGGTTTTGTTGAAATGGCAGCTGAAGACGCACCCAAAGCTGTAGAAGCATTAAACGAGCAAGAGTTTCAGCAACGCACCTTGAAGGTACGTGAAGCAAACGAACGTAAAGAGGCTTAAGTTAATAGCTGCAAGCTATGTAGACCATAGTGCTGTAGTTGCTTAAGTAAATCAGAATTAGCGGAATGCTCAGTGCAATATGCACGGGTTTCCGCTTTTTTTTGCATTAAATTCGGTTTACTAGCATCTATAAGTAGGCTTTGTACTCGCTTGGCTATAGCTGGGCCAGAATCGACAAGTTTAACTTTCTCTCCTAATACCTGTTGTAGCTCTTCTTTTAGTAGCGGGAAATGAGTACAACCCAGCACAACGCAATCTAATGTCTTGAACGATAGCCACGGCTCTACAACGGCTTTAACAGCCTCTAGTGTAATTTGTTCGCCTGCCAGTTTTTGCTCAGCTAACTGCACCAATGATGTAGACCCTACTAATTCGACTTGGCAATCTGCGGCAAAGTCATTAATCAATTGCGCGGTATAGCTCCGCTCTACCGTTCCCGGCGTGGCCAATAAGCCAAAGTGCTTAGTTTGGCTTAGCTTAGCCGCTGACTTAATCGCAGGCACAACACCCACCACCGGAATAGTTAATGTTTCTCGTAAATAAGGAAGAGATAAAGTACTAGCGGAATTACAGGCAACGACGATGATATCGGGTTTAAGTTGATGAACAGCTAACTTTAGCAAGCTCAAGACTCGCTCCACGAGTTGATTGTCGGCTAACTCACCATAGGGGAAATAGAGATTATCGAATAGATAGCTATATTGCAGTTCAGGATTAAGTTGCTGAAGCTCTTCGAGAATAGACAGCCCGCCGACACCAGAATCAAAAACAAGAACATGCATTGTTGTACCAATAAGCCTCAATAGAAATCAGCCCTAGTGTAACCAATGCTAGGGCTGACGGCCATTGTTAAGCGTTTAGCTTAAAATTTGTAACTCGCACCCACTTCTACCGTTCGGCCAGGGGCTTGATAGTTTTGTGCTGTAGAATACATTTGGTCGAATAAGTTACGTAGTTTGGCATCTAAACGCAGCCCATTTTGGAATTGGTAGTTAGCGCTAAGGTCCCATACCGAGTAGCTACCTAAGGTTTTGGTGTTAGCCGCATCTTCATAAGACTCACCACTCCATAGGAAGTCGACAACCACTTGTAAGTCAGACCAATAAACATCTGCTTTATACTTCACTTGCTCTTCAGAGCGACGAATAAGGTTTTTATTGGTACTGCGGTCTTTTGGATCAAGGTATTCAACAATCACTCTATGGTTTACCCAAGCAGTAGAAAAGTCACCTTGAATTTCGATACCTTGAATACGCGCATCACTAACATTGTCAGGTGTCCATAAGGGCCAAGTATCTGATGGGCCACTGTAGTCATTATCACAACGAGCTACACAGCCCCAAGCAATGAGATTTTCTACATCGTTACGGAACACATTAAATTGCCACTGGCTACGCAATAAATCTAAAGCAAAACCAAACTCAGTATTAGTAGAGGTTTCGGCTTTAATATTCGGATTTTCGCTGCCTGGGTAATAAAGGTCGTTAAAAGTAGGCGCTCTAAACGCAGTGCCATGTAAGGCGTTAAAACGCAGATCAGATTGAAGCTGCCATGCCCATCCTAAGTTATAGGTGGTATGGTCACCATAGTGCTCATTGTCATCATAACGAACGCTAGCTTCTAAGATATGCACTAAGTAGTCTGCTCGAGCACCAATATGCGCGGCTTTGTTGTCGCGGCTTTCTTGCTTATAAGCACTCTTAGAACCAGAAATGTCATCATTTTGGTAATCAAGACCACCTTGCAATAACCACTGTTCATCTAGTTTATAACCTAACAGCCAGTTAGCGGCTTTACGCTCGGTTGCATAGCGGTTAGGGTTAACGAAATTGCTTGCTTCAGCGCTGTCAGACTTATCTTGATGGTAACTTAAGCCCAGTTCGCTAGACCATTGGTTAGCAGCGTAATTAGCGCTAACTCCATATACACTTTGCTGATGCTTGTTGAGGTACTTTACACCTTGAATAAATTCAGACTCACCGTCGTTATGGATGGCATAAACACGACCACGCCAAGCTTGGTTAAATTGATGGTCAATGCTAAACAATCCACCAAAAGTACTATAACCATAGTCTTCGTCTAATGTGTCTTGCGGGCGAATATCGTAGCCGTCACTTTTATCAGCGCTCAGCACCACATTATATTGGGTTGAGCTGCCAATCAAACCACTCGCGCGGCCAGCAATTTTAGCGGTGGCCTCTGTTCCAACCGCAACTTTAAGCCCATGGTACTCGCTGCCAAACTCTGGACGCGTAATAATATTAATAACACCACCTACTGCGTCAGCACCATAAACAGACGCGCGTGCTCCGCGCAAAATTTCAATTCGTTCGACAAACTCAAGAGGCAGCAAGCCTAACTGAGCACCACCTAAAGTTGCGGTGTTAATTCGCACGCCATCAATAAGGTACAACGATTGCGAAGAACCCGAACCACGAATAAATACGCTTTCACTATGGCCTTTACCACCATTACGGCTAACACTAATACCTACTTGCTGGCTGAGTACATCCACAATGTCTTGGGCGCCACTGCTTTCTATTTCACTGCGAGTTACCACTGTGAGGGGGGCAATAACGCTAGCCGCAGTTTGCTCCATACGGTTAGCGGTAACTACCATGGTGGCTTGTTGTTCTTGAGCAGGCTCTTGAGGGGTTTCTTGGGCATAACCAAAAGCTGGCGTAACAGCAGCCAGTAATATCAACTTCTTCATCGATGTATCCTAATCGTCGCGTAGTACTTTGCTATTGTAAGCATGTGCGATGTGGCAGGTATTCGGACTTAGAGGCAGGTTACATGTACTACGGCTACGACTTCCCGCTTGGCTAAACAAGCAGTGTCTGGTGATCCTTGGAAAGGGCCAATCCTTGAGCTTTCGTTCCTCTTTACCGCTGCGCGTCAGTTCTGGAGTTTCACCAGATTCCCTATTAAGCCTAAGTTTCGCTTACTTAAGCACCACAGCGGGCGAGATTATAAGCCAGCATTAATGTGATTAATAGCACAAAATGGCTGGCTTTTTCTCTACATGAAATTAACTAATATTGGCGTTTTCGTTCGCTTGATTAGGCGAAGTGTTATTAAACATAGCCAAGGCCTCAGCCATTCTGTCGGCGAAACCTTTAAAGCGTTCTATATCAGCTTGCTTGTCATTCTCTTCACTTGGGCTAGACACCGGTAAAATACCAGCAAGTAAGGTTTCTGTTGTAGACTCAGGCTGAGCAAACAACGCGCTCACTTTAGCTTGAATATCTTGCCAAGAACTTAAGAACTGGCTGAGATCGGGCACTAAATCGGATCCACCAGCCGCTTTGTCATCGGCCTGCTGATAAGCTTGGCTCACCGCGACACTTTGTTGCTGCTGAAAATTGACCGCAAAGCCCACTAGCTGCTGCTCATCAAAGCCAATCGTTAGCGCTTGATCAAAGGCTTTATCTAAGTCGCCAGAGAAGAACTGCTGACCCACTTCGTCGACTTGCTTAATTAGATCGGCTATCGCTGCCAGTTCATCTTCATTTAAATCACCTTCAACAGAGAAGCTAAATTGCTGCTGAGACGCAAATGATGCCTGATAGGACGAACCACTTTCGCTATAACTTGCCGCTAATTGCGAGCCGTAACTAATAGTGACCTTATCGCCTTCCGCTGTTTCTAACTGCATGCTGGCAGATTGCGAACTAGACATGGCTAATTGGCTGGCAATAGGTGCTGATTGAATCTCGTAATCACCCTCTTCTATTTTCTCTAGGCCGTCTTGAATCAAGTCGTAACTTTTATCGATGCCTTTCTCGAGCTCTTCGTTAAGGATCCCCGCATCACTTAGCTCTTCTCGAGCGCCTTCAAAGCCAATATCTACACCTTTACGGGCTTGAGCCATCATCTCGGCCAATTTATCTTCCGACATCCCAGATTGCTTTGCGCTATATAAAGAGCTAGCAACAAAGTTAAGTACATTTCTCGCCACTTCTTCGGCATCAAACACACTCACTTGCTGCGGCTTAGGTAAGCTAACGCCGCCAGTGGCCATCGACAAAGTGTGTTTTTCTATTGAACTCAACAATACATGGCTGGCTACAGCGCCTTGTTGATTTAGGCTTGCCTTGTCGTCGGCGAGATTATTCCTTTTCTCGATCGCCGGCGCAGACTGTTGCAATAAGCGCTCGGCATATTGCTGCACGGGTGTTTTACCCAAGCCATTAAGTTCGTTCATAAAGCCTCCATGGATTTACCCTAGTCACAGCTTATCGGCGACCAAATTTAAAACTTTAGAAATTTTATCACTATTATTGTAGATAAACTGGACAAGCAAGCCATGCGCCTTTAAATTGCGCTCCTTGCTAGAACACAGGAGCGGCCATGAGCGCTATCGCATACTACCCAGAACAGTACCAAGAACTCTTGGCCGAGAAAGTCGCTAAACGTCGCGAACAATTTGCCGAGTTTTCTCCACCCGAGCCAAGTGTGTTCGCATCTCCGACGAAACACTACCGTATGCGCGCCGAGTTTCGCGTATGGCACGAGGGCGACGACCTCTATTACATTATGTTTGATCAAAAGACCAAGCAGAAGTTTAGGGTAGACACTTTTCCACCAGCGAGTGAGATCATCAATCAGCTGATGCCGTTATTGGTTGAAAAGCTAAAAAGCAACACGCTATTGCGCCACAAGTTGTTCCAGGTAGATTTTCTGTCAACCTTAAGTGGCGAAGTGATAGTTAGCCTCCTCTATCATAAGCCGATAGATGAAAGCTGGCGCACAGCAGCAGAACAGCTTAAAGCCGAACTGAGCCAGCAGTTCTCAATTCAATTAATTGGTCGCTCTCGCAAACAAAAAATGTGCTTAAGCGATGATCGCGTCGATGAAGTGTTAACGGTAAATGGCGAAGAGATTGTTTATCAACAAATAGAAAATAGCTTCACCCAACCTAATGCAGTAGTGAATCAGCACATGCTAGATTGGGCGCAAAACACCACTCGCGCTAGCCAAGGTGACTTGCTGGAGCTGTATTGCGGCAATGGTAACTTCTCACTGGCGCTGGCTAAAAACTTTAATCGAGTACTGGCCACCGAAATCGCCAAACCCTCGGTGCAGGCTGCGCAATACAATATAAAAGTGAATCAAATAGATAACGTGAAAATTTTACGTTTGTCTGCAGAAGAATTTACCCAAGCGATGTTGGGTGAGCGAGAGTTTCGCCGCTTACAAGAAGCCGATGTGGATTTAAGTAGTTATCAATGCGATACCATTTTGGTTGACCCACCACGTGCCGGACTAGACGACGCTACGTTAGGCATGGTGCAAGCTTACGACAACATTGTGTACATTTCTTGTAACCCTAATACCTTGTACAACAACCTTGGCGAACTCAGTAAAACTCACCAGATTAGCCATTGGGCTTTGTTCGATCAGTTCCCTTATACCGACCACATAGAGGTTGGCGTTTACTTACAACGCCGTTAAACCCAGCCAACAGCAGCGATTAATGCATCTTAATCGCTGTTGCTTTATATAACTCCCTCTGCTTATGCACCCTTGCCCTTTTGCTAATCTACTCACTATATTCAGCTTTTTTTGCTTAGCGACAGAACCTGCGGGTACACCCTATATTGGAGTGACAAAGCAGAGGGTAGATTGGGTAGTATGAGTGATGCACAACAAGACCAGCGAGGGCTCTTTCAAGGAAAAAATACTTGGTTCGCGGGAATAATGCCGATTAGTACATTGGTAACCAACAAAGCGCCGATAAATTCGCTAAACAGCCAGCAGCTATGCAAGCGCATTAAAACGGTTGCTGCTCCACTGCCTTATCAATAGGTGAAGGCTTGGTAGCCACCAACGGCAAAGTACCGGAGATTTTGGGTTGTGAACGGGTTTATCCTATGCTCAAAAGGCAGGCGATACTGGTTACAAAGCGACTGGTAGACCTACCTGCAACAAACCAATAAAGCCAAGCAACCAAACCTAAACTAACGCTTAAAACCGCCGAGTTTGAACATTAACCATAAGCCAATAAACAGGCAAATCAGCAACAACACTAAGTTACTACCTATGTCTGGAAACTGCGCCCGTAGCATAGCCGAATAGCCTAATGCACCTAACAAAAAGGCCGCGACTCCCATCAGCGGAGAGTCTTCGCTAAGATCTTTTTCCATATAAAGCTGATACAGCTGCATTATTGACAGCACAAAGGCAATAATCGGAAATACTGAAAACGTCAATTCCGGTACTGTGAGTAAAGCCAGACTAGCGTTACCACACAAACCTGCGATAAACGCTAATAACAATAGCCACTTTTTTACCTTCATATATACCTCTTAGCTTAATGCTTGAGTACGATTATATAACGCGGCACCTTTAGCCACTATACGCAACTGCTTTACCGTTTTGTCTGCCAACACTTGCCTATCGAACTCGGCCAGATCTAAAGCCGATGCTCCGGCATTGAAGACTAAAATCACCATCGCTTCGGCTTGCATCTGGGCATCATCTCGCGGGCACTTATATTGGTGCTCTAAATAGTCGGTCAGTTCCGCGATAAAATGGGCAATCTCTCGTGCTACTGCAGCTCTAAACGCTGGTGAAGTTCCAGATCGCTCTCGCAGCAACAATCGAAAAATATTGGGATTGTTATAAACAAACTCCATAAAGGTATCTACCGAGGTACCAATAACGCTTCCCCCAGTGGCAATAATGCGCTGCCGTGCTTGACGCATAAGTTGTCGCAGAGTTAAGCCCCCTTCATCAACTAAGGTTAGGCCTAATTCTTCCATATCGGAAAAATGGCGATAAAAAGACGTTGGTGCAATTCCTGCCTCTCTTGCCACCTCGCGTAAGCTCAGACTCGATAAACTGCGCTCAGCACTTAGTTGGCTAAACGCAGCATCAATAATTGATCTACGGGTTTTTTCTTTTTGCTGCGCTCTAACGCCACTCATAGTTTTCCCTTTATTTTTACCGCACCATCATACCGCGAGCTGAATAAAACCCAAATCGAAGATTAGCTTTAACTTAAAACCAAGCTTTTAACCCCAAAATGATACAACTCAGGAATTTTTCACTGAAAAGCATTTCATAAAAAAACAATAATCTCAATAAAACCAAAGATGCGAGCTAGGTCAATATTCCATCAACCTGAAAACGATACCAAGTATCCAGCCTTGCTGCGCTGTGATTAACTCAATCTATATAAGACGTACCTAGCAAGGATGAATAATGAATTGGTCGAAAAGCGCCATCTCAATGGCAGTAGTATTCGGTTTAAGCGCTTGTGGCGGCGGTGGTAGTGACGGCGGTGGCACACCTTCTGTTCCAGATTATGAATACCAAGCATACGCCTGTGATGCTGCTATTTATGAAAAAGCCAAAGAACTACGTATATACCAAGTAATGACCGAAGCATTTATCGATGGTGATTCTAGCCACGACTATAATGACGGTTACGGCACGAGCCACCACAAAGGTGACTTACAAGGTATTATTGATTCTCTAGATTACATTCAAGGCCTTGGCATGAACGCCGTTTGGATGACACCTATCTTTGATTCTCAAGGTGATTCGAAACTAGATGCTACCGGCTACTTCACCCGCAACTACTTCGCCATCGATCCAAATTTTGGCACCATGGAACAAGCGCGCACTTTAGTTGATGAAGCTCACGCTCGTGGCATGTACGTGATATTTGATGGCGTATTTGGTCATCACAAAGGCAACGTTACACCTTCTCCGAACGGTTTAACGCCTTCAGGTTCTGATAACCCTGTAAGTTACCCTGGAACAGATAACGATACTTTAGAGTTTTATAAAGAGGTCGCTAGCTACTGGGTGACAGAACTAGGTATTGATGGCTGGCGTTTAGACCAAGCTTACCAAGTACCAATTGGTGCTTGGGGTGAGATTCGTAAAGCGGTAGAAGACGCCTCTAAAGCAACAACTTACACCATGAATAGTGAAACCGTGAACCCTCTGGCATATATGGTCGCCGAAATTTGGGATGGCGGTGGTAACCAGATCCGTGAAGATGGTTACGGACCTGAAGCTACTCCAGGTGTTTGCTCAGCATTTGACTTCCCAATGCGCTATAGCATAACTCAAACGTACGCAGTGGAAGAAAATGGCAGCGGTGGGCGTGATGCCACTAACCTAAACGCAGCTTACAATGGGCAAATAGCTAACCCAAGTCACGCTGTTCCGAATGGCTTTATTGGTAACCATGACTTAGTCCGTTTTGGGGACTTATTGCAACGCGGTGACATTGCACAACCTAATCAAGCAGAGTATTGGAATCGTCACAAAGCAGCGTACGCATTTTTAAGTGCATACTCTGGCCCGATCACCTTGTATTACGGCGAAGAGATTGGAGATGAAGTTCCTAACTTTGCTGACCAAGTAGATAATACAGTTTGTGCAGACCAAGGCCTTTGTGATGACCACGTAGCTCGAAACAGCGGTAAGGTTGAAGGCTTGGCTAGCGAACAAGGCGGAGTAGTATTTAATGCCGACGCTAACCAAGCTGACTTACGAGATTACATTAGTTCGCTAATGACCTTACGCGCAGCTAATCCAGCTCTTTATAAAGGTGAGCGCACCGCCATTAATCATGATGATGCTGCCAGCGTTTTCTTCGATCACAAACAATTCGAAGATAACACTATCTTGTTCCTGAACAATACCAGCACCAACAGCTTTACTATCGACGTTACTGGCGATGAAGTTGGTAGTGATGGTCAGTTACGTAACATGCTAACCAACGAAACCATTGATATTGCATCAGGTGGCTATAGCATCCAAATAGACGGTTTTGAATCGCTATTCCTTGAAGTAGTTTCTGCCACGGCAGATGGTCCTCAGCAAGGAAATGGCGGTGGCCTTGTTGGTACAGGCCCACTAGCCGATTGTAACGCTGCAGATGTAGCAGGCAATGGACCACTTGATAAAGAAATGTGGATCCGCGGTAGTTATGCTGGGGGGGACGGTTTTGGTGCTACACCTGATAGCCACAAATTTAGCTATAAAGGAAACAACATTTACCAAGTGGTAGTGAACGAATCCCAAGCTACTTCTTTTGGCTTCAAGTTCGCAGCTTCTGATTGGAGCTCTGAGTTTGCAACTGCAACCGGTGTGGCAGTAATTGCAAGCGAGCAATCTATGACGCCTGCGATTGGTTCGGGTACTGAGTCAAGTGTTGTTATCCCTGAAGCGGGTAACTACGTTTACAGCTTTGAAATCAACAGCGCCTTAACCGGTGGCAACATGATGATCAGTAAATGTGAGTAAAAGATAGGGAAGTGGCCCTTAGGGCCATTTCTTACTGTAAGAAAGGTTTTCTAGCAACCCTTAAAACTAGACTGAAGGTTTGCCTTCAAACGTTTGTAAACACCCTTAATATCCTGTTTGGCCTCTTAAGTTTTAAGAGGCCTTTTTTTGTTCTCAGCTTATTAACTGACACAGGTTCACAAGGTCGGCTTGTATTGCACCAGCCGTCACTTCTCGACCCGCACCAGGGCCTTGGATAACGAGTTGATTTTGCTTGTACCACTGGCTTTCAATGGCAAATACATTGTCGCAGGGTTTTAAATTTGCGAAAGGGTGCTGAGCGTCTATTGCCGCTAAGCCAACCTCTGCTTGGCCTTTAGCATCTACTTTCGCTAAAAAGCGAATCACTTTGCCTTGGCGCTTAGCATCGTTAAACGCTTGCAACATTGGCTCATCTAACTCAGACATGGCATCTAGAAAGGCGTCTAGGTCTAAGCAAGCCAAATCCTCGGGCACCAAAGACTCTAGGCTAATATCGTTCAACTCCAATTCCAAACCGGCTTCTCGAGCCAATATCAGAAGCTTTCGCTGTACGTCTTTACCCGATAAATCCTCTCTAGGATCAGGCTCTGTTAAGCCTTGATTAAGCGCATCCGCTAGCAATTCTGAAAATGCTAAAGAACCATCGTACTGTTGGAAGAGCCAGCTTAAGGTGCCAGAAAAGATCCCCGATATAGACTCAATGTTGTCACCGGCTTGGCGTAACTGTTGAATGCTAGATTGCACCGGCAAACCCGCACCAACGGTGGCATTGCTTAGCCAATGGCAAGAGTGATCGGCAAAGGTCTTTGTCAGAGCCCCATAGTTTGCTTGCTCGCTAGCGCCAGCATGTTTATTCGCAGTGATAAGATGGAAGCCCCGACGGGCAAATTCTTGATAATATGCACTAAGTGCTTCACTGGCGGTAATATCTACCACCACTAGCTCATCATAGGGATGACGACTCAGCTTATCGAACAGTTCAGGCCAAATTAGCGGCACATCGGCTTCAATACTTAAAACCTCGTCGGCATGTAAACCTGCAAAATCTAAGTGGCCAGCTTGGCTAGAAAATACTCCCGCTAAGCTCAATTCCAATCCGTATTGTTGTTGCAACTGTGATTGTTGTTTGGCAAATAAACTCAGCCATTGGCTACCAATATTGCCCTTACCAAACACAACCAGGCCTAGCTTGGTTTTTTGTTTAAATAGATTAGTGTGCAACTCTTTAAGCAAAGGCTCTAAAGTGATTTTTCTTACCACGGCACATAGGCTGAGCTTGTCGGCACTTGAATGAATAAACTCAAGTGGTTGCTCAGCTAACTGTTGGAAAAACTGATAGCACTGTTGCGGGTTATCACATACTCCAGCTCCAACCAACGCAACCAAACAGAACCCTTCGCTGCGCTCAACTTGTTTAAGTTGAAACTGCTCGGCTAATTGGTCAATTCTGCTCAAGGCTTCATTAACCAGCTCACGGGTATATGCCATTCGCAAAGAACCCGTTTCACTATGTTTGTGGCGAGTCGCCGGCGCTAAATGGCTTTTTGCTAAGGCTTCCAGTAGCGCAGTGGCATTGTTTGAAAAATCTTGGCTGAAAGTAAGCTCAAGCAATATGATGTCATCTACAGAAGTGACAATTTTCGCAGTATTGTTCTTAATGCCTTTGCGATGAATCAGAGTTTGCCCATCATTCGGCGCATAACTGCAACGCAAATTAACTTTTTGCTTAGATCGCGCAAGTGGCTCTAGGGTGCGTGCGTGTAATACTGAGCTACCAATACGCGATAACTCAGCCGCCTCTTTTAGGGCCAAGTTTTCGAGCAAGTGAGCATCTTTCACCAAGCGAGGATCCGCGCTGTAAATGCCAGCAACGTCGCTCCAAATTGTGGTTGATATTGCGTCGGCTAAAGCGGCCAATTCAGTGGCAGAATAATCACTGCCATTACGCCCTAAAGTGACGGTTCGTCCTTGGCTATCACTACAGATAAAGCCGGTAACCACCACTCGGCATGCAGGTTTCGCCGCCAAGCATTTAGCTAACAATGGTGCACTTTGGCTAACGTCCACTTGCGGCTGCGCCGATAGCTCGGCCTTGAAAAACTCGCGAGAGTCTAACCATTCGGCTTGGCAATCACTTTCGCTAAGTAAAGCCGCTAATAGGCGAGCAGACCAGCGCTCACCAAACGACAAAACCTCATTGGTATTAAAGGTGTCTAACTCTCCCTCTAAAATACTGGCAATGTAACGGTGCTCAGTGTCTAAGGCTTGAACGAGCGATTGAGCGGTAAGCTTGCTAAGCAACTCATTGGCTAACTTACCCTGAAACTCAATCAACGCTTGTAGCGCTTCAGCAGTGGCGTCGTCAGCTTGCTGAGCCAATTCAATAATGTTGATTAAGCGATTGGTGGTTTTACCTGCGGCAGAGACCACAATCAAATCTTGGGCTTGCGAATGCTGGGCAACAATATTGGCTACGCGTTTAAAACATCCTGCGTCAGCCAAGCTGCTACCACCAAATTTGTGAACATGTCTATTTACCGACACCGAATACCTCTCTACAACTTTTAGCCCGCTTAAAGCGAGGCAAAGGCCTGTTGTAAGTCATTAACTAAATCTTGGGCGTCTTCTAAACCCACCGATACCCGTAATAGCTGGTTAGAAATTCCCGCTTCCGCTAAGGCTTCAGCCGACATCGCGGCGTGAGTCATGGTAGCAGGGTGAGCAATTAGACTCTCTACCCCACCTAAAGATTCCGCCAAAGAGAACAATTGTAGGTTTTTAAGAAACTTAACCATTTGGCTTTCTTCAAGTTCCAGCTCAAAACTCAACATAGCACCAAAACCGCGTTGCTGACTTTGCGCCAGCGCATGCCCTGGGTGCTCTGGTAATCCAGGATAATAGATGTTGCCCACAACCCCTTGCTGCTGCAAACAAGCCACAATGGCTTGAGCATTTTCTTGATGCACATTCATTCTGGCTTTTAGGGTGCGCAAACCACGCAAAGTAAGGTAAGAATCAAAGGCCGAACCAGTTAACCCTAAACAATTAGCCCACCATGCCAGTTGCTCAGCAAGTTCCTCTGTTGCCGCAACCACCATGCCTGCCACTACATCAGAATGGCCGTTTATATATTTAGTGGCCGAATGCACCACAATGTCGGCACCTAATAAAATCGGCGTTTGCAAAGCCGGTGAAAGGAAAGTGTTATCCACTACCACTAAAGCACCTGCGGCATGTGCTTGTTCGGCAATAGTTTTAATATCAACAATGCGTAATAGTGGATTACTGGGAGTTTCTAACCACACTACTTTAGGCTTTTTAGCCAATAACTCGGCCAATAGTGTTTGGTCATTTTGATCAACAAAAGCCACATCAAAGGCATTTTTCTTAGCAAGACTGTCGAATAAACGGTAACTGCCGCCGTAACAATCATGAGGTGCTACCAACAAATCGCCGGGCTCAAGCAAAGCGGTAACCAAATTGACTGCCGACATTCCGGTGTTAGTAATCACCGCACCCGCTCCATGCTCTAAGTTGGCGATAGCCTCAGCCAAAATATGACGGGTTGGATTACCAGAGCGACTGTAATCAAACTGACGCTTCTGATTAAAATCAGCAAAGCTATAATTGCTAGACAAATAAATAGGCGGCACTACTGCGCCGTGTTGGCTGTCACTTTCTATACCGCTGCGCACTGCTATAGTGGCAGCTTGAAGATCTTTTAAAGACATTTGCTGATCTACTCCCTCAATTCATCCTGCCACTTTACCACCAGCAAAAAAGACGTCAACACTTCTAGACGTCTAAATGTCTTTGCTGTTGGATTGCTAAGTCGCATTTCCCCCGTTACAATAGGGTCTCTTTGGTTTGGTGTGTATTGTAGTATGTCGACAGAATGGAACGGTGAGTGGATCAGCCCTTACGCTGAACACGGTAAAAAAAGCGAACAAGTTAAAAAAATCACAGTATCAATTCCGCTTAAGGTATTAAAGATACTCACTGACGAGCGTACCCGCAGACAAATTAATAACCTGCGCCACGCCACCAATAGCGAACTGCTTTGTGAGGCTTTCCTTCATGCCTATACGGGTCAACCGTTGCCTGATGACGCCGACTTACAAAAAGATAAGCCGGACCCGGCCTTAGAAAAAGCGGCGCAAGCCGAGATAGATAAAGAAGATTAAGATTTTTAGGAAGCCGCTCATTGAGCGGTTTTTTAATTCAAGTAGGCTATTTATTTTGTATAAACTACGTGCTAACGAGTACTAAAACAGCGTGACTTAACTCCAATCCAGATAAGTATAGAGTTTGCGATCAGCGTCATTGAGGACTTGTAGATGGAGGCCAAAGTGTCAGAATACCTGTTTGTTTCAGAGTACCCAATCTCTGAAGAGTCAACCTTCCCCTTAAGTTTTGCTAAATTTACCAAATACAAAACAAGTATATCGAACCTAAATAAAATTTATCTGTTCGAAGAAATGTATGACCAAATAGTTCAGTCATATGTTGACTACAAAACCTATAACTATCAATCTTGCATCCAATTTTCGAGTCAAGCCGACTTGTCAAAAAACCAAGGTTATGAATATAAACTGAAACTAAACCGGATTCTCTCTACTACTCTGAATCTTTGTAAATTTTATCTCGACAAAAGTTACAGCCAAGAAACTTCATTTGTATTTAAGCTAACTGGAGAACAAAGCGACCAAAGCAAGGTTGCTAAGTTCAGGAATTCTCTTTTTCAGCGCAACGACGGTTATGCCATTGGCGATGACTTAAGAAACTACGCACAGCACCATTCAAAGTTAATAGAAAGCTTCACCTATGGCTTCCACAAAAAAACAATAGTGCTCTATTCCTGTATGAATAAAACTAAACTAATTGATTTTATAAAAGACAGGAAGCCTGCCAAAGCAACAAAAGAAAGACTATTGTCTGTTGTCGAAGCAAACTGCTACAAAGACAAGGGCTTTGATATTCAAAGAATATTAGATCAATTTATGAATGGAGTTGGAGAAATACACAAATTCAACCGGAGTTTGTATACGCCTTTAATAACTGAATACGTATCCAATTTAGAAGAAGCACATAGCATTTCCCCTGAGTCCCAGCTGTTTTGCTTACTTGAAAATGGCAAGCGAATTCCTCTTAACTACTTACGATTAAAGGAAACAATTGACCACATAATAAATAAAAACCTCTTCCCACTAAATCACGAGCTTTTGGACACAAGTACTTACCCACCCATAGAGTTTTGACTTGATAAAAAAATCCCGTTTATGTTGATGCTATAGACATCAATACTTAGTTGGTTATCATCCCACTTATAAATTTCTATTTTAAATCAGTTGATAACGTCAAGGATGACCATGAAAACACTATACGCAGCTGCGCTAATTCTTTTAGCTGGATGTGCCAGTACAGAATCCAATACCGAAGTAACTTCTACCATTCTTGACTACGGAATATACGGACAATCAGCACTTACTGGCGAGTATTCAAATAATGACACACCAAATGACTCAGTACTTACCGGAAAGAGTGGAAAAGTTACTGAGCAAACAGCTGAAATTTCCGCACAAGTCGGCACAACCTTTGGGTACTGTTTTGAGGTTGAAGTCGATCAGAGAAAAATTGAGCTAACCAAAGCCATTACCAGCCCGGAAATGATAGATGAAGACGGCAATAGTTATACCTCCATGTCATATACTAAAACCCTAAAACTCAAAAAAGGGAAAGCCAGTAACTGCCACTTTTATATGATTGAGGAAGAGTGGGAAGCAGTGAAAGGAGAATGGTACTTTTCAGTGTTTCATGGAGAAGAACTACTTTCTGAAAAAAAGTTTAACTTACACTAAGCTTTCAATAATTATCTAAATGTATAGTTTTCTAACTTAATAACCCTATTCAGGCACGATAAAGCCTCCTTTCAGCAGGCTTTATCAGTACAAAATTTTATAGCCCCTCGCACATTAATATTCCCCCATCTCCCTAATATGTCCTAAATTCATCGTACTTTGGCCCAGCTTAACTATCGGTATCAACTAACAAACTGCGATAACAAACCACCGCCTTAATCTAAGTCACTTGCTTAAATAACACTGCAATCAAACTGGCTCCTTATCGGTCTGTACTCAAGCACTTATCTTTATTTAAGGAAAAAGAATGACCTCTTCATCTCAAACTCAATTAGCAAAAAGCCTTTCTATTGGCTTATTCTGCTTAAGGTTAAGTATTGGCTTGGTGTTCACCATGTGGGCACTTGATAAAGTATTGGTTCCAGAACACGCGATAAAAGTATTCTCTGGTTTCTACGGTTTGAATTTATCCAGTAACGTACTTATTGGTTTAGGGCTTGCGCAATTGGCGTTCATTGCTGCCTTTGTATTGGGTTTATGGAGAAACGTTACCTATTTAGCCATATTAGTACTGCATGCCGCCTCTACATTTTCTTCTTTCGCCAAGTATTTAGACCCATTCAACAATCTACTATTTTTCGCTGCATGGCCAATGCTCGCTGCCTGTCTAGCACTTTATTTGTTGCGTGATTATGATACTTGGACATTAGCTAAAGCCAACAATCACAACTTAAGTAACCCAGCTTGAGTTGATGCCAGCAACGGATAAATCCAGGCACCAATAGAAAGTGTTCAGCCAACCTTATGGTGCATCTTCATAAACAAAAAAGCCTGCTAAGAGCAGGCTTTATAATCACGTGTTAAGGCTTAGCTTTCACGAACAATTGGGTGATGCCAACATCTGAAAGAACCGCCCTGCCAGTTAATTGCGTCAAAAGGTACTTCAATCACTTCGTGGCCAGTCGCTCTAATCTCAGACGTAATATGTTGCAGAGTATCCGGCATCATTACGGTTTTATCTTCAATAACCAAAGCGTTAGCGGCTAAATGTACCTCTGCATCTTCGGCGCTCACATGTACAAACTGCCAACCTTTTAGTACTTCTGGTATGCCATCTAAGAATGCTTCTTCAACAATCATCGCTAGACCAGGGCGCAGAGTACACAATACACAGTCTAGGTGAACAAAGTTACTATCTAGTCTTACTTCAATAACATCGTACTCTTCACCTAAGTAGCGCTGTAGCCACTCTATGCCTTCTTTGTTGCTAGCGTTTCCAGTATTACCCACAAGAATGGTTTTACCCAATACAAAAGTATCGCCACCTTCAAGAAATGCTCCGGGGCCAAAGCCGCTTTCATCCATCATTACTGCAGGTTCTGGCATGGCCACAATCTTTGCATTGCTGTTTTTAATGCGCTCACCAATGGTACGGCGCACGGCAAAGCGGTCACGGCGTCGGCCTGGGTCAAACATATTGGTTTCAATAAAGTGGTTACCAATGACTATCATGCTGTCACGCATATAGTTAAGCGATTGGTATGAGTCTACCTGGTTGGTAATAAAGGCTTTTTCGTGTTCAAGTAGGCTCTCTACTACGTGCACTTTTACGCCTCGTTCTTGCAAGATTTGAATAACGTTGTTGGTTTGCTCTACCTGCTTTTGAAACAATTCTGGATAAACCTCTTCCAGTGTTTTGCCGTCCATTTTTGCGTATACCTTTAGCGCATCATCACTTAAAAAATCAGTTAGATACTTAGGTAGCTCTTTAGGCATGTACATGTAAGGGCGACCAACAATGACTTCTTTTAAAGCCCCCCACTCGTGATTCACTTCTACTTTATTGCTAGTCGCATTGTTAGTAATAGCATCTGAGTTGTTGGTGGTTTTAGCTAAAGTTACGTTACTCATAATCATTTTTCCTGTCATTAAATTTTGGTTATTTCATGGCATTTGCCAGTGGTTTATTTTCCTGTTGTAGACATTTCCCTTTAACGCAAAGTGACTCTATTTCTGCTTGGTCTGTTGCGTTGATGGGTGTATTAAACCAAAATTTTATTAATAGATTAAATCAGTACCTGACAGTTTTTTTTACACATTGAAAATCTAACTATTCCCTTAACTTGGCGGGTTAACACTAAAGTGGATTTAATGGGAAATACCGCGCGAAGCTATAAGAACGCAGTGAGGAGTTGAGTAAACCAATCTTAGGTTCAAGCAGCTAAACCTTTGTATTACGTATTACCTTTCTGTTTTTGAGTAAGAATGAAGGATTTAATGTATATTAATTTTACACTTAGTCGATATCGGTAGGGTTTGAGCGTGTTTTCCATTGAACAAGTAACAGTA
Organism: Agarivorans sp. 2_MG-2023; assembly: GCF_030548085.1. Lineage (NCBI taxonomy): Bacteria > Pseudomonadati > Pseudomonadota > Gammaproteobacteria > Alteromonadales > Alteromonadaceae > Agarivorans > Agarivorans sp. 2_MG-2023. The sequence goes on from NZ_JAUORQ010000014.1 coordinate 18,318, forward strand.
TTAGTGGCTTCCGCCGATTTGGGCTCATTCTCGGCAGCCGCACGTAGCATGGGGAAAAGCCATAGTGCGGTGAGCATTGCCATTAACAATTTAGAAGATGACTTGGGGGTTCAGTTATTCGATCGTAGCACTAAGTTTCCCACCCTAACCGAAGACGGTTTGCGCTTTTATAATCAATCTCAGCTACTTTTACGCCAAGTTGAACGCATGCAAGCTGCAGCGCAAAGCTCAATGGATCAAGTTGAACAATTGATTCGAATTGGTCTAGGTGAGCTAGTGCCCTTTGCTATGGTTGAAACCGTGCTAGAGAAAACCGCAAGCAAGTTTCCCCATACTCGCTTAAGCGTGGTACGTAACGAGCATGCTACCTTAGTCGACATGCTAGAAAACAAAGAGCTAGATTTAGTGGTAGCTGGTTGCTCTCAAGGTACTACACGATCCGTTGACTTCTTTTCTATCGCCGAATTGCCACTCGCCTTTATATGTTCGCCTGATTCACCTTTAGCCGACTTGCCAATAGTAGACAATGAAACACTACTGTCCTCTCGACAGCTCATGTGCACCAGCATGCTAAATAATCCTTCATTGAGAAACTATGGCAGTGTGTCACCAGATACCTGGCAGGTAACCAACCAAGAAGATATGCTGAAGTTGGTAGAACAAGGCATAGGTTGGGCTGGTGTGCCAAAAGTACTTGCAGAAGAACGCGCAGCAATGGGCACCTTGAAGATCTTCAAGCCTGAATTTAGCCACACTGAACAAAGTATTTTAATCGACTTACTTGCCGCCCCCGCAAGCCAACGCGGGCCGGTGGAAACCTTTTTGATCGAAAGCCTGCAGGCAATTGAAGTGTAAGATGAATGAGAACAGCTGATTTGGGGCAACATTCTAGACCGGAGGCTTTGTCCTCTTTAGTGTTTCATAGCCCATTAAACCTATCCAAGTATTTAGACACAAAAAAAGCGCCCTTAGGCGCTTTTTTATTACTGTAGAGCGTAAATAAGAGTGGCTTATTTTTTGCCCAATACAGCGAATTTCTTGTTGAAACGATCAACACGACCACCAGTATCAACGTTACGTTGCTTACCAGTGTAGAACGGGTGACACTTGTCACATACGTCTAGGAACATAGTACCAGTGCGAGTAGATTTAGTTTCGATTACGTTACCGCAAGAACAAGTAGCAGTAAGTACTTCGTAAGTTGGATGGATATCAGTTTTCATGGATTACCTCAATACTTGGGCCGTATCGCCATCTGGTCGTCACAATTGACACCAAACACCATACGAAAGCAACTCTATCAGAGCCTATAAATTTTTAGGTGGCGGATCATATAAGAAGCCAACACGCTTAGCAAGCAACATATAACAATAAGCGTTTAAAAAATCACCTCACGTGCCATTTGCCCCTTTGCACACTCTGCCAGTAGAATGAGACAGGTTTTTTCCTAGAGTTCATTCATTAGTGTCCATAGTTCGTGTTGCCTTAGCCATTCCGCTGCGTCGCCTATTTGATTACAGCGTACCTGATGGTACTCCTTTGCCAGTAATTGGTAGTCGCGTAAAGGTACCCTTTGGTAAGGGCGAGAAAGTGGGTTTAGTGATTGAACACCCAAGCGACAGCGACATCGCAGAAGACAAGCTCAAGGCTTTTACTGAATCGCTCGACCAACAAGCATTATTGCCAGAAAGTTTATTTAAATTACTGAACTGGGCCAGCTCTTATTATCATCACAGCTTAGGCGACGTGATTAGCCAAGCGCTTCCAGCACTGCTGCGTAAGGGTGACCCCGCCAAACCCAAAAGCGTGATTGCTTGGCAGCTTACAGACCAAGGTAAACAGGCCGATTTAAGTAGCTTTAGCCGCGCGCCAAAACAAGGTGTAGTGTTAGGCCATTTACAACAACAAACTAATGGTCAGCTAAGCGACGAGCAATGCAAGCAGCAAGAGCTTTCTCGCACTGCCTTAAAAGCTTTGCTGGATAAAGACCTGCTTAAGAAAATCGACATTAGCCCTGAAGCAAAAACGTGGTCAAAACACGACACCAATAAAAGCGCATCTTTACAGCTGAACTCAGAGCAAGCCATAGCAGTGGCGGCCATCAATCAAAGCATCGGCAGCTTTCAGGCTTTTCTGATTGAAGGGATTACCGGCTCTGGTAAAACCGAAGTTTACTTAAACGTGATTGCCGAGGTACTTGCACAAGGTAAACAAGCCTTAGTACTGGTGCCAGAAATTGGCCTAACCCCACAAACATTAGCCCGCTTTGCTGAGCGTTTTACAGTGCCGGTTTTTGCTATTCACTCTGGATTAAATGATACCGAACGTTTAAGTGCCTGGCTTAAAGCAAAAAGCGGCGAAGCCGGTATCATTATTGGCACTCGCTCTGCGGTATTCACCCCTATGGCTAACCCCGGTGTGATAATCATTGATGAGGAGCACGACAGCTCATTTAAACAACAAGACAGTTTTCGCTATCACGCTCGCGACTTAGCCATTGTGCGCGCCCGCTTGGAAAAAACGCCTATTGTGCTTGGCTCAGCTACGCCTTCATTAGAGAGTTTGCATAACGCGCTTAGTGGCCGCTATTCACATTTAGAGTTAAAACAGCGAGCCGGTAACGCCGCTCTAGCCGAGCAGCAATTGTTAGACATTCGCCAGCAGCCACTCTCGTCAGGTTTATCGCCAGCGTTGATCAAAGCGATGCGTATAGAATTAAAAGCTGGTCGCCAAGTGATGCTGTTTCTTAATCGTCGCGGCTATGCCCCGGCGTTGTTGTGCCATGAATGTGGCCATGTATGTGAATGTGAGCGCTGCGAAGCCTACTTTACTTACCATCAGCAACCTCGCCATTTAGCCTGTCACCATTGCGGTAGCCAAAAAGCGGTACCTCACCAATGTACCCAATGTGGCTCCACCAATTTAGTGACGACAGGTTTAGGTACCGAGCAGCTACAAGAAGCGCTGCTGGAAATATTCCCTGAATACAAAGTGGCACGTATCGACCGAGACAGCACTCGCCGTAAAGGTAGCCTAGAGCAGCTGCTCGACGATATTCATAGCAACCAGTATCAAATTCTTATTGGCACCCAAATGCTAGCCAAAGGTCACCATTTTCCCAACGTGACCTTGGTGGCCTTGCTCGATATTGACCACGCCTTGTTCTGCTCTGATTTTCGCGCGCCTGAGCGCTTAGCCCAGCTTTATGTGCAAGTTGCCGGTCGAGCTGGTCGAGCGAACCTGTTAGGTAAGGTGATGCTGCAATCGCATCATCCAGAACATGAATTACTGCAAGATCTTATCAACAACGGTTACCAACACTTTGCTCGCTTTGCTTTAAACGAACGCAAAGATACCGAGCTTCCTCCCTTTAGCTTTCAAGCCTTATTCCGCTTTGAAGCGGCAGACGGTAATGCAGTGAATGAACTAAGCCAGCAGCTTTATCAGCTAGCTCAGCCATTGCAGCAAGGCGATACATGGGTATTTCCGCCCTCTCCTGCACCACAAGCTCGCCGAGCCGGTAAATACCGCATGCAACTTTTGGTTCAAGCCGAACAGCGGCCCAATTTGCATCAGTTGGTGTATCGCTTATTACCACAACTAGAACGCTTAAAGTTGAGCCGAAAAGTGCGTTGGTCGCTAGATATTGACCCCTACGACATGCAATAAATAAGCGGGTGTTTCACCAAGCAGTAAGGATCTATCTCGCAGCCTGTAACACCTAGGATTAGCGACTATTTCCCTTGATGTTGAAAACCAAGCTTAATTAGCCAAGATAAGAGATAGTTTTCATCACAAATTGTCGGTAAAATGCCCGCTTTGTACATTCTATTTACGCGAGATTGGTGTCAACCTACATGAAAGAGCTTATTCAACAACTTCTGGAACAAACGGTCACAGCCCTGAAACAACAACAGGTGCTTCCTGAAGGATTCGAACCAAAGATCCAAGTAGACCGAACCAAAGATAAAGCTCATGGGGATTTAGCCACCAACCTTGCGCTAATGGCTGCCAAACCTGCAGGTAAAAACCCGCGTGAACTGGCTCAGCTAATCGTAGACAACCTGCCAGCATCTACATTGGTAGAAAAAACCAATATCGCTGGCCCTGGTTTCATTAACTTTTACCTAAATAACGATTGGTTAGCTTCGCAAGTTGAAGCCATGGCCACCTCTGCAACTGCCAACGTTAAGCCAGCCGAGCAAACCCAAACGATTGTGGTGGATTACTCAGCACCAAACGTAGCCAAAGAAATGCACGTAGGCCACCTACGTTCAACCATTATTGGCGACGCGGTTGTTCGCACTCTAGAGTTTTTAGGCCATAAAGTAGTACGCGCTAATCACATTGGTGATTGGGGTACACAATTTGGCATGCTTATCGCTAATCTTGAAGAAGTTGAAGCGCGTGGCACCGACGCTGGCGACATTGAGCTAGCCGATTTAGAAGTCTTCTATCGGGAGTCAAAAGCACGTTACGACAGCGACGAAGTGTTTGCCGAACGCGCCCGTAACTATGTGGTTAAACTGCAAAGTGGCGATGAATACTGCAATACCATGTGGCGCAAGTTAGTCGATGTAACCCTTAGCCATAACCAAGCGGTATACGATCGCTTAAACGTATCGTTAACTAAAAACGATGTGATGGGCGAAAGCATGTACAACCCTATGTTGAACGAAGTTGTTAGTGACCTTAAACAACAGGGATTAGCAGTAGAAGATAACGGCGCAACCGTGGTGTTCTTAGACGAGTACAAGAACAAAGATGGCGACCCTATGGGCGTTATTATTCAGAAGAAAGATGGCGGTTTCTTGTATACCACCACCGACATCGCCTGTGCCAAATACCGTTACCAAAACCTAAATGCCGATCGCGTATTGTACTTCATCGATTCACGTCAGCATCAGCATCTTATGCAAGCGTGGAACATTGTTCGTAAAGCGGGTTACGTGCCAGAAGAAGTGCCTTTAGAGCACCATGCGTTTGGCATGATGCTTGGCAAAGATGGTCGCCCATTCAAAACCCGTAGTGGTGGCACCGTTAAACTCGTAGATTTACTGGAAGAAGCTGAGCAACGCGCGCAAACTATTGTGGCCGAAAAATCACGCGATTTAGATGCCGAGCAACAAGTTGTGGCTGCTAAAGCAATTGCCATGGGCGCAGTAAAATACGCCGACCTGTCAAAGAACCGTACTACCGATTACATTTTTGATTGGGAGAACATGCTGGCCTTTAACGGCAACACGGCTCCTTACTTGCAGTACGCCTACACCCGTATTCAGTCAATTATTCGCCGCTCAGAGATTGACGTAGCTAACTTGCAACAAGCTATTAAGCTAGAGCAAGAAGCCGAAATCGCCTTGGCGCAAAAGCTCATTCAGTTTAGCGATGCCGTGCATAACGTAGCCAACAAAGGTATGCCACACATGATGTGTAACTACCTATACGAATTGGCTGGCGCGTTCATGACTTTCTACGAAGCCTGTCCAATCCTTAAAGACGAAGTTGAAAACGACACTAAGTGCAGCCGTTTACGTTTAGCTGCACTCACTGCCAAAGTACTAGACCAAGGCTTATCACTACTAGGAATTGACACCCTGGAACGTATGTAAGCATGGCTAAGGACTACGTTGGGCGCAGTAAGCCCAAGAAACGCGCGGCTAAACCTAGCCGCGCGGTAAGTAACAAAAAGCGCTTTCCGCTGCCGCTCGCCCTTGGCGTAGTGGCAGCAATTGTTGGCTTTTCTGTTTTGCTGTTTAATATTAAAGGCACTGCACCAACTCCTGCGCCAGAGCTCAGCGAGATAGTAAAACCTCAGGCTACCAAAACTAAGCCCAAAACTCGCTTACCCGAGCCGCCTAAAGAGCGCACCTACGTAAAAGAATTGGAAGAGAAAAAGGTAGAAGTAGAGTTAGCTGAAAAATCAGCTGAACCGGCTAAACCTTATCAAATGCAATGTGCTTCTTTCCGCAGCCGCGATAAAGCAGAAGAGAGCAAAGCCTTAATCGCTTTTGCAGGCTTAGAAAGCCAAATAAGACGTACCGAAGGTAAAAATGGCGCTTGGTATCGCGTTGTTTTAGGCCCATTTCCTACTAAACGCGATGCAGAACGTGCTCGACACGTGCTACAACGTGCCAAGATAAATGGCTGCCAAATCTGGCACTGGAACTTTTAACACGTCAAAAATCCTCTTTAAGCCGAATAAATGCAATTCGGCTTATATTTTAACCACTTAGACTTTTCATTCTATTTAAATCTTGTATTATTTATGACCAGAATTAATGCTGAGTATCGTTAAGTTTGTAGCTAAATATTCTTAGTCATTAGTTAAGCTTTGTTAAAAAAACAACGCTAAGCAATTAAAAATATTAGTTATTTGAACTGGTTCTCAACTATGTTATAAAAATGTAGCTACGCTATATTGTTAATAACAGTTAAAATGCGGAATATTTATAAGCTTTAAATCCGCGACTCGTAATAGGAACGCGATGAAATGGAAAACACCGAACTAGAGCAGCTAGATCGTCGGCGCTCAATGCGACTGGATCTAGAAAATGAGCCAGTAAAACTTATGTGGAAAAACAGCGATGGAGAAGCTGAAAGCATAGAAGCAACTTGCATAGACATATCACGTCGCGGCTTGTTAATTATGCACAGTGATGATCTACAGATTGGCACCAAACTTATAATAAAATTTGCCACTGAACATGCTGACGCCACAGAAATGAAAGCCAAGGTGGCTCGTTGCCATCGTAAGAACTTCACCAGTTACCATATGTTTTTGTTATTGTTGTAAAAAAAATCACGCTCCAAGCAATATCCGTGGAGTGTCTTATACTTATTAGGACTTGATTAGCGGCCAAAAGCACATTTGGCCACAAGTGATAATAAGAAGGAGCAGCCATGTTAATACTGGTTGGCGGAGAAAAAGGTGGCAACGGCAAGAGCAGCTTTGCACAGAACATTGCGGTTCACCTCACCACTACTGAACACCCCAAAGTCTTAATCGTTGACTGCGATGACCATCAGTCGAGCCTTGACTGGATTAATACCCGCGCTACAAACACCGCACTTAGCCATATTGATGGCATTCGTTTATTTGGCAAAATTCGTAATGATTTGCTGAACCTAAAAAGCCGTCATGACTATGTAGTGATTGACTGCGGAGGCTTAGACAATTTGGCCTTAGGCGCTGCCATGTCGGTTTCTCAGAAAGTGCTGCTACCTGTCCGTCCTAAACAGCGCGATTTAAAAAACCTCAGTTTCTTAGATGACGCAATAAGCACTTGCCAATTAGTGAATCCGAACATGACAGCGAGCATCGTGCTAAGTCAATGCACAACCTCAGCTGAACAGACACAACGAATTAACGATGCAAGGCAGCAGTGCCAAGCTCTTGGTTTGCATGTATTAGAAACGGTAAGCCACCATCACTCCGCCTATGATGAAGCCGAAGAAACTGGCCGTTCAGTTAATGAAATAGAACCCAATAGCCAAGCAGCTAAAGAGCTTGACGCGATCATTAAAGAGTTTCTTAAGGTCTCACCCACCAATTAGACGCGACATTCTTCTAAGAAAACCAAACCACGGCCTAAAATACGGCGAGTTAAACTGCGATTAGCCGCTGTTTTTCGGTAAATACCTTGAAAAAGACCTTAGCCTCCCCCATTTCAAAAGTATAGCTAAGCTAATGTATACAGTTAGCTCAACCAATTGAGGAAATAACGTGACTACTATCGTCTCCGTACGCCGCAACGGCAAAGTGATCATTGCTGGCGATGGCCAAGTCTCCCTTGGCAATACTGTGATGAAAGGCAACGCCAAAAAAGTGCGTCGCCTATACCACGGTAAAGTTCTTGCCGGCTTTGCTGGCGGCACAGCCGATGCTTTTACCCTATTCGAACGCTTTGAAGCCAAGCTTGAAATGCACCAGGGCCATCTTACTAAAGCCGCTGTAGAGCTCGCCAAAGATTGGCGAACCGACCGCATGTTACGCAAACTAGAAGCACTTCTTGCAGTAGCTGATGGCGAGGCCTCGCTAATCATTACTGGTAATGGTGATGTGGTTCAGCCAGAACACGACTTAATTGCCATTGGCTCGGGTGGTCCCTTCGCCCAATCGGCGGCATTAGCCCTATTAGAAAATACCGAGCTAGGCGCGCGCGAAATCGCAGAAAAAAGCCTGACCATTGCCGGTAACATTTGTGTATTTACTAACTTAAATCACACCATCGAAGAATTAGACGCTAAAGCCTAAGGCTTTGCAGGAAAACATCATGTCGGAAATGACCCCAAGAGAAATCGTCTCAGAGTTAGACAACCACATTATTGGCCAAGCAGACGCAAAACGTGCAGTAGCGATAGCACTGCGTAACCGCTGGCGTCGTATGCAACTTGATGCCGAGTTGCGTCAAGAAGTCACTCCAAAAAATATTCTAATGATTGGCCCAACCGGTGTGGGTAAAACAGAAATTGCCCGCCGCTTAGCTAAGCTTGCTCACGCACCATTTATTAAAGTAGAAGCAACAAAATTCACTGAAGTAGGTTATGTGGGTAAAGAAGTTGAAACTATTATTCGTGATTTGGCCGATGTAGCATTCAAAATTACTCGCGAACAAGAAACCGAAAAATTCCGTTTTCGTGCAGAAGACCAAGCTGAAGACCGCATTCTAGACGCGCTACTCCCACCCGCTAAAGATACCTTTGGCCATGAGGAAAAAGGCGAAGAAAGCTCTACCCGCCAAACTTTTCGCAAGAAACTACGCGAAGGCAAGCTAGACGATAAAGAAATTGAAATTGATATCGCCCAGCCACAAGTGGGTGTAGAGATTATGGCTCCTCCTGGTATGGAAGAGATGACTAATCAGCTACAAGGCATGTTCCAAAACTTGTCTGGAAACAAAGATACCAAGAAACGAAAAGTTAAGATTAAAGAAGCCCTTAAGCTACTTATTGAAGAAGAAGCCGCTAAAATGGTAAACCCTGAAGAGCTAAAAGAAAAAGCCCTTCATGCAGTTGAAAACAATGGCATTGTATTCTTAGATGAAATCGACAAAATTTGTAAGCGTGGAGACTCTTCAGGTCCAGATGTAAGCCGCGAAGGCGTTCAGCGAGATCTGCTGCCATTAGTAGAAGGCTCAACCGTTAGCACCAAGCATGGCATGGTTAAAACCGACCATATCTTGTTTATTGCATCGGGCGCTTTCCAGGTAGCAAAACCTTCCGATCTTATTCCGGAATTACAAGGTCGCTTACCAATTCGCGTTAGTTTAAGCGCCTTAAGTGCCGACGACTTTGTACGTATTCTTACCGAGCCCAACGCATCACTAACCGAGCAGTACAAAGCTCTAATGGCTACCGAGGGCTTAGATATAGAGTTTACCGAAGATGGTATTCGCCGTATCGCCGATGCAGCATGGCAAGTAAACGAGCGTACCGAAAACATTGGTGCTCGCCGTTTACACACAGTAATGGAAAAGCTGATGGAAGAGCTAAGCTTTGTCGCTTCTGACAACGCTGGCCAAACCGTTGTGATTGACGCTAAGTATGTTAACGAGTCTTTAGACGACCTAGTAGCCGACGAAGACTTAAGCCGCTTTATTTTATAAGCGCTGTTGGTCTGCTCTCAAGCCGCCACTTTGGCGGCTTTTTTGTATCTGCGCGGAATGCAAAGCCCACTATACATAGGCTAGATGCAATTCTTAATTACTTGATATTTCTTAATTGAAAACGGCAACTTAGGGTTTATACTGGTAGCGAACACTCGGGCCAATTTTAGGATCCAGACCATGGAATATAATACCTCTGAACTTTGTGACCTTTACGCAGATACGGTTGACGTTGTTGAACCCATGTTTGCCAGCTACGGTGGCAGAAATGCTTTTGGGGGCGAAATCACTACCATTAAGTGCTTCGAAAACTCAGGCCTAATCGCCCAAGTTGTACAAGAGTCTGGAACGGGTCGAGTATTGCTTATTGATGGTGGTGGCTCGTTACGCCGCGCATTGGTTGATGTAAGCATTGCCGAAACCGCTGCCGAAAACGAGTGGGATGGCATTATTGTTTATGGTTGTGTACGCGATGTAGATGCCATTGAAGATTTGGATATAGGCATTCAAGCCTTAGCGTCTATTCCCGTTGGTGCAGATGCCGAGGATGAAACAGGGGATGTAAATATTCCGGTAAACTTTGGCGGCGTGACCTTCCTTCCAGAAGATCACATCTATGCAGATACCACTGGGGTAATCTTATCGCCTGAGCCACTTGATATAGAATAAGCGCTCAAGCTAGCAGCTTATTCGGCGTGAACGTCTTCAATTCGGCCCAACAAGGCTTTAAGGCGTTCTTGCCAAGCTTGCTGTTCTTGCAATAAACGGCCATTTTCGTCATTCAATTGGCTGTTTTGCTCTTTCAGCTCATCAATTTCCATACGCAACAATTCAATGCTATCAACTGCAACCTGAACTTTTGCTTCCAATTTTTCTAATACGTCAAAAGACATCGATATTTCTCCCGTTAATTCTGTTTCTAAGCCAACTCTTCTTATTTGAGTTGAATCAGTCATCATGGATAAATGAACCCAGCTCAGCGTTCACATATTGATGATGACTGCTTTTAAAGCAGCATACTCTTGTCATCTATAGCCAACAAGCGTAGAACAGTATTTCCCTAACTAGTTGTTGAATAAATAGTCATGAATCTAAAAAAAGGCCGCTACCGCCACTATAAAGGCCCAGAATATCAAGTTATCGATATCGTACAACATTCTGAAACCGACGAACACTTAGTCCTTTACCGCCCGCTATATGGCGAAGGAAAACTATGGGTGAGACCTTATGAGATGTTTTTTGAGAAAGTAGAGCAAGGTGGTGAGCAAGTGCCGCGATTTGCTTTTATCGAAGCACTTGAAGATTAAGCCTAACAGGCTAGGACTAAATATTTTGTCCCATATCTGTTGCAGGAGTGGCGCAGCTAGGCGTACCAACTACTTTAGCAGGCACGCCTGCTACGGTGGTGTGTGGTGGAACATCTTCTAGAACCACACTACCAGCGCCCACTTTGGCGCCGCGACCTACCTCAATATTGCCTAAAATTTTGGCACCAGCGCCTATCAATACGCCTTGGCGAACTTTAGGGTGACGATCACCGCGATCTTTACCCGTACCACCTAAGGTAACCGATTGTAAAATCGATACTTCGTCTTCGATTACCGCGGTTTCGCCCACCACAATACCCGTAGCGTGGTCCAGCATAATGCCTTTACCAATGGTAGCCGCAGGGTGAATATCTACCGCAAATACCGCCGAGATTTGATTTTGCATATAACGGGCTAATGCCAAACGCCCTTGCTGCCATAACCAATTGGCTACGCGATGTCCTTGCAGGGCATGGAAGCCTTTTAGATATAACAATGGAATAGCGTAGTACTTAACCGCAGGGTCGCGGTCTTTTACCGCGACAATGTCAGCGGCAGCCGCTTCAAGTATGCACGGATCGGCCTTCAAGGCCTCTTCAATAAATTCACGCAACAGAATCGCTTGTACGGTAGAGCTATCCAGTTTACTGGCTAATTGAAAACTCAACGCTGAAGCCAAGGTATGGTGATTCAAAATAGTCGAGTAAAAAAAACTCGATAGCATCGGTTCGTCTTCAGCCATACGGTGGGCTTCATCACGGATCTGTAACCATACCGTTTCAGCTAACGTTTGTTTGATCTGATAGTCCTTTACCTTTGCCACACCTTCACCTTATTCGAGCTCTAATTTTTTCTCTTGAGGAACCACCGATTGAGGATCTTGGTGGATCAATACATCGGCCTCAGGCCATTGCGCTAACATAGCGTCTTCAACTTCATCGGCAATTCTATGTGCCTCGTAGAGGATAAGCTTATCATCTAGCTCTAAATGAAGCTGAATAAATTTTGTATGCCCAGACTGGCGGGTGCGAATATCATGCGCGCCCAGTACCCCTGGAATAGCCAGCGCGCAATTATACACCTGTAATTGAAAAGATTCAGGCAACTCTCTATCTAATAAGTTTTGAACCGACTCTTTGCCAATGCCATAAGCGCCATAACAAATGTAAACCGCGATTAGCACCGCGAACAAACCATCGGCCCAATACCAGCCATACTGGCTTAGCAACAGCGCAACCAGCACTGCGGCATTCATGTAAATGTCCATGGCGTAGTGCATCGAATCAGCTTTAATAACGCTGTTATTGGTTTTGGCTATGACATAACGTTGGAATATTACTAAACCAATGGTAATTAGTGTGGAGATAATCATTACCGTAATACCTAAGCGGCTGTGCTCAATAGCTTTAGGGCTTAATAATTCAGTAAATCCGCCAAACAACAGCATAATAGCTGAGCCAGTAATAAATGCAGCTTGTGCAACACCAGCTAAGTGTTCCGCTTTGCCGTGGCCAAAGCGATGTTCTTTATCGGGAGGTTGCAGTGCATAACGCACCGCGAGGAGGTTCACTAACGACATGGCAATGTCCATTAGTGAGTCAATCAAAGAGGCAAGAATGCTCACCGCGCCAGTATATAAAAATGCCGCGCCTTTAATGACAAGCAAGGCCACCGCTACACAGGTTGCGACCCATGTAGCCAAAGTGACCAAACGTTGATAGCGTTGTTTTTCCACTTCACAAATTCTTTCTCAAGTTTTGTAAAGTATAACGGCTAGTTAACTCTCTGACTGAGCTTTTTTGCTGGCTTTATCCATACGCTTTTGCTGCTTTTCCATTTTTTTGCTGCTCATCTCGGTGTATTTTTGCTGTTGTTCCGGCGTTAATACTTGGTAGATCTCTTGCTGGGCTTGCAGCATGTTTAACATACGCGTTTGGTGCTTAGCTTGTTGGATATCAATCAAGGCTTGGGCTGCACTTTCATCAAAAGTGGCCGACGTAATTATTGCCATACGCTGTTCATGCATCGCTTGGCGCTGTTCTTTATCGCCACCTTGAGGCTTATATTGCTGCATAATGTCTTTAACTTGAACTTTTTGTTCATCAGTTAAATCCAGTTTTTTCATCATTTTCATTGCAGGATGACCACCACGCTTCATGCCATCTTGCATGTTGCCTTTAGCAGCGAAGGCTACCGGTGCAATAACTAAAGCACCAACGAGGGTAGTAACAAGTAGCTTTTTCATCATATTTTCCTGAGGTCTGTTAAGTCCATTTAAGTCTACAAAAGTGAATGCAAAGTAACCGCAGCAAAGTGTAAAGCTATGTAAAAGCCACAAATTAAACCCCGCAAAGCCGCCCTAGTTTTGTACAATTTGCTTATAAATGTTGAAAAGAGAAACGCCAGTGAAGCTATTATTAATTGATGATGACAAAGAGCTGACCGAATTGTTAGGCGAACTCTTAGAACTAGAAGGATTTAGTTGTGAGGTATGCAACGACGGTTTAAGTGGCTTAGAAAAACTAAAGCTGCAGCGCTATGATTTAGTGCTACTAGACGTAATGATGCCGGGTAAAAATGGCTTTGAAGTATTAAAAGAATTACGCAAAGACAACCAACAGCCAGTGCTAATGCTTACCGCAAAAGGCGATGAAATAGACCGTGTATTAGGCTTAGAGCTAGGCGCCGACGATTACTTAGCCAAACCTTTTAGTGAGCGTGAATTACTGGCGCGGATCCGGGCAATTTTACGCCGCACTCAAAGTGCGAGCCCAACAGAGGCAAATCAAGAACTGATTTGCCATCAAGACTTGAAGCTATCGGTAGCCAAACAGCAAGTGCATTGTGACGGCCAAGAGCTAGAACTCACCAGCACTGAGTTACTGCTTCTGCAGCATTTACTAGAACAACCTGGCAAGTTATTGGAAAAAGACGCTCTAAATCAAAAAGTATTAGGCAAGCGCCTACAAGCCTTTGACCGCAGCTTAGATATGCATATTAGTAACTTACGTAAAAAAATCCCTGCACGTAAAGATCAACTTTCTCGGATTAAAACAGTACGTGGTAAAGGCTATATGTGGCTAGAGTGGTAGTAATGAAGCGTCTAATTAACAACTTATTTGTAAAAATCTTCATCTCATTTTGGATGATCTTGTTGGTCACGGCTTTTGTCTCAATCAACTTATCGAAAATGGTCAGCGAGGATAATTTTAGAGCGCCCTCTTGGGCACTAAAAAGCTTGCAAGAATTTGCGAAGCGGATTGAGAATAATCCCCAGAAAATGCTCCATCCCAAACTAGAACCACGCTTTAAGGGGCGATTTGGTAAACCTTTTATTGTGAATGCAAATGGCGAAGTGATTAACCAAACCGATGTGAGTCGCGATATGCGCCGCTTAATCGCGAACCACGACAACCTTGAAGATCCAAGAATCACTCTCGATAAAAAGCACATTCTTATCGGCCCTCAGCAAGTCACGCTCGATAACCAAAGCTACCTACTCTATGTAGAGCGACGCGCTAAACCTGAGCAAATGCATGCCATTCGTAACTTTGGTGTATCACCGGTTTTTTTAAGTCTGGTGGCTATTGGTCTTAGCTTAGCCCTGTGTTTCTTGCTTACTCGCCACATTGTAAGGCCACTCAAAAAACTGCAATCGGCGGCTAACAAAGTATCACTTGGTCACTTAGACACTCAACTGCCCGAGATCCATCGCGGCGACGAGGTTGGTCAGCTGTCTGATAGCTTGCAACGCATGGTAGATACCCTCAACCAGGCTATTAGCAACCAGCAGCGCTTACTGAGTGACATTTCCCATGAGCTACGCTCGCCACTTACACGAATGAATATGGCGCTGGCTATTCATAAAAAACGCCAAGAACCGAGCCCAGAAATAGAACGCATTGAACGAGAGTCACAACGTTTAGCAGAGATGATAAACGCACTGTTATCACTCTCGCGTATGCAGGTAAATGCCAAGCAACAACAGCTTGATTTACCCGACCTGATCGACGACATCGTTAACGATTGTGAGTTTGAGGCAGAGCAGTTAAACAAAACCTTTACGGCAAGCTACCCACCAAACGTTAGCCTGGTATGTTACCCACAGCTTTTAGCCTCGGCCTTAGAGAACGTTTGCCGTAATGCTTTAAAATACGCTGAACAGCATGTCAGCCTACAAATAACTCAGCAAGACAATGAGCTAGTGCTGATTATTCGTGATGATGGGCCAGGCTTAAATGAGGGCGAATTAGAAAGCATTTTCCGGCCATTTTATCGCAGCGGAGAAGCGCGAGATCGCGATAGCGGCGGAGTGGGTTTAGGCTTGGCCATTGCCGAATCAGCGGTTCGCCAACACGGTGGAAGCATTCGCGCGAGCAATCATTCGGCTAAAGGGCTAGAAGTTAGCCTGCGCTTGCCACTACAATAGCGCTTTTCGCAGCGACTTGGACTTATCATGATTAACATTGTGCTTTATCAACCAGAAATACCACAAAATACCGGCGCAATAATCCGTTTAGCGGCGAATAGTGGTTGTAACTTACACCTCATCGAACCATTGGGTTTTGCTTGGGATGATAAAAAAGTTAAACGTGCAGGCTTGGACTACCATGAATTTGCTGAGGTAAAGCGCCATGCCAACTACCAAGCATTTTTAGACACCGAACAGCCCGCCCGATTGTTGGCTTGCACCACCAAAGGCAGCGGTTTTCATAGCGATTTTAGCTTTGAAGCTGGTGACTACTTAATGTTTGGCCCGGAAACTCGTGGTTTGCCCGATGATGTGTTGTCTGCAATCGACAGTAAGTTCCGTTTACGCATTCCTATGTTAGCCGATAGCCGCAGCATGAACCTATCAAACGCAGTATCGGTATTTGCTTACGAAGCTTGGCGCCAACTCGGTTATATTGACGCGGTATAACGCAAAGCCCTTAAGCCGCCTTAAACCAACGCTGTTGACTTAAGGCGCGCTTATATACCCATGCCAAACTCAATCCTCTTAGGGCCATAAAGCCACACAAAGCTAGCCACAAAGCATGGTTCCCCCAGCCCTGAAACAACCACCACAAAGGAAAAAAGCCACCAAAACTGGCCAGTAGCATAGAGTTACGCATAATCCGCCCTTCCGAGGTCGCAATAAACACCCCATCTAAAATGAAACACCACACCGCCACTAGCGGTAGCACGATCATCCAATGTAAATACAAGGCTGCGGTTACTCGGATCTCAGGAATATCGGTAAGTAGAGCAACTAAATGCTCTCCAAATACCCCAAACATAAGACTAAACATTACCCCAGCCATCAGCGCTAACCACAAACATTGCTTTATAACGTCCACAAACAAACCACGATCTTGTTTTCCTTTGGCTTTACCCGCCAATGCCTCTACTGCGTATGCGAGGCCATCGAGGGCAAAAGAAACAAACATCAAAAAGTTTAGCAATACCGCGTTAGCTGCAACTATGTTATCGCCCAGTCGCGAGCCTTGAAAAGTGATAAAAGCAAAACACAACTGCAGAGATAATGAGCGTAAAAAGATATCTCTGTTCAGGGAAAACAATCCGCTTAAGTGCTTGCGGCTAAATCCCTGCCAACACTCAGAGAAACTAGGAAGTTGTTTAAAACGATTCAGAAACTGCTGTCGGCACAAATACAAACCTAACAATAATCCCAGATAATCAGCAATCACCGTGGCTAAGGCTGCACCTTGTACCTTCCAATCAAAGCCCACTACAAACAAAACATCTAGGCCGATGTTGCAGCTGTTGGTTAAAATAAGTAATAACATAGGTGCTCGAGCATTTTGCATGCCCAGTAACCAGCCTAACAATACGAAATTTAACAAAGCTGCGGGAGCCCCCCAAATTCGCGTAGAAAAGTACTCAGCGGCATAAAATTGAACAAGCTCGCTGCCACCCGCCAAGCTCAGACCTAAACGTAAAATAGGTGCCTGCAAGGCAAGTAAAATAAAACCTAATATTAAGGCGAGTAAGGCTGAGTTAAACCCTATACGTTGTAACTCTGACCGGTCGTTTGCGCCCGATGCTTGCGCACTTAAGCCGGTGGTAGACATACGCAAAAAACCACACAACCAAAATACCAAGGTAATCATCATTGACCCTAAGGCCACACCTGCGAGGTAATAAGAGTGGTCTAAATGGCCAATGACAGCGGTATCCACCAAACCCAATAAAGGAATAGTGATATTCGACAGAATCATCGGGATGGCAATGGCAGCAATAGCGGAGAAACGCGAATGAGACATGTGGGAGAGAGTTAGAGGTTGATACCGAGAGTGTAAGAGTTCAATACACTCCCGGCAATAGCAATGACTAGCTTACAACAAGGCTATCAGCTAATAGTCTGCCAGCCACCGATCATAAACAGAAACAACAAGCTGAAAAAAAGTAACTCACCTATAGCAAAGCAAACAACCAATGGTCAGCCAACAAAGCCACAAACAACAGCATCAAATACATTATCGAATAAGCAAACAACTTCATGGCATCTTTGTGGTTATCACCATTGTATAAACGCCATGCCAATTGAATAAAGCGCAAGTTAAGTACACAACTAGCGGCCAAGTAAACCAATCCACTCATGCCAACTAAAAACGGTAACCAACAAACCGCAAACAGTAACAACGAGTACAGCACCACCAGCTTTTTGGTGAAGCTAATGCCATGTGTCACTGGCAACATAGGAATATTCACTTTTGCGTAATCATCTCTACGAGCAATCGCCAGCGCCCAAAAGTGCGGTGGTGTCCAAGTGAATATCAACATAACCAGCAGCAAAGGTTCAGCCGATACCGCATTGTTTACGGCTGTCCATCCTAGCAATGGCGGCATTGCACCCGCTAAGCCACCAATGACAATGTTCTGTGGCGTAGCGCGTTTTAGCCATAGCGTATAAACCACCGCGTACCCCACTAGGCTCGCAGCAGTAAGCCAAGCAGTCAGTGGGTTCACCCACCAGTACAACATGGCAAATCCAGCCAGCGACAACAGCGACGCCCACAATAATGCCTGCCAACTGGCAATTGCCCCTGTGGGTAACGGGCGATTATGGGTGCGCGCCATGGCTGCATCCGCTTCGCTGTCAATATAATGGTTAAATGCAGCTGCCCCACCCGCCATTAATCCGATACCCAAATTACCTATGAGCAAGGCTTGCCAAGGTGGAAGGCCAGACGTTGCCAAACAAGCCCCCACCACTGCGGTAAGTACTATTAAGGCAACCACCTTAGGTTTGGTTAATTTGTATAGCGCTCGCCAATTTATTCCCTTGTTCAATGAACTAGGCGGGTTAAGCGTGTTCAACTTCGCCATAATGCGTCTCCTTTTGCACAAGTGGTTTTAACTTGGTGGCACTTTGGTAGTGGGCCAAAATCAAGCTAATTAAACATAGCAGCAGCATGGCCGCTATTAAGTTGTGGGCCACCGCAACAGCCAAAGGCACCTGCCAAAGTACATTCGCCACGCCTAGCCCTACTTGGGTAAACAATACAAAAATAAGCCGAGAAGCTCGCCCGCGCTCAATGTCGCTATGGCGTCGCTGTATATAACTCAAGGCTAAAATGAATAAGTATAGGGCTGTCACTCCGGCCCAAATGCGATGAGTTACATGCACCGTTTTACGCTGCTCATGGCTCAATACACCAAACTCGTAATTGCTGCCTGTTCGTTCTGGTAAGGGATGAAAAGCATCTATTTGATAATCATCGCTCCACGCTTCATGGCATAAGGGCAAACCTTGGCAGGATATGGCCGAATAATTAGCAGAGGTCCAACCGCCTAAGGCAATTTGAATACTTAGCACTAACAAACCAACCCACAACCAGCGACCACTGCGTTGCGGTTTGGTAATGGGCCGTTGCCGCAACATAAACCAAGTAAACAACAATGCTAGCATTGAAAAACCGCCCAATAAATGCCCCATCACCACAATAGGCATTAACCCTAGAGTCACCGTGAGCATACCAAGGGCGGCTTGAAATATGATCAGCACCACTGAAGCAATAGCAATAAATCGATGTTGTTTGCGCCAAACCGCTACGCTGGCTAGCGCCACCACCAGCAAACCTAAACTGCCGGCAAAGTAACGGTGAATCATTTCATTCCAGGCTTTATGCGCTTCAAGCGGGCGTTCAGGAAAAGCAGTCGCGGCATGCTGAATATGTTCTTCAGTTTGAGGCACTGCGAGCTGGCCATAACAACCTGGCCAATCTGGGCACCCTAAACCAGCATCAGTTAATCGCGTGAACGCGCCTAAACCGATCACGACAACGGCAAGTAACATGGCAGCAATTAATCCTTTTTGCATATGCTTCCCTTAGCCTTTATTGAAACCGCGAGTTTTTAATTAAACGTTTTACGTCTGTGATTAAGCCTTTCACTTGCTCATCTCCTTGAGCCGGCTGATAACTTAAAATGACCCAGCCCGTGGGATCAACCACTAACCATTGTTGGTCGTATCCCGCTAAACCTTGATTACTTTGGGTTATTGCCAAACGAGCATAACCTGCATCAATGTTGGCCTCTTTAGCCTCGCTGATTAACGCTAAACGCTGTGTTTTTTGCTTGGCAATGCCCAGTGCTAACCAAGCGGTATTCAAACGCACTAAGTTGTCGCTGCACACATCCAAACAATCATCTTTTATGACTTGAGCAATCGACCACTTACCGACTTGATAATTTTCTAATTGCATTGGCGGCTCTAACCATTGGCCATGGCTTAAAGCCCCTCGTTCAAACCAGCCCATTTTAAGTACTACCCAGGCCAGAATTAATGGCACTAAAAATACCGAAGCAAGTAACAACATGGTTTTTTGGTGACTTCTCATAAACCTTCCTTGTTTCTATTTTGCCAACAAAAATAGCCCGTCAGCCCACTAGCCACTAACGCCATTAACAACCACTGTAAAGCGTAGCCCTTATGTTTTTCAGGAGATATAGACACCAATTGCTCTGGTGAATGCTCTAATTGGCTATCCAATACAAAAGGTAATAAATCAATACTCCAGTACTCAGCTAAGGCATCGATATTGACTTGCTGAACCCGTAAACCTTGCGGAAGCGCTTCTAACCAATGTTGCTTGTCCAACACCACCGGTAAACTCACCTCGCGTAAGCGATATCGATTTGGCAAAGCATCGGTATTTAACGCTTGTGGCAGTTCAGCGCGATGATAAGAAGCAGGTTGCCAAGCCAAGCGCACTAATACATTGCCTTGCGGAGTGATGGCCAAGGTATAGGCGTCGTAACCCACTTTTCCATGCTCTACTTGGTTGTCTAACCAAAGATTGGTGCCCACTGCGTTAATTGTTGCAACTTTCACTATCTGAAAAGGCACTGCTCCATTCATTTGAACCTTATCTAGACTTGTTTCTACTAGCGACTGCTGTTGATACTGATCCAATAATTGCTGTTTTTGTTCACTACGTTGCCATTGCCACAATGAAAGCTTGACCATCAGCGCTATCAACGCAACCATAAGCAACACAAACAGTATCAAGCGGTAGGAAACTGTTTTTTTATCAGCCTGTTGAGAGAGCTTGCTTATGTTCATTAAAATACTAATTACCGCACTCGTTCTGTTTGTTGTGGTAAATATGGTGTTAGCACTTCGCGTTATGCTTAAAGGCGGCGAGAAACCAATGACCCATTATTTAGCTAGGCGCTTAATGATAAGCGCATTCGTTCTCATCGTTGTGTTACTCGCCATGTCGTTGGGATACATTCAACCCAACCCCCGCCCTTATTAGTTAAAGCACATATACAAACAAGAATAGACATAACCACACCACGTCTACAAAGTGCCAATACCAACTAGAAGCCATAAAGGCGAAATGGCTCTTCCCGGTAAAATGACCTTTTAATACTCGTAAAAACATCACTGTTAGCATGATTGCGCCCAGCGTTACGTGTAAACCATGAAAACCCGTCAATAAGAAGAAGGTATTTCCGTAAATACCTGAATCAAGCCGTAGCCCCATTTCTTGGTAAGCGTGCACATACTCTTCCACTTGGAAAAATAAGAATGCAAAGCCCAGTACCAAGGTAATAGCTAGCCATAATTTGAGCGGGCCGCGCTTATCTTTTTCCAAACTCACGTGAGCAAAATGTAAGGTGAATGAAGAGATCACCAATATAACGGTGTTAAGTAGTGGCAAGCCGTACCAGCCCATTGCCTCGGTTGTAGTACCGCCGGGGGTTTGAATAAGTGGCCAAATGGCTTCAAATTCAGGCCATAACACAGCCCCGGTCATTTCATTATTGCCTGCGCCACCTAACCATGGCACCGCGATCATTCGGGCGTAAAATAGTGCACCAAAAAATGCACCAAAGAACATAATTTCAGAGAAAATAAACCAGCTCATGCCTTGACGAAATGAACGGTCCATTTGGGCGCTGTATAAACCATCCATACTTTCTTGAATAACATTACCAAACCAACCAAATAGCATGGTAATAATCACCACAAAACCACAGGTTAATACCCATAGGCCGTAACTTTGCTCGCTACCCATTTGTTGAACGCTAAAACCCGCGCCCATAGCGATGAGGAATAAACCTACCGCGCCAACAATTGGCCAAATACTTTGGGCAGGTACGTAATACTTATCATAAGGCTGCGTCATTGCTCACCTCTCCATCAGCACGTGTTTGTGCAGTTTCAGATTCATTTAGCTCAGCACCCTCTACCGCAAATAAGGTGTAAGCCAAGGTTAATGTGTTTATATCTTCAGGTAATTCAGGGGCGACATAAAAAAATAACGGCATGTCTTGTTGTTCACCCGGTGCGAGGGTTTGTTGTTCAAAACAGAAACAACTCACTTTTTTAAGATGATTGGCCGCGAGACCAGGGCTTACCGAAGGTACTGCTTGCACTGTTCCTCGGCGAGCGGTGAAGTTACTGGCGCTAAAATTGACTTGTAAGGTTTCACCTGGATGAACTTTCACCCGGTTAACCTTGGGGCCAAATTTCCAGTTAAGTCCCTGCGGTACATAACTTATAAACTCCACCGTAACAATACGCTGCTCGTCGGTAGCCATACTTACTTCGCTGGCTGTTTTGGCGGTTTTTCCGTTAATGCCGGTGACTTTGCAGAATACGTCGTACAAAGGCACTAAGGCATAACCAAAGCCAAACATAGCCACCACTACCAACAGCAGTCGCACAACTAAGCGGCGATGGCCAAGCATCTTATTTAATCTCCGGTGGAGTAGTGAAGCTGTGATAAGGCGCTGGCGAAGGCAGGTTATCCCACTCTAAGCCTTCTGCACCTTCCCACGGTTTAGCTGGGGCAGGTTCTCCACTGCGAATACACTTAATCACCAAGTACAAGAAGATGAACTGCGATAAACCAAAGGCAAAACCACCAATACTCACTATTGCGTTCACATCGGCAAACTGCAGAGCGTAATCAGGGATCCTGCGAGGCATTCCTCCCAATCCTAAAAAGTGCATAGGGAAAAACAGCACATTTACCGATACCAGCGAGCACCAGAAGTGCAATCTTCCTAAGCCTTCGTCATACATTCTGCCCGACCATTTGGGTAGCCAATAATAAGCCGCCGCCATAATCGAGAAGATGGCTCCTGTCACTAATACATAGTGGAAGTGCGCCACCACAAAGTAGGTATCGTGGTACTGAAAATCCACCGGAGTAATCGCCAGCATCAAACCTGAAAAACCACCAATAGTGAACAGTACGATAAAGGCAATCGCGAATAACATGGGGGTTTCAAAGGTTAAAGAGCCTTTCCACATAGTGGCGACCCAGTTAAATACCTTCACCCCTGTGGGAACCGAGATCAACATGGTACAGAACATGAAAAACAGTTCTGCTTCTACCGGCATCCCAGTGGTAAACATATGGTGCGCCCACACCACAAAGCTTAGTCCTGCGATAGACGCAGTGGCGTAAACCATCGAAGAATAACCAAACAACGGTTTGCGAGAAAACGCCGGAACAATTGCTGAGATAATGCCAAAGGAGGGCAGAATCATAATGTAAACTTCAGGATGGCCGAAGAACCAGAAAATATGCTGGAACAACACTGGGTCTCCCCCTCCCGCGGCGTCAAAGAAGGAGGTACCAAAGTATTTATCGGTTAACACCATCGTCACCGCCCCCGCCAATACGGGCATCACCGCAATCAGCAAAAAGGCCGTAATAAACCAAGTCCATACAAACAACGGCAGCTTCATGTAGGTCATACCTGGAGCACGTAAGTTCATAATGGTAACAATCACGTTAATCGCTCCCATGATCGAACTTATCCCCATAATGTGTATCGCAAACACAAATAGGGCGGTACTGTCTGGGCTGTATTTAGTTGATAACGGAGCGTAAAAAGTCCAACCAAAGTTGGGGCCGCCGCCTTCCATAAACAGCGATGCCAACAAAATGCTGAAAGCAAAGGGTAAAATCCAAAAGCTCCAGTTATTCATGCGTGGCAATGCCATATCTGGCGCGCCAATCATCATTGGAACTAACCAGTTAGCTAAGCCCGTAAAGGCTGGCATCACCGCACCAAATACCATGATAAGGCCATGCACCGTAGTCATTTGATTAAAGAAATTAGGCTCAACCAGTTGCAAGCCTGGTTGGAACAGCTCGGCGCGAATAATCATCGCCATGGCTCCACCAACAATAAACATGGCAAAGCTGAACCATAAGTACATTGAACCAATGTCTTTATGGTTAGTGGTTAGTACCCAACGCATTAATCCGCGAGGGGCATGGTGGTGTTCTTCATGGTCTGAGTGAACGTCACTAATCGTGCTCATTGTCTGTCTCCCTACTGCGCTGCGTTTTGAACGGCCACAACATCCTTGGCCTGCACTAAGTCACCCGTATCATTACCCCAAGCATTTCGCTCATAAGTAATCACCGCAGCTAGCTCTTTCAAACCAAGCTGTTTACCAAAGGCTTGCATGGCTGTGCCAGGCTCGCCATTTACCACTACTTCAATATGTTTAGTCACATCACCTAACGCGATTGGACTGTCTTTTAAAGCGGGGAACACGCCAGGTAAACCTAGGCCGTTAACTTGGTGACAAGCAGCACAGCTTTTCTCATACACTTTTTCGCCTAATGACATCAGCTCATCTTGCTGCATAGTCATGGCCACCAGTTCAAGCTCTTGGGCTTGCTTGGCTAAATAAGCAGCTTCTTTCTCTGCCAACCAAGCATCATATTCGGCTTGAGGTTTGGCGATAACAACAATGGGCATAAAGCCATGGTCTTTTCCACATAGCTCAGCACATTGGCCGCGGTAAATGCCGGGTTTATCAATGATGGTCCATGCTTCGTTAATAAAACCGGGATTTGCATCTTTTTTAACTGCAAAGTCAGGCACCCACCAAGAGTGAATAACGTCTTCTGAAGTCATGAGGAAGCGGACTTTTTTCCCGATCGGCAATACCAAGGGGTGGTCAACTTCAAGCAAATAGTTTTTACGTTTTTCCAGTTTGCCGTTGACTTCATCCCAATCAGACGCCATTACACTGTAAAACTCTAAATCTTGGTCAAAGTACTTGTAGTGCCACTTCCACTGGGAACCCGTCACTTGAATAGTAATGTCGGCATCGGAAGGATCTTCCATTGCCAGTAAGGTTTTAGTGGCTGGAATCGCCATACCTATTAAAATAATAAAGGGAATGATGGTCCAAATAATTTCCACTTTAGTGCTTTCGTGGAATTGAGCAGGAACCGCTCCTTTGGATTTACGGTGATGGTAAATCGACCAAAACATAGCGCCAAATACCAAGACACCAATGGCACAACAAATATAAAAAATTGTCATGTGCAAGCCATAAACTTGCTCACTGATGGCAGTAACACCAGGACGTAAATTGAAAGACATCTCTTGCGCAAACAAATGCGGCGAAAAAAATGTCAGCACTAATAGCTGAATCCATCGGCCCACAGCGCTCTCCTTTGCAGTAGCCAACGACAACAACTTTCCATGCTAGGAAAGTAGCTGCGAATAAAGGGAAAATCCCCACCCCAAAAGCATAGGCTATTACAGCTAAATACAACCTACTGTTTATAAATTAACCCCTAAGTTAAAGAAATGTAAATACATTGTTGAGATTTTTATGGATAAAGACAAAAGATGTGATGTTAACGACAAAAGCCCAAATCAGAGTGATTTGGGCTTCAAAATAGGGAACTTATTGTTGAATAAGGCTTACATCCAATCAGCAGTGCGAATAATACCTACCGCTAAACCTTCTATTTCGATGTTCTGATATTCAAGATCAACTTCAATGGTTGATAACTCTTCATTTTCAGGGTGTAAGTACACCATCTTACCGTCACGCTCAAAACGTTTAACCGTAACATCTTCATCTAAACGAGCCACAACCACCTGTCCATTGTGTACCTGGGTAGTTTTATGCACGGCTAATAGATCACCATCCATAATGCCGATATCTTTCATGCTCATGCCCTGTACTCGCAGTAAATAATCGGCATGCGGATTAAATAAGTTAGCATCTACGGCATAATGAGATTCAACGTGCTCCTGCGCCAAAATAGGCTCACCTGCAGCAACTTGACCGATTAACGGCAAGCCTGGTTCAGGCTCTACAGTGGCTTCATTTGCACTAGCCGGCAAGTATGCTTCGCTAATACGGATCCCTCGCGACGCACCAGGAATCATTTCAATCGCACCTTTTTTAGCTAAAGCTCTAAGGTGTTCTTCTGCTGCATTAGCCGAGCGGAATCCTAGCTCTTTAGCAATTTCGGCACGCGTTGGAGGCATACCAGTATCGTTAATATGGCGGCGAATAAGTTCAAACACTTCTGTTTGGCGGGGCGTTAAGGGCTTCATAGTCTACCTGTAAGTTTATACAGCACACTGTTAGTATATACAGCATACATTTTGACGCAAGGTTTTATATTAATTCTGATTTTGTTACTGTTGATTCAAAGTGATAGGAGGCAATAATGGCCATTGAGATAGTCGAAATATCAGCCCAATATGACCAAGATCTACAGCGAATAATAAAACAGGTTGGCCAAGAATATGGCGCGGTAGGTGAAGGCTTTGGCCCCTCAGATGCTGAAGTCGATAATATGAGTCAGCACTATACACTGCAAAATCGTAGTAGATATGTGGTCGCTTTGTTAGATGGCAAGGTCGTTGGCGGCTGTGGCGCTGCGCCTTTTGCCGATAGTGAAGATACCAGTGAGCTAAAAAAGCTATTTTTACTGGAAGAAGGTAGAGGCCTAGGTCTCGGTAAAAAGCTCTCGTTAGCCTGTTTAGCATTTGCCTTAGAGCAGGGATTTTCTCGCTGTTACCTAGATACGCTTAGTAATATGTCGGCAGCAATTAAACTCTACGAAGGCCTCGGTTTTGAACACTTATCTGCACCTTTACAAGGTACAGCCCATAATGGCTGCGATGTTTGGATGCTAAAGCAACTTTGAGCGCAAAATGGTACTGCAACAAAGAGCAGTATTATCGACTAAAACCAATCGAACTTAGGGTTCGCCTTTCTCGCTTACGCCAAACTAGCATTCCCAGCATCCCCGCAAATAAAAATACCGAAGCTGGCTCACTTACTCTTGTCGCCTCTGCAACAATCAGCACAGGGTTAATGTCTATCCAGAAATAATCGTTATCATTTTGAACGAGAGGACTACGGAAGATGCGCTCAACTTCTGGCTCGGTAATCAATGTGCGATTGTTGAGACTTGGATTCATTAGGTAAGCGCCAGACAAATGCGGTAGGCCTAAATTGTGGCCTAACTCGTGAGCAAGCAACTCTCCGCCTAAACTGCCGGCGGCGTAACTAGATTCAACCACAAAATCGTTTCCAAAATACTCCCCACAACCCACTATCCCTCGATTGATTTGCGAGCCGCAGGCGCTAATTGTGTCGATAAAATAAAAATTGACCACATTAGAGGGGCCAACATGCTGACTAAAAAGTTGGCTCACCTCCGCGCGGGTAGTGATATCCAATAGCTCGGGAAAGACCAATTCGGTGGCGGTACCAATGCGGATATCAATGATGTTTTGGCCAAAAGTCGCTTGAGAATAAATGCTATCAAGAGCAGCTTCTTGAGTAGTAATAAAAGCGGCATGAACAAAGGGAGTGGTAAGTAGTGAAATGCCAAAAATAGCCGCACGTGTAAACAATTTCATGATGGGTTCCTTAGCCGGGTAAGCCTAATCTAAACCATGAGTGACCAATTTTAACGATAGCAGCCAATTCTAATTAGGCAAAGATTCACAGCAAAACTAGCTTACTTTGAGTAAGTTTTCTCGCTTGGAGCAGCAGTATATTCCAAGCCACTGTTTACGCAGATTTTGCATCAAATCAAAGCCAAATTTTGATAAGTCTGCTACTCTATGCCCTGTATTCATTCACCACTATAAGCTCTTTGAGATGTTACATTTACCCTCTCCAATATTGGCCATATTGCGCTCTATCATTGGCTTTTTTACTCGCGGCAAGTTTGTCCCTCAAAACCCGATTGCTGAGTTCGATCTAGATCTAAGCCAACCGATCATTTACGTCATTCCTAGTAACTCATTAGCTGACGTGCTTACTTTACAACTTGCCTGTAAACAGCTTGGCCTGCCCGATCCCTTCGAGCCAGTGATGTTTGCCGGTGAAGCCCACCAAGGGGTAGCCTTTTTAGTGGATGGTAAAGGTGAAACCCTAGAAGCTACCATCGACCAATTTACCGCGGCTCTCAGTATTCACCGCAGCGATGAAAGCCATAACGCACAATTAGTGCCTGTTAAATTGTTTTGGGATCGCTACCCTGGCAGAGAGAGTGTTAACGACTTAATGGGCGGCAAGCCTGAACGCCCAGCTGGCATTCTGAAGAAAACTTGGCAAGTGATTTTTAAAGGACGCGAAAACCTAATACGCTTCAGTCGTCCGGTATCACTGAAAGATATGGCGCAGCGCCAAGGCTCTGATAAGCGTATTGGCCATAAGTTAGCGCGCGTAGCGCGAATCCACTTTAGCCGTA
Source organism: Agarivorans sp. 2_MG-2023 (assembly GCF_030548085.1). Classification (NCBI taxonomy): domain Bacteria; kingdom Pseudomonadati; phylum Pseudomonadota; class Gammaproteobacteria; order Alteromonadales; family Alteromonadaceae; genus Agarivorans; species Agarivorans sp. 2_MG-2023. Next base: position 46,242 of record NZ_JAUORQ010000014.1, read on the forward strand.
TGCAAATGATCGCTACCGGGCCTAAGCTGCCAAATCGTCGTCATATGTTTGAGCAACTGCTCGCCTCAACCATTATTCGTGAAGCGATAGCTGAAGAAGCCAAAGCCAAAAAAATTAGCCATTCTGAAGCGCGCCAAGCAGCCTTAAAATACCTAGAGGAAATTGCTGCTGACTTTTCGTATCGCAACCTTCGCATCGGTGAGTCGGTGTTAAGTTGGGTGTGGAATAAAATCTACTCAGGCATAGAAGTTAACCACGCAGAAAAGGTGCGTCAGCTAGCTCAAGAGGGCCACGAAATTGTATTCGCCCCCTGCCACCGCAGCCATATGGATTACTTACTGTTGTCTTATGTGCTCTATCATCAGGGCATGGTTCCACCGCACATTGCAGCAGGCGTAAACCTTAACTTTTGGCCAGCGGGACCGTTTTTTCGCCGCGCCGGTGCATTTTTTATTCGCCGCAGTTTTAAGGGCAACAAACTCTACTCAACCGTTTTTCGCGAGTACCTCGGCCAATTGTTTAGTCGCGGTTATTCAGTTGAATACTTTACTGAAGGTGGGCGTAGCCGCACCGGTCGCCTGCTTCCACCCAAGACCGGCATGTTAGCCATGACAGTACAGGCGATGCTGCGAGGATTAGAGCGACCCGTCACTATTGTGCCCATTTACTTTGGTTACGAACACGTAATGGAAGTAGGCACTTACTACAAAGAGTTAAAGGGCAAATCCAAAGACAAAGAATCACTATTTTCTCTGTTTGGCATGCTGCGTAAACTGCGTAATTTTGGCCATGGCTACGTAAACTTTGGCGAGCCTATCAACGTAAACCAAAGCTTAAACAAACTCGCACCCGAGTGGCGAGAGCATCCAGAAGATGGATTAAAGCCGACTTGGTTGGTGCCTGCGGTTAATGATATTTCTAACCAATTGATGGAAAACATCAACAGTGCCGCCGCAGTGAATGGCTTGTGCTTAAGTGCCATTATTTTGCTCGCTGCAGAAAATCGTGCATTGCCGCGCAAGCAGTTGGTTAAGCAAATAACCTTATGTACCTCATTGATTAAAAACGTGCCTTATAGTGACCACGTTACCTTACCAGAGCTGGACGCAGAGGCCTTACTAGACCAAACCATCAGCTTAGATAAGTTTGAAATAAGAAGTGATTATTTAGGCGAAATAATCGGCCTTGATGAGAAACAACAAGTGCTGCTTAACTTTTACCGCAATAACATTATTCACTTAATGATTATTCCGGCATTTGTTGCTACTGCTTTACTGCAGCATCGCAGCCTTTGTCGTAACCAGTTGGTTAGCTTACTTGAACAACTATACCCGCTATTAAAAGGCGAACTGTTCTTGCGCTATCAAGTGAGTGATATGAGCGATCTCGCCGAGCAGTACTTACAAGAGTTTGTAGCATTAAAACTGATTAGCGTAAATGGCGACTGTTTTATTATTGATAATCACCGCCGAGGTCGTTTATTGCTGCTTTCTCAAATAGCTCAAGAGAGCTTGCATCGCTATGCAATTGTAGCTGCCTTATTAGCAAAATATCCGCATTTAGAACGTGCAGAGCTAGAACAGCAAGCATTAGCAGGAGCCCAGCGCTTAGCCAAACTGCATAACATTGACGCACCAGAGTATTACGACAAACGCATTACTACTAATCTGTTGGCGCTAATGCGAGAAAAGGGATACACACAGACACAAGCGGCCGGCGAGCTATTCGCTCAGCTATCACCATTGTTAGCAGACGGAGTGTATGACTCGATCAGTGAGTTACTTGAACTAGACGCTTAACCCGCAAACCACGCCAGCCACGCATAGTGGCTGGCGATACCTAAAAAGATAGCCAAACCTACATAGTTATTATTCAAAAAAGCTTGAAAACAAGCATCACGATCACGATATCGAATCAGCTTTTGCTGATGAACAAATAGCACAGCAGCAGCTAACAACGCAAAATCAAAAGCCCAACTTAAATCTTTTAGGTAAGCCAATGCTGCAAAACACAATAAACTGCTTAACTGCAACAAGGCAATGATTAGCTTGTCGAAGCGACCAAACAAAATGGCAGTAGATTTAATACCCACCAGCAAGTCATCATCACGATCCACCATTGCATACTTGGTATCGTAAGCTATTGTCCAGCACACATTAGCCATGAGCAACAGCCAGGCCTCGCTAGGCACGCTGCCAGTTTGAGCCGCATAAGCCATGGGAATACACCAACTAAAAGCCAAGCCAAGAAACAACTGAGGCAAGTGGGTATAACGTTTCATAAAGGGGTAAATAGCGGCAAGAACTAAGGCCGCAAAAGACAACAATATGGTCAGCGTGTTTTGCGTCAACACCAATAAAAATGATGCCGCTACCAAGCCAGCAAACAAACTTAAGGCGTTTCGCTCACTAACCTCACCCGTTGCCAAGGGGCGCTGTGCAGTTCGTTTAACATGCGCATCTACTTTTCGGTCGGCATAGTCATTAATCACACAACCTGCTGAGCGCATAAAAAACACGCCCAAAACAAACACCACAAACACCGACAAACTAGGTAAACCTTCAGCCGCCAACCAAAGTGCCCACAGCGCTGGCCACAACAACAACAAGGTACCAATAGGTTTATCTGCGCGCATAAGTTGCCAATAAGGGCGAATACTAGCTAGCTGCAACACCATCTTCTCCTTGATAAGCCAAACTGTTGGGCAAAAAGATTTCGGCGACTAATAACGGCGCGCTAGCAAGAAGGAAGCGTGAACGACGCCCCCACAACGCTTGCTGAGTTTGTGCATGTTGGTAAATCGATGAGTTCTGCTCAATTTGGCACAGTTCCAGGGTTTGTCGCTGCCCTTTATCGGTAAACAACAACTCGCCTAAGGGTTTATTTGCTAGCCGACTTATCGCAGCAGCGTCCCCTTCTAATGAGCTTTTAGGAATCACACTCCGAGCAAAAACCCACGCTTGTCCATCACAGCACAACAATACTTCTCGCACCCAATAAGGCCCTTGGCAAGCAACAGCCTTGGCTTCATGTTCAGCAATCTCTGCATACCCTTCAAACAACACCTGAATAGAAAACTGTTGGCAATGCTGGCGTAAACGAGCTGTAAGCGATCCGGGATAAACTAACCAATCCTGTAGGGTGGCGGAATAAACAGGTAAGGCTTCAGGCAGCTGCCAATGTCCATTGGCTCCACACGGTTGGGCTTGATTCAAATTCACGCGTTCACATACTTCAAAGTTAGGTTCTCATTATCCGGCAATTGGCTAATTAAAGTAAACTCGACCAAGCTTATTTGTGCTCATGCTACACTCAAAGTACTATTTCGCTCACTTAAGTCACTGGCTATTCTAACACCAAACACTTGGAATATTTGACGATGGTTGCTTGACCTAATGGCAACTAACAGAAACAATAAAGCTAGGACTACCAAGGAACTATAAAGCCACATGAAATTCGCACCCACGCTGCTGTTTTGCGTAAGTTTATTTTTTTCATCTTTTGCCTCTAGTCAGGAAGCAGGCGGGACTAATTATGCCTACTTTGGTTTTGAGCCAGACATTATTACCAATTACATTAGCACCGGTAAAAAGCTCGGCTATGTGCGCATTACTGCCGAAGTAATGGTAGAAAACCAAAGCGCGCTAAGCAGCATTGAGCATCACGCGCCGCTTATTCGCGATGCCATTATCGAGATTCTAGGCCACCAACGTGAAGAAGATATTAAGTCTTTAAAAGGCCGCGAAGAAATACGCATGATGTGCCAAGAAGCGGTAAATGATTTGCTGGTACAAGAAACGGGTAAAAAATTGGTGAGTAAATTGCTGTTTACTAAATACCTTTACCAGTAAGCGACACTTACTCTGCACAATAAAAAAGCCCATTTTAAATGGGCTTTTTAGATTAAGCCTGCTTTTGTTTACCAACAAACCTATCGAGCACAGCTTGAGCGCAGCCAACAAACAAACCAAATAAATGGGCTAAGTTAGCGGTCGACGGGCCGATTACATCCATAAAGCCAATCACTAACCACACCAACATAAACCCAACAATGGCAGGGCTTAGCTGTAAACCAGCTTGTGGCCGTAACCAACCGGTAAACCAGCAATAGCCTAACAAGGCGTAAACCACTCCCGATAAGCCGCCAAAATAAGGGCCGGTGGCTAGAAGTTGTGCCACGTTGGGGATCACCGCCGCCACAAGAGTAATCAGCAGCAGTTTGGAGCTGCCCAACTGGCGCTCAATTTCGCCGCCTAGTTGCCACCACCACAAACCATTAAACACAATGTGAATCACCGAGAAGTGTAGAAAAATTGGTGTAATTACTCGCCAGAACTGCTCAGAAGCCAACATACTGAGCTGCGGCGTAATGGTAAGGTGCTGCATCATGTAACGGTCAAAGCCGATATTCATCAGCAAATACACCAGCCCTGCAATCAGCAATACAATTAAGGTCACAGGCCCCGCATGGGCAAAGAAGGCACTTTTTACGATACCTTTGCCACCGTAAGAAAAAGAGGCTTTACGGCTGTCGGCTACCGTCCACGACGCTGCCAAATACTTTTCATCATTGGGGTTTTCTAAAAACTGTTTAAGCTCATATTCAGCTTTTTCAAGGTGCTGTTCATCTTTAAGAAATACCGCTACACCTTGATCCGCTGCCGCTAACTGGCATTCAATTTTTAACACGGCCATGTAATCCACGTAGGCTTGCGCCACCCGTGGGTTACCCATCACGATTAATTGTTTCACTCAGCGTCACCCGACTCAATCGGCGCTACTGTTCGCCAAGCTTCAAAACCACCTTGCAAGCTATACACTTCTTCAAAACCTTGATGAATTAGGTATTGCGCCGCACCTTGGCTAGAGATGCCGTGGTAACACATCACAATCAGCGGGGTATCAAATTCGGTATCAGACATTAGCTGGTTAAGGCTGCCATCACTTAAGTGAAACGCATTCACTGGGTGGGCTTGAGAAAATGACTGCTGATCACGCATATCGAGTAATACAGCGCCACTTTCGGCAATTTTTTGCTGAGCGCCGCTCACATCAATTTGTTCAAACTGTTCCATGGTTTTCACTATCGCTATTTTTGACCCACTTTAACTGGTTTAGCCCTAAAGAAAAAGTCACACACTTTGTAGGGAGCGCCTTAGCTCACGCATAAAAAAAGCAAGCCTAAGCTTGCTTTTGGATTAAGGGTAATAAGACTATGCGCCCAAATAGGCCTTACGTACTTCTTCGTTTACCAATAAATTATCGCCGGTATCTTCCAGAACAATTCGGCCATTTTCCAATACGTAACCGCGGTCAGCTAAGCGCAAAGCTTGGTTAGCATTTTGCTCAACCAAAAATACCGTCATACCGCGCTGGCGTAATTGTTCAACAATATCAAAGATCTGTTGAATGATAATCGGCGCCAAACCTAGCGATGGTTCATCTAGTAATAACAAACGTGGATTGCTCATTAGCGCTCGACCAATGGCTAGCATTTGCTGCTCGCCGCCCGACATAGTGCCAGCTCGCTGGCTTACTCGCTCTAGCAAACGTGGAAACAAGCTGTACATTTCTTGGATCCGCTCTTCGGTTTCTTGCTTGGTCGCAAAAAAAGCGCCCATCCGCAGATTCTCTTCTACCGTTAGCCGGGAGAATATTCGTCGCCCTTCTGGTACAACCGCAATATCACCGCGCATGATATCGTGAGTTTGGCTATGGGTAATGTCTTTTCCGTCAAACAACACTTGGCCACTGCTGGCACGAGGGTCACCACACAAGGTCATCAACAAAGTTGTTTTACCCGCACCGTTGGCACCAATTAAACTAACAATTTCACCTTGGTTAACCGTAACACTTACATCATGTAAGGCTTGGATTGGGCCATAGTGGGTCGAAACATTTTTTAACTCTAACATTGCTATCTCTTCCCTCGCCCTAAAACTCGCCCAAGTAGGCTTTAATCACTTCAGGGTTATTTCGAATGTCTTCCGGTTTACCATTGGCTAACGGACAACCTTGATTCACCACATAAATGCGGTCAGAAATACCCATTACCAGCTTCATGTCATGCTCAATCAACAATACTGATACCGACTCGTTATCACGCAAATCAATGATTAATTTGTCTAAATCGTCAGTTTCTTTAGGATTAAGACCGGCGGCGGGTTCGTCTAACATTAAAATTTCTGGACGAGTCACCATACAGCGAGCAATTTCTAAACGGCGCTGTTGGCCATAAGCCAAGTTCCCCGCTTTACGGTTAGCAAACTCTTTAAGATCCACTTTGTCTAACCAATACTCAGCAAACGCCAAAGCGTCAGACTCACTTTTCTTAAAAGCAGGTGTTTTTAACAAACCCGCCAAAAAGTTAGTATTGAGATGGCGGTGCTGAGCCACTAACAGGTTCTCAATCACGCTCATGTCTTTGAACAAACGCACATGCTGAAAAGTACGCACGATGCCTTTACGCGCAATTTGGTGACCTGCTAAACCTTGCAGCGCTTCGCCACGGTAAAGAATTTGCCCTGCTGTAGGTTTATAGAAACCCGTTAAGCAGTTAAACACTGTTGTTTTACCAGCACCATTGGGGCCAATCACCGATACCACTTCTTTTTCGTTGAGGCTTAAGGCAACGTTATTTACCGCTAACAAGCCACCAAAGCGCATAGTAAGGCCGTTCACTTCTAATAATGGATTCATGCTTTGGCCTCCTCTTTTAACTCAATATGAGGACGAGACATAGGCAGTAAACCTTGTGGTCGCCAAACCATCATAAACACCATCATTAGACCAAACATTAACATGCGATATTCGTTAAACTCGCGCGCCATTTCTGGCAATACAGTCATGATAATTGCTGCGAGTATCACTCCAACCTGCGAGCCCATTCCGCCCAATACCACAATCGCCAAAATAATCGCCGATTCAATAAAGGTGAATGATTCGGGGCTAATAAAGCCTTGGCGGGCGGCAAAAAAGCTTCCGGCAAAGCCAGCAAAACCGGCACCAATGGTAAAGGCTGTTAGCTTAACCACGGTTGGATTTAACCCTAATGAGCGACAAGCAATTTCATCTTCTCGCAAGGCTTCCCAAGCGCGCCCAATTGGCATTCTTAACAAACGATTAATCACAATCACGGTGAGAACCACCAGCAACAGCGCCATTAGATATAAGAAGATAACCTTGTATTGCGAGTTGTAGCTAATGCCAAAAAAGTTATGAAAGGTATCAAAACCCTCCCCTTTTAGCCGGCGGTTAAACTCTAAGCCAAACAACGTCGGTTTTGGAATACTACTAATCCCGTTAGGGCCGCCAGTAAGGTGGGTTAAATTATTTAGCAATAGGCGAATAATCTCACCAAAACCTAAAGTTACAATCGCTAGATAGTCACCGCGCAAGCGCAATACCGGAAACCCAAGTAAAAAACCAAACAAGGCTGCCATAGCGCCAGCGATAGGCAAACACATCCAAAAGCCAAACCCATCGGCACTTAATAATGCATAGGTATAGGCACCTACCGCGTAAAAGCCTACATAACCCAAATCGAGTAAACCGGCCAAACCCACCACTACGTTTAGGCCTAAACCCAACATAACGTAAATAAGGGTTAGCGTGGCTAAATCAACTGAGCCGCGGCTCACCATAAATGGCCACACAATGGCGGCAGCAAGCGCAAACGACACTACCAACCGGTAGGCCTTAGGGTTTTGCTCTGGGCTTGGTAATTTAAAACTAAACTTTTTACTTGATGCTTTTGCTTTTCTGTTTCCAAAAATAATCGGGTGTAAAAGCTGGCTTAAAAACACCGCAGCCATTCCGATAAATAACCACTTTAAATGCTGCTCATCAGCCAAGGCTAATTTCAAGCCGCTGCTGCTTGGTTCCATGCGAATACCGAGCAACCAACCAGCCAATAACATAAAGGTAATGGTTGATATTAGCGCACCTGATAGATTAAGTTTTTTCATACTTTTTCTACCTCCGGTTTACCCAGTAAGCCGGTTGGCATAAATAGCAATACAAAACATAACAAACCAAATGACACCACATCTTTGTACTCAGTACTAAAGTAACCAGCGGTTATCGCCTCAGTAATACCCAGTAGCAAACCACCCACTACTGCACCAGGAATAGAACCAATGCCACCTAATACTGCTGCGGTAAAGGCTTTTAGTCCGGCCATAAAGCCAATGTAAGGGTTAATAACGCCGTAATAAATACCGAGTAAAACACCGGCTACAGCGGCTAGCGCAGCACCAATAACAAAGGTTAATGAGATAACTTTATTGGTATCAATACCTAACAAATTAGCCATGCCTATATCTTCAGAACATGCTCTACAGGCGCGTCCCATTCTAGATTTAGTGATAAAAGTCGTTAATACAATCATGGCAACAAAGGTCACCACAAATATCACTACTTGCATGTAAGAGATGGTGAGATTAAAACCATCTTCGGGGCCAAAAGTCCAACCGCCAGTGATTAAGCTTGGCATCGCAATATCTCGGCTACCTTGTGAAAGGCGCACTAAATTTTGCAAGAAAATCGACATACCAATCGCCGAGATCAGCGCGATAAGTCGGTTACCACCGCGAACCGGCCGATAGGCGATCTTTTCGATGGTCCAGCCATAGGTACTGGTAATAATGATGCTTATGGAAAACGCACCAAACAATAAAATAGGTAAAGAGTCTAATCCCATTAGGGATAGTGCAGCGAGCACAATAAACGCGACGTAACTACCAATCATATACACTTCGCCATGAGCGAAGTTAATCATGCCGATAATGCCGTATACCATGGTGTAACCAATGGCGATCAGCGCATAAGTACTACCAATGGTTAATCCATTGACTAACTGCTGAAAGAAATAGAAAAATTGCTCAGACATAGCTGCCCCAATCTAGCGGCTCTTGGCCACTAATTAGTGTCTTTTAAAACGGAAAACACCGACTAACAAGGTGTTAGCCGGTGTGTTATTGCGGAATTACTTAGCGGCCGATGAAGAACCGTCAGCGTGCCAAGTGAATACACCAAAGTCGAAGCCTTTAAGATCGCCTTTGGTATCCCACTGTAGCGGGCCCATTACCGTATCAACTTGGTTGCTACGCAGGTATTCAGCGACAGCTTCAGGATCATCACCTGCAGCAGTTACACCAGCAACAATAGATTGCATTGCAGCAAACGCAGTCCAAACAAATGGGCCGGTTGGGTCATCGCCATTTTTAACTAGCGCATCAACCACTGGCTTGTTGGCAGGATCTAAATCGTATTTCTTAGGAAGCGTTACTAATAAGCCTTCAGAGGCTTCACCAGCAATTGCTGAAATGTCTTTATTACCTACGCCCTCTGGACCCATAAAGGTGGCTTTAAGGCCTTTTTCTGCTGACTGACGAAGGATTAAGCCTAGCTCTGGGTGGTAACCACCGTAGTAAACAAAATCTACATTCTCTTTTTTCAGTTTAGCAATCAGTGCTGAGAAGTCTTTATCACCCGCAGTCACACCTTCAAAAGCCACTACTTCAGTACCAGCGGCTTCTAATTCAGTTTTTACAGAGGTCGCAATACCTTCACCGTACTGCTGCTTATCGTGAATAACAGCAACACGCTTCGGCTTAACTGAGTTAATAACATAACGCGCAGCCGTTGGGCCTTGGTCACTATCAAGACCAATAGTACGGAAAATTAACTGGTAATCACGGGTAGTAATATCTGGATTGGTTGATGCCGGTGTAATCATTAATACACCTTCATCTTCATATACGTCTGACGCAGGCTGAGTAGCACCTGAACATAAGTGACCGATGACGTATTTCACCCCATCGTTGATGATTTTGTTGGCTACAGCCACCGCTTGTTTCGGCTCACAAGCATCATCGTAAACCACTGCTTCAATCAATTTACCGTCAATTCCACCGGCTTGATTAAGCATCTCAACCGCAATACCGCCACCGGCAAATTGCATGTCGCCATACTGGGCTACTGGTCCGGTTACCGGTCCTGCAATAGCAACTTTAATTGTGTCTGCAGCGTGCGCCACAGATACTGCGCCAAATAGTGCTAGCGATACCGCTACCCCTGAAGCTGATTTTGTCCATTTAGTCATTGAAAACTCCATGTTAGCTTTTTGTTATAGTTTGTGTGTGTTTGCAGAAGTGCGCATTAATCCATAATGCAGTTATCACCTCATTGGCTGATGTTTTACCTTAAGTCCACTGTGTTTAACAAGTCGACCTAGCTGAACAGGCCCAAGCACAGTTAGTTTTAACAAACTATTTAACTGCAATAAATGTAACCAGCCTCACTTAACCAGCATAAAAATCGACACAGGCGAGCAATACACCCATAATTGGATCAAAATTAAGCATTTTCATCTTATTTTTTCTAAATATGCTACTACACTGCTGAATAACTAAATTTTGATAATGTTAAATTAGGTTTTTCAGCATAATAATAAAGTTTATTGTAAAAAATGCCCAAGATTAGACTATTTAACTCGGCTTACATTGTGAAGATTTAGGCTTAGATAGAGAATAAATATGCAGGAAAATAAAGGCGAAGCGCCGAGGTAAGCACAATACTTACCCCAGCTTTTTTTGTTTAACTAAACACTAGGCTCCACTTGAGAGGTCATGTGCAAAGTACGCGTAGGGAATGCAAACTCAGCACCATTTGCTTCAACCACTTCCACCACTTTGTTCAGCACATCTTGCTTCACTTCATGGTACTTCACCCAGTTAGTGGTTTTGGTAAAGGTGTAAATAAAGAAGTCTAACGACGAGGCATTAAAGCTATCAAAATTCACCATTAAGGTTTGAGTGGTGTCTATCTCAGGGTGATTTCGCAGCATCTGCTCGACTTCTGTTACTACCTTGCTCATTTTACTGGCGTCGTCATAACGAATGCCGATGGTTTCTTTGATGCGTCGATGACTCATGCGACTTGGGTTTTCTACCGCAATGCTCGAGAAAATAGAGTTAGGCACATATAAAGGACGTTTATCAAAGGTACGAATTTTAGTCACTCGCCAGCCAATGTTTTCTACTGTGCCTTCAATGCTGCGATCGGGGGAACGGATCCAATCGCCCACTTTAAAGGGCTTATCAAAATACACCAACAAAGCACCAAAGAAGTTAGCCAGCAAATCTTTTGCTGCCATCCCCACTATTAGCCCGCCCATACCACCAAATGCCAATACGCCAGAAATACTAAAACCTAGCGTTTGAAACACGGCCAGCAAAAACAAAATAATCACCGCCGCCCGGCATAGCTTAGCCACTGCTTGCACAGTGGTTTTGTCTTTACCCACAGTTATAAGTTGCTCTTCTACGCGGCGTACAAAACGCATCGCTACCCACGCTAGCATGAATACAATCATTACCTGGCGGATAACCGCGATATAGGGTTTAAACTCGGAATCGAGAGCATTGGCAAAGGCCACCGCCACCAATGACAAACCCACCACTGCAATCATCCAGTTAATCGGTTTCCAAAGGGAAAACCAAATGGCGTCGTCCCATACGGTTTTGGTTTTCTCGGTTAAACGGCTTAAACGTGAGGCCAGTAATCGCCACACAATAAACGCAACCAAGGTAATACTTAGCACTACAAATACATCAAACAACCAATTAGATGTGGCTAACTGAGCTTGCTCTTGCTCTAACCACAGGGAAAATTCTTCAAACATCGATCCATCTCTTATAAAAAACGCGGCCTAAGCCGCGTTATTAAGTGTGAGTTACGCGCGTAACATTACGCAGCAATGCCAGAGTGACGCAGCAAAGCATCCACTTTAGGCTCTCTTCCTCTAAAGGCTTTAAACAATTCCATTGGCTCTTGTGAGCCACCTTTCTCTAGAATATTACTCAAGAAGTGTAAGCCAGTCTGCGCGTTGAAAATACCCTCATCCTCAAATTTTGAGAAAGCGTCAGCCGACAATACCTCTGCCCATTTATAGCTGTAATATCCTGCACTGTAACCACCAGCAAAAATATGGCTGAAGCTGTTTTGGAAGCGGTTAAAGCTTGGCGCTTTTATTACCGATACTAATTCACGCACTTCGTTTAAACGTTGTTGCACGCTGCGGCCATTGGCTGCTTCATGGTGTAAGCGGAAGTCAAAAATAGAAAACTCCAGCTGACGAACCATGGTCATTGCAGATTGGAAGTTACGTGCCGCCAGCATTTTATCTAACAAGGCTTGCGGTAGAGGTTCTCCGCTCTCAAAATGCCCAGAGATAAAGGCTAAGGCATCACTCTGCCAACACCAGTTTTCTAGGAACTGACTCGGTAACTCTACTGCATCCCAAGCTACGCCATTAATACCAGACACAGCCGCTTCATCCACTTTAGTTAACATATGGTGAATACCATGGCCAAACTCGTGGAATAAAGTAATCACTTCATCATGAGTAAACAGCGCAGGTTTATCGCCAATCGGTTTATTGAAGTTACAAGTCAAGTAAGCGACTGGTTTAATCAGTTTGCCATCGGCGTCTACACGACGGTCAATACAGCCGTCCATCCAGGCACCACCGCGTTTGTGCTCACGAGCATACAAATCTAGGTAGAACGAGCCTCGCAGCTCACCGCTATCATCGCTAATCTCAAAAAAGCGTACGTCTGAGTGCCAGGTATCAATGCCTTGTTTCTCGGTAACGCTAACATTGAACAGGCGCTTAACGACTTCAAATAAACCGCTCAGCACTTTATCTTCAGGGAAGTAAGGGCGCAGCTGTTCATCTGAAATCGCGTAAGTATGTTGTTTCAACTTCTCTGAGTAATACGCCATATCCCACGCAGCCAATTCGGCGACTTGATAATGTTCGTTAGCAAAAGCATCCAACTCGGCCAACTCGCGCTCTGCTTGTGGTTTAGAGCGACCCGCAAGATCATTCAAAAAGCCCAGTACTTGTGCTGGCGACTCAGCCATTTTGGTAGCCAACGATTTATCGGCATAACTGTCGAACCCAAGCAGTTGGGCTAGCTCGGTACGCAGTTCCAACTCTTCATCAATAATCGCAGTGTTATCAAATTTTTGTTCAGTATTGGCTTGTTCGGACGCGCGAGTACTAAATGCGCGGTACATTTCTTCGCGTAGTTCGCGTTTATCCGCGTAGGTCATGACTGGCAAGTAACTTGGAAACTCTAAAGTTAATAAGTAGCCATCTAACTCTTTAGATTCAGCCGCTTGTTTTGCTGCTGCTAGCGCAGACTCTGGTAAGCCTGTTAGTTCACTCTTGTCTGTAATGTGCTTTTGCCAAGCTAACGTGGCGTCTAATACATTATTTGAAAACTGAGAAGACAACTCTGAAAGACGCTTAACAATTTCACCGTAGCGGCCTTGTTGTTCAGCTTTTAGGCCAATACCTGAAAGCTCAAAGTCACGTAAGGCATCACTGATTGATTTTTGTTGGGCAAGGTTGTAGCCACCAAACGCGTCGCTTTCGGCCAATTGCTTGTAGGCCTGATACAAACCTTTATGTTGACCCACAAAAGTGCTGTATTCAGATAAAATTGGCAGGCAGGCTTCATACGCTTCGCGCAGCTCTGGGCTATTCATGACCGAATTGCAGTGGCTGACCGGTGACCATAGGCGGCCGAGACGATCATTCACTTCATCTAAAGGCAGAATGAAGTTTTGCCAAGTCGCGGTGCTGTGTTTAAGCACTTCATCAATCGTCGTGCGGCATTCCTCAATCACTTGCTCTACCGCAGGCTGCACATGTTCTGGCTTAATTTTGCTAAACGGAGGTAATCCGGGTAAATCAAGTAATGGGTTACTCATACAGAATCCTTAAAGACTGAAGAAACGATATCTATGAATACCATAATCTGGGGCTAAAATTTTGTAAATCAACCCACGTTTAGTGATTTGGGCAGTTTACATAGCCTTGATTTAGACTATGATTTCCTTAGGGATTATTTTGGTTTCTCGGTTTATCAATAACCTAGACCAACAGGACTCGTTAATTAATGGACAATAACAACAATACCCCGGTTAATGATAATCCAGGGTTGTGGCAAAAATTAGCTCTAAACAAAGGCACTAATAGCCTTTCCTTGCGCATGTTGTCCTATATTCTCATCTGTTCCACTTTACTTGCCTTAATTATCACCCTTATTCAATTACGCTACGACTACAAGCAAGACGTACAAGTGATTGAAAAAAGCATCGATCAAATTGAAGTCAGCTTCTTGCAGCCTATTGCTGCCAGCCTTTGGAACCTCGACGAAGAACAAGTTGAAGTACAAATAGAAGGCATTATGAACCTGCCTAATATGCAATATGTGCTGGTAAAAGAAATCCTAGGATCATCTGAAGTGCCTTTGTTAGCCCGTGGGCGCTCAGCAGATCGCTACGACTTATCCCAAGAATTTGAACTTATTTACCAAGGAGAGATGGTAGGTAAACTGTTTGTAGCCGCTTCTCTAGAGCAGGTTTACGAGCGATTGTGGCAAAAAGCCATGCTAATTCTAATTAGCCAAACCGTTAAAACCCTCGTTGTTTCTATCGGCATCTTGTTCATCATTTATTATGTGATTGTGCGCCACCTAAACACCATTGTGGAGTACACCCGTAACCTAGATCTAGATAACTTAGGTGCCCCCCTTAAAATAGATACTGGCGCTAAACAGCGTAACGATGAGCTGGGGGAATTGGTTAATACCCTTAATCAAATGACCCAAAAGATTGATCACGAGTTCGACCAAAAACTCAAAGCAACCGAACAATTAGCCCACGAGCGAGACTTTTCCGCCACCGTAATTAACGCCAGTAATGCGGTTATTGTCACCCTAGATAACCAGTTAAACGTACTCACTGCCAATCCAGCAGGGGTAATGCTCACCGGTTTTCATCAAGAAGAGCTAGAGGGACAGAACTGGTTAAGCGTATTTATTGATAACGATATGCGCCAAAAAATCGAAACCGATTTACGTGAACTGCGGGTGATTCAAGATCAAGAGCTTACGCTTACCGACCAAGCCAATAACCAGTACACCTTATTGTGGACGTTCGTGCCCTTTTACGAAGGCAACCACGTATCCCGCATGATTGCGTTTGGTTACGACATTACCCCCCTTAAACGGGTAGAGAATGAGATTAAAACCCTCAACGACGAACTTGAGCAAAAAGTGCAATCGCGTACCGAACGTTTAGAGGAAAGTAACCTACAACTGGCTAGTGCTTTCGACAAACTAAAAAATGCTCAGCAATCTTTGGTAGAAGCCGAGAAAATGGCCTCACTCGGTGGCTTGGTGGCCGGTGTAGCTCACGAAATTAATACGCCCATTGGTATTAGTGTAACCGCCGCGTCTTATCTTCAAGAACAAGGTAATCAACTAGAGAAGAACATTGAAAGCGGCAAGCTAAGCCGTAAGTTTATGGAAGATTTGATTCAAAATCTTAATCAGTCTACCGACTTGCTCCTAAGTAATTTACGCCGCGCATCTGACCTTATCAGTAGCTTTAAACAGGTAGCCGTAGATCAAAGCTCCGAAGCATGTTACACCTTTAACTTACAAGAAAATGTAAACCAAGTGATCACCTCACTAGGGCACAAAGTACGCCGTTCTGGCTGCGAAATTGTTGTAGATTGCCCAGACGACTTAGAGCTATATAGCTTCCCTGGCAGCTTTACCCAAATTTATTCCAACCTTATCCTTAATTCGGTAAAACACGGTTTTGATGATTGGGATGGTGTTAAACGTATCGACATTTCAATTCATCGAGAAAACGACCAGTTGCATATCGATTACCAAGATTCTGGCCGAGGCGTAGATAGCCAGATTGCTAACCGCATCTTTGACCCCTTTGTTACCTCTAAACGCGGCCAAGGTGGCAGCGGGCTAGGCACCCATATTGTTTACAACTTGGTGGTACAACTGCTTAAAGGACATATCGCCTTCGACAGTAAACCCAACGAAGGGGTGCACTTTTCGATTCGCTTGCCCTACCAAGCGCAAAAAGCTGATTAACATCTGTCTCTAGTACAGGCTATACTGCTGCAAGTTTTCGGCCCTTTACGGAGTACCTTAATGAAAGAATTTGACTACCTTTGCATCGGCGCAGGCAGCGGCGGTATTGCCTCTGCAAACCGTGCATCTATGCATGGCCAGAAAGTGGCCTTAGTTGAAGCTCGCCATGTTGGCGGCACTTGTGTGAATGTGGGTTGTGTCCCTAAAAAAGCAATGTGGTTTGGTGCCCAAGTTGCAGAAGCTATTCACCGTTACGCCCCAGATTACGGCTTTGATGTACAAGTAAATAAATTTGATTGGTCTACCTTAGTAGCCAGCCGCGAAGCCTACATTAAGCGCATTCATGGTTCTTACGACCGTGTACTGGGTAACAATGGCGTTACCTTAATAAACGGCTTTGCAAAATTTGTAGATGCGAATACGGTTGAGGTAAACGGCGAGCAAATCCGTGCCAAGCACATTCTTATCGCCACTGGTGGTCGCCCAAGCATTCCAAATATTCCTGGCGCAGAGCTAGGCATAGATTCAGATGGATTCTTTGCACTTACCGAGCAGCCTAAACGTGTATTAGTGATTGGTGCAGGTTACATCGCAGTAGAATTAGCCGGTGTATTACATTCACTAGGTAGTGAAACGCATTTAGCGGTACGTAAACACGCTCCTCTGCGTAACTTCGACCCTATGCTAAGTGAAACCTTGGTAGAGATCATGGCTGAAGATGGCCCTACTTTGCATACACAAAGCACACCTAAAGCCATTGAAAAACAAAGTGATGACAGTTTGGTCGTTAGTTTTGAGAATGGAAATAGCCTACAAGTAGACACTGTTATTTGGGCCATTGGCCGCGAGCCAGCCAACGATAACATCAACTTAGAAGCTGTTGGTGTCGACACAGACGACAGGGGTTACATTAAAGTCGACGAATACTCAAATACCTCAACGCCAGGTATTTACGCGGTTGGCGACAATATCGGTAAGGTAGAGCTTACGCCGGTAGCGGTTAAAGCAGGACGTTTATTGTCTGAACGTCTATTTAATGGCCAAACCAACGCTAAAATGGATTACGACTTAATTCCTACCGTAGTATTTAGTCACCCCGCCATCGGCACCATTGGCCTAACCGAGCCAGAAGCGATAGCGCAATATGGTGAAGCCAATGTTAAAGTGTATAACTCAAGCTTTGGCGCGATGTACACCGCAGTGACTCAACATCGTCAAGTGACTAAAATGAAGCTTATCTGTGCTGGCGAAGATGAAAAAGTAGTTGGCTTGCACGGTATTGGTTTAGGCATGGATGAAATCCTACAAGGTTTTGGCGTTGCCATGAAGATGGGCGCAACCAAGGCAGATTTCGATGCTTGTGTCGCCATTCATCCAACTAGCGGCGAGGAGTTTGTAACTCTACGCTAGTCAGATATAAGCAACTAGATGGATACCCGTTTAGTTGCTTTTTCTTTCACTTCTCTTTTAAACAGCCCCTAGTTAAGCTTCCTAGCTCCCCCTCAGTCAAAATTAAACAGCCTTGTTTTCATTATATTTTTAACGCTTAGCTCTACGCCAACTACACTCAATAAATCAGTCTTCTTTAGTTCTTAGGATCTCATGAGTATGGATACGGTGTATGCGATTGCTGAGCTCGAATCATTCCTTATCGCCTTAACAGTGCTGTTTATCGGCAGAATCATTTGCAAGTATGTCGCAATACTTAAAAAGTACAATATACCCGAGCCTATTGTGGGCGGATTAGTGGTAGCCATTGTTATCACCCTACTCAAATTCCGTGGTATTGAACTCACCTTTGCGCTGCCCTTACAAGGCACCTTAATGCTGATGTTCTTTAGCACCGTAGGGCTAGCAGCCAACTACAAGTTATTAGTGAAAGGCGGTAAAAAGGTATTTGTATTTTTAGGGATAGCTTCACTGTATATCGTTTTGCAAAACGGTCTTGGGGTTATGCTCGCCAGCGCCTTAGGTTTAGAGCCCATGATGGGACTATTTGCCGGCTCTATCACTTTGTCTGGTGGCCATGGAACCGGCGCAGCCTGGTCACAAATTTTTGCTGAAGAATACAATATTCAAACCTTGGAGTTTGCCATGGCAGCCGCCACCTTTGGCCTAGTAATGGGAGGGATAATTGGCGGCCCGGTTGGCCAGAGGTTGATTAACAAACATAATTTGAAATCACCTTTCTCAAAAGGTAAAGATCATCATAAAAAGCATCCAGACATTGTCACCTACAGCCGTAAAGAGGAAGACTTAGTTACCCCTACCTCAGTAATTGAAGTGCTATTTTTATTATTGCTTTGCGTCGTTGCAGCAAAATTTACTAAGCAGTTAGAAGTAGAACTCGCATTAAGCTGGCTAAAAATGCCAGACTTTGTTTACGCGCTGTTTTTTGGGGTAATTATTGCTAACAGTTGCGAACTTAGCGGACGCTACGAGATTAACCACGAATGTGTTGATCTATTAGGTACGCTTTCACTGTCACTGTTTTTAGCCATGGCTTTGATGAGTTTAAGATTATGGGAGATATTCGATTTGGCCCTTCCTCTTATCATCATCTTACTATGCCAAACCCTAATGATCGCGGTCTTTGCCAGTCTTGTGAGCTTTAGATTAATGGGCAAAGATTACGATTCATCGGTGATAGCAGGTGGCCATTGTGGATTTGGTTTAGGAGCAACCCCCACAGCAGTAATGAACATGAGCGCATTAGTCTCTAGAAACGGGCCTTCGCCGCCCGCTTTTATGGTGGTACCTATAGTGGGGGCGTTTTTTATCGACATTGTGAATTTAATTGTACTGCAAACTTACATTAGCTTTTTAAATTAACACTAAATAAAAACGGCGCAGAAAGCGCCGTTCTTGATAAAGCCAGTTGGCTACTATTTCTTAGCTCTGCGCCTTAACCAAGCTAAACCTATCAGTGCGAAGCTAAAGGGAATCCAGGTTTGGGGCTCAGGTACTCGGGCGTTAATCACTTGAATCGAGGTACTGGCCAATAGCTGTTGTTGCGAGTCAAAGGCACTTAATACAAAATCATAAATACCAACATCTAATGCGTTAAAGTCAAAAGGAGCAAATTCCATATTCCAAGAATTTTGCGCTAAGTTATTCACGCCAATGTTAGAACCGTAGTTGGCTTCATCAACCAAGCCACCGCCATTAGGCGTACTGTTGTTACCTAAAGCATTGTCGGAGCTCGGTACATTTATTGGATCAAGGCCAATGAAATTAGTACCCGCACTAGGATCAAAATCAATTTCAAGCAGGTAAGAAAAGTTATCTAAGAATCCACCGCTACCATCAAAGTTGCTATTTACCGACCACTCAAAGTTCCAAATAGCTGTTGATGGGGAATTGGGTGCATAACTAAAGCCCGAAGGAGGGAGGATATTATCAAATTGATAGGTTCCATCACTATTACTATTAAACACATTTTGCGGCTGGTTAGTTTCATCAAAACGTAACTTGGCTCTTAAACCGAGTTCAATGCCATTTTGGCGATCGGTGGTGAATCCACCATTAGCATTACCACTACCAAAAATCACATCTCCAGTAACGTTCTGATCATACATAATAGTTGCTGATGCTGTTGTGGCTACCATTAGTAACCCAACTCCTGCCAACACTGATTTTGCTTTTATTATTCTCATTTAGCACTCCATGCGCTTGTCTAGTCGCTCAAAAAGCGTGCATATTTCATTCCTTGATGGAAATAATCCTTTATTTCAAAAGCATATGATAAATGGCAAATTATGTTTACGAACAATAAGCGAAAAATTGTATAAATAATTGACAACCCCACCTGTCGAGAGGTGGATAATACCTTCTAATCTCCATAGCAATGAGAAAAAGTACCGCGTTTAACGATTTTCCCTTCTAAAGATTTGTAAAGAAATTCGACATCTACACAAAGGTCATCAGACGTATGTATATCCTGCCCCAGTCTTTCAACGAAAAAAGACCCTAGCTCGAAAGACTTAAAGCTAGGGGAATAGCACCAACGGTAATCAAACTTGCTATCAATATTCTGAGTAACAAAATGCTAAAACTTAAAGTTCACACCGAGTTCAACGGTACTTTCATTCGTAACAGGCTCGCCAGGACGCACTCGGTGCTCACCATAAACATACTTAAGGTAAGGCTCTACCCACTTGGGCTTAGCCGTTATCATAAACTCATGACTGCTAATGTTGTCGTTCTCTACTAGCAACCAACCACCGCCTTCCAGTAGTCGGTCATGTTTAAATGTATAAGAAAGCTTTAACCATCCAATGGGATCATAGCTAGCACCAATAGAATTCTTCCATTCGCGCTGATCAAACAATTCTAATTCCATCACAGGGAAACCTTTAGTTTCACGCCACTGGTGAGAACTACTAGCAAAAACCAATACTTTCGCGCTAAGCGCTGTGCCAGCAAAAATCCCCAAATCGTAGATATCTACATTTTCAGCACGACCGTAACTAGTGAATGCTTCGGCATAAACCCTACCAAGCATTTGACCATAACCCGCGCCCAGCTCTAAGTAACCCGTTGAATCCAATTCTGCGTTAACGTTTACCTTGTCGTTAACTTGAAAAGTGGCGTTAGCGGTTCCTATCCAATCTTCGCCAGTTTTAGATACCTTAAAACCCAACAGTGGCTCCGCACTCAACTTCTGCACAAAACCAACAAATAATAGAAGCAGCGCAGCGGTAAGGAATTTAGTTTTCATTGTCTTCTCGCTCATAAAAAAAGCCGCTAAAAGCGGCTCCTTGCTAGAGATAGTTTGGGTACTTTAATTAAGAGCGGTTTAAACGAGCCTTAATAGTTGCGCGCAGTTCGTTGGCATTAGAGCGTAGTTGAGATTTTTGCTCGGCACTCAAGCTATTCATTGGCTCAGGCGTCCCATCTTCAATCGGGTTAGAAGGGCTCGCCTCAATTGGATTTTCTGGCGTACCTGCTATTGGGTTACTTGGCTGACCTTCAATAGGGTTAACTGGCGTTCCCATAATTGGATTCTCCGGGGCTTCATACCCCCAGCCACCATCAACCTCAGTACGCTCCCAATCAATAGTAATTACACCCGACCTATTTATATCACCGTAATATTTATTGTCGCTTCCATAAGCTTGGAAATATCGTGTACCGTCTGCATCAGTATAGATTCGCCCAATTGCTACATCGTCAACTCGCACTTCACCCAGCTCGTTAACAGCGCCAATAATTTCACCATTTACCATTACCTCACCATTTGCGTTAATGCTGTAGTGATCTTGTTGCGGCATATCGGCACCGTCATCTTTAGCTATCGGGTTTTCTGGTACCGCTTCAATTGGATTGCTAACTTGCGGCGCGTCATTTGATTCTGAGCCAGAAGAAGCACAGCCTGATAAGAAAGCTGCAGCGATAAGTGATACTAATAATTTGTTTTTCATAATGCTATTCTCAAAGTTGTCGGATATTAATTTTTAAGCCTAAGACTCGGTTCTTATACCCGTGCTTTGTTGTCCAGCAGGTAGCATAAGTAGAGTTTATATAAGCTTTAATGAACTCGAGCATCACAGCCCTTCAAAGCTAAAAACTATTTATTTTAGCTAGTTAGTTGCTATCCTGGCGACGGACAAGAGAATAATAGATGGCCCTAAATTAGACCAATTAGCAGTGTAAATATCGCAGATAAGTCATTCTTATTTATTAGCTTAGGCTAATCGTTAAATAAGCATTGGTTATATATAAAGGGTTTTTATTGGCTTCCACTTTCAGAAAGTAATTGTTTAATCACACTGTTAACCCAAGTAATGGTCTTCTTCCTACGGTTTTTTTGGTGGTAGTAGCTACATAAAGAGTACTTAGCGGGTGTATCAGCAATAGAAAAACCTGTACTGATCAACGATGAACGCTGACTTTCTGGCAAGTAAGACACTGAGGGGTAAATCATATCGGTGTTTTTTACCACCTCTAATACGGCCATTGGCAGTTCTGTACGAAAACCCACTCGAATGTTTAAGCCATGCGCATTCATAATTCGCTCCGCATAAGAAACATTAGAATTCCAGTCGGTAACAATCAACGTGGCAAATTCATAGTCCTTAACATCTTCAAGTGTTAATACACTATTCGTTTCAAGCACTCTAGGTTCTAGCGGGTGTCCTTTACGCATAAACAACACAAATTGCTCATCAATCAATTTGTGGCTGGCTAACTCTTTTGGCGCATGAGCAATTTCAAAATTAACACCGAGGCTAATTTCACCTTTCATCAAATCATCTAAGGTTGACGGAGACCAATTAAGCAGGTGCACATCTACGTTGGGAGCAACTTCACGAATGGCCATAAACAGGCGGCTAGATAGATACGCTAAAACATGCGGTGCCATGGCAACTTTAACGGTGCCCTCTAACTCAGATAAGTCAAAATCTTGAGTCGCATTTAGTGCTGACTCTAGATCATCAATAATCGGCCCAAGACTATCAATTAACTCCTCTGCATAAGCAGTCAAACGTAAGCCATGGCGAGTACGAACAAACAACTCATCATCAAAGTGGTTACGTAGTTTTTGAGCAGCCTGACTAATTGCAGGTTGGCTAACGAACAAGCGTTCAGCAGCTTTACGCATATTCAGTTCTTGAGATAACACAACAAAAGTGCGGAGAAGGTTTAAATCGAGACTAGCGAAAAGATCTTTGGCCATAAAAACTGCTAAGTATTTGAATATATTCACAGCATAGAAGCAGCATCAAGCAAAGTCTAGCAGCTTAAAATTGGGC
Source organism: Agarivorans sp. 2_MG-2023 (assembly GCF_030548085.1). Lineage (NCBI taxonomy): Bacteria > Pseudomonadati > Pseudomonadota > Gammaproteobacteria > Alteromonadales > Alteromonadaceae > Agarivorans > Agarivorans sp. 2_MG-2023. The sequence continues at coordinate 68,974 of NZ_JAUORQ010000014.1, forward strand.
AGGGGATAAAGAGGCTGCCGTTTGTTAGCCTCTTTATCTGTCTATTTACAGCTTTTCTAAGGCCTGCTTAATCGGGAATAGTACATCGCAGCCTAGTTGCATAGCACGTTCTGGTGACCAACCAAACGCTTCGTCAGGCATATCTGCATTGTCTTTAAAAGGCATTTCAATGGTGTAAGACAAGGATTTAAACTGCTCACCTAACCAAGCGGCAGCAATGCTTAAATTGGCTTGGCCAGCTTGATCTTTCTCGTAACCATGAGTGTCTTGAAAATCAGGTGAAATCGCCATAAAAGCCTGCTTGAAAGTATCTTCTAACAATTTGTGGCGAGCATCGTACGAGGGTACGCCTTCACAGCCTGCAACAAAATTGTAGGGGAGATCTTCATCTCCGTGAATATCTAGAAATACATCACCGCCCACTTCCAACATTTTTTGGCGTACCAAGTACACCTCTGGGCTGCGTTCCATACTAGGGTTTTGCCATTCGCGGTTTAAGTTTGTACCTACCGCGTTGGTACGTAAGTGACCGCGTACCGAACCGTCGGGATTCATATTTGGTACTACGTAGAAAGCGGTATTTTCCAATAACTTCATCGACAGGGGGTTGTCTTGGTCCAGTAGGTTACCCAACATGCCTTCCACAAACCACTCTGCCATGGTTTCACCTGGATGCTGCCGCGCCATTACCCACACTTTGTTGTTGGCCTGTTCAGGGTCGCCAATGGTAAGCAAGCTCATATCGCGCCCGTCTATGGTTTGTCCAAGCGTATTAAGGCTTACTCGATAATCTTGTTGCATAGTATGTAACAAGTCTTGATGGCGCTCGTAGCTATAAGGCGCAAAGTAAGCAAAATACACACTGGGTTGCTCTAACAATAATGAGAAATTTAGCTGTTCTCCATCAAATTCAGTATCAATCCTAAACCATTCTTCTCGATCGTAAGAAGCCACTACTTGATAGTCTTTCCAACCCTTAGCATAAGCAGATTTCCCTGCATTGGTGATGCTAAAACGATAATGTTGCTCAAGTGACGCTTCAAAGCGAAAATGAAACCACTGGAAAAACTCAGATTGATTGTCATGTTTTATTTCTAACTGGATATTCTGCGGTTCCTCTAAAGAAATCACTCGAATATTGCCACTATCAAAACGATCTGTAATGTACATTGTGTTCTCACCAGTATAATAAATGGATATGCAGCCAGTATAGCGCTTTAACTAAGTCGCTAAACAACAATTTGTTGGATTAAAAAAGGAGCCTTAGGCTCCTTTCACTAACAACGGTAAATACAGCGTTAATCTTCTTTTAAGGCCATAACCTTAAAGTAACGCACGTCTAAGTCTTTCGCTAAAGACATCGTGCTCTCTACCGTTCTCGACTCGCCTTCTTTTAGCTGTAACTCGCCAAAATCGATGGTTTGCTGATGCACTTGCTGGCCCGTTTGATCCACCAATACAATCGCTAATGGCTGCTTAATAGGCCCTTCGGCCAACAATTGGTAACTAACTTCCATATGCTTACCAATATGGTCAGATGCTTCAAAAAAAGCCGAGCGAATTTGAGCTTGATCGGTAGCAATCAAGGTATCAAAAGCAAACACGCGTAACTCGGGGTGATTTTCTTTATTTAAGTCAAAGTTGTTTCTGCGCTCAATCAGTAGCGCATCTTTTAGCTGACGATTTTGATCCTGAGTAATTTGCGCGTCGGTGTGCATATCTGCGTAATCATCTTTTAACTGATTATACGAAGGTAATAAGGCGATAAGAAAAAACACTGCGCTAAAGGCTACTATGGCTAAGCCGACACTTATCCAGCGGTATTTACGCACATGTTTATAGGCTTTTTTATAATACTGATGGCGTGATTTATGGTGCTCGTAGCGCGCCTGTAGGCTCACGCCTGAGTGACTCATTCGCTGATTGGAAGCATTGGCTTCAGTGATTTGAGGCGGCTCTGCCACTATATTGCTCTCGATATCATGAGCAGACATCATCTCTTCCCTAAGATTGTCTAAGTATTGATTTAGTGATTAAGTCATCACTAAATATTTTTGTAACCCTATCAACATAGCAGCTAGATGCAAACTCTACCGTAAGAATCATCTATATGCTTAATAAATGTACTGTAATTGGTAGTGTAAATAGTTTGTTCACACTACAAAGCACTACACTTTACCCGTGTGGTGAGTACAATGAGCGCCAAATTGCACAAATAAGTGGGGATGAAATGGCCATTCAATGGTATCCAGGGCATATGCACAAAGCCCAAAAGCAGATTAAAGAAGTGATGCCAAAAATCGATTTAATTATCGAAGTATTGGATGCGCGGATCCCCTACAGTAGCGAAAACCCTTTAGTAGCCACTTTACGTGGTGATAAACCCTGCATTAAGGTACTCAATAAAAGCGACTTAGCCGATCCTAAAGTAACCGCTTTGTGGCAAGAATATTTTGAACAAGAGCAAGGAGTTAAGGCGATTCCTTTGTGTACAATTCAAGGTAATCAAACTCAAGATTTGTTAGCGCTTTGCCGCAGTATGCTGCCTAACAAGGGAGGTGTAGATAAACCTATTCATACCATGATCTGTGGTATTCCAAATGTAGGTAAGTCCACCTTAATTAACGCCTTGGCCGGCCGACAAATTGCTAAAACCGGTAACGAACCGGCAGTGACAAAAGCTCAACAGCGGATCCGCTTAGAAGGCAATGTTATCTTATCCGATACTCCTGGAATTTTGTGGCCAAAGTTTGATAATGTCGCCAGCGGCTACCGCTTAGCCACTACCGGCGCAGTTAAAGATACGGCTATGGATTACGATGACGTAGCAGCCTTTGCCTGTGAGTATTTGCTACAAGCTTACCCAGAAGAACTAAAATCCCGTTACAAGCTTGAAGAATTGCCTGATTCAGAAGTGGTTTTGATGGAAGAAATAGGCCGTCGTCGCGGCTGTTTAGTACGTGGTGGACACGTTGATTATGTAAAAGTGGCCACTATTATTCTCAACGAATTACGCGATGCAACGATTGGGAAAATAAGCTTAGAAACGCCCGCGATGGTTGCGATTGAGAAAGTCGAAACCGCTAAGGTTGTAGCTGAGAAAGAAGAGCGAAAAAAAATGGTGGAAGAGTTGCAGAAAACTAAAAAACGCCAGCGCCGTCGTAAAAACAGTTAAACCTTGATTAAGTATTGAGTGAACGAGTTTTGCTAGTCCGCAACTAAAAACACCACGCAAAGGCGTGGTGTTTTTCTATAAAGCCAAATACTTACTTAATCATGTAAGCAATAACTTCTTTAATTTCATCTTCGCTACAATCGCCACAAGTCCCTTTTGCTGGCATAGCGTTAAAGCCTTTCCAGGCGTGGTCAAACAAGGTTTGTTCACCTTGAGCAATACGCGGAGCCCAAGCTGCGCTGTCACCTTTCTTAGGTGCGCCTGCCGCGCCTGTACTATGACAAGCAGTACAGAATGTATTGTAAACCGTTTCGCCATCACGTGGGCCACTTGAAGCTGCTGGCGCTTTGGCGACGTCTAATTCACCATCTAGGTAAACTTCACCCACTGGCTTAATACGCTCAGCAATGGCTTCGTCAGACATGTCTGCCGCAAACGCGTTAGGCACAATTGTTAAGCAAATAGATAGTACCAGTGTTTTCCAGTTCAAAAGCTTCACCCTTATCTCTCCTCGTCGTGCCTACTGACCGCAGTATTAGGCATCCTTGTCATTATTGGCAAAATTATACCCGCTATTACCTTGAGGTTAAACCATTGTAAAAACGAATATTAGATTGATGTATCCGAGTTGTTAGTTAGCTAGGATTTTTTAGAATATCGCGCCACGGTAATTGCGGATCGCCCAATGAGATAAAATTGGGGTTTTCTAAAGACTCTCGCTGGTTATAGCTTAATTCACGCAGATGTAAATCGAGCAAAGTACCGCCAGCTTCTTGTAAAATAATCTGTGGAGCACCCGTATCCCATTCCCCTGTTGGCCCAACCCTAATGTAACAATCGGCTGCGCCTTCGGCCACCATGCAACTTTTTAAGCTAGCACTCCCCAATGGGTAAAGTTTGTAATGGTAATTACAGTTTAATATGGCTTGCAGTAAAGCAGGACGTTGTACTCGGCTAGTCGCCACTCGAATATGTTCTGGCTTCTCAGGATAGTGACGGCTCTGAATAGCGCTGCGTACGCCATTCTGTTCTTTAAATGCGCCATGCCCTTTAACCGCTGCGTAAAGAATTTGTACGATAGGCCCATAAACTACCCCAAGTACCGGTTGATTATTGTCAACCAACGCAATTTCAGTGGCGAAGTCCCCGCTACCAGAGACAAACTCTTGGGTGCCATCCAAAGGGTCGACCAGCCAATAAGTCGTCCAACCTTCGCGTTCAGCCAAGCTTATATCGGCTTGTTCTTCAGATAAAATGGGAATGTCAGGCGTGAGCGCAGTTAAGGCATCCATAATAAAATGGTGGGCTGCGTAATCTGCCGACGTTACTGGTGTAGCGTCGTCTTTGGTCTCACTAACAAAATCGCCTTTTTCGTAAATATTACGAATAATCTCGCCAGCACCGCGGGCTATTTCAATTACCTCAGGTAACACACTAGCAGGGTCAAACATCCTATTACTTTCTCACTTTGTTCTGCGTTAACCATTTCTCTAATAGCAACAATGACGCAACACTGCGGGCTTCAGAAAACTCTTTGCGGGCATATAAACTGTCTATTTGGTTTAAGGGAACCTTAATCACCTCAAGCGGTTCGGGCTCATCACCTTCTAATACGCTTGGCTCTAGACCTTGGGCAACAAACACCGACATATGGCTAGAAAAGTAACCGGGGGCTACCGACAACTCGGTAAGCAACTGCAAGCTATTGGCCTTAAATCCAATTTCTTCTTGCAGCTCGCGGTTAGCTGCTTCAAGGGCTGTTTCGCCACGATCTACCAAGCCTTTAGCAAAGCCTAGTTCATAACGTTCTGTTCCGGCGGCATATTCACTAATAAGCAGCAGTTCATTTTGCTCAGTGACCGGCAAAATCATTACCGCGCCTTGGCCTGATCCAACTAAACGTTCATAAATTCTTTTTTCGCCATTACTGAACTCCAGATGTAACTCTTCAATTTTGAAGAAGCGACTTTCGGCAGCTATGGCGCTGTCTAATAATCGAGGCGGATGATGCTTGCTCATCTATCTTCCTGCTATCATTAAGTTATTGTCATTGTTACATTGCTGTTAGAAGCACTCAAGGACTAGAGACCAAGAATGTTTGACTGGACTAAAATCGACACCGTTTTATTGGATATGGATGGCACGCTGCTAGATTTGCATTACGATAATTACTTCTGGATGCATTATCTTCCCATCTCTTTTGCTCATCAAAATGGCTTAAGTTTAGATGAAGCGCGCGAGCGTTTATTTGCAGATTATGAAACCGTATCGGGCACCTTAGATTGGTACTGTTTTGACTATTGGAGCAACAAAACCAATATCGATATTCGACATCTAAAAACCGAGGTAGAGCATAAAATTCAATGGCGAGACGACGTTAAACCCTTTCTTGAAGCGCTCGCCGTTGCGGGTAAAAACCGGGTGTTACTAACCAATTGCCATCCCGATGGTTTGGCAACAAAGATAAAAGTAACTGGGCTAAACCAATATTTAGATACCTTGTTTAGTACCCATCAATTTGGGTACCCCAAAGAAGACCCAAAGCTATGGCAGGCCTTAATTGAGCATCATCCCTTTGACCCCGAGCGCACCTTGTTTATTGACGACAATGAACATGTACTAGAGCAAGCACACTTATTTGGCATTAAGTATTTGTTGGGTATTCGTAACCCCGATTCAAAACAAGCCAGCAAAGAGTTTACTCATTACCCTTCCATTGACGATTACCATCACTTCACTAAAGAGCTGTTGGGATAAATAAAAAAGCTAGCGGAGTCGCTAGCTTTGGTCGGTTTATCGCGGCAAGCGGCCTTGCTGTTTAAAGCGATAGAAGCCTTGCGGATCAGGTCGGCCAATATACTTAAGGTTGTTACTTAAGCTACTTGGCATGTCTGCCCCGGCCTTTATCTTGCCTTCGGCAAGCCAATTAGGTTGACCAACTGAAGCCAGTAACTCTAACTCCAATTGTTTATCACTGTGTTTTAGCGCTATGCTTGGTTGGCCTTCATTACAGCTTAAGTCTGCCTTGGCATTATCTAAATCTAGTTCGCCCAGTGGTGTTCCCACTAGCGGGCCTAACCACATTAACTGCCCTTGTAGCTGTTCACACCAGGGGCTGCCTTGGCTAGCATCGGTCAATGCGAGTTGAATATCGCCTTCAACCGAAATAGGTAAAGGCATAGGTACTTGCTCAACCACCCAGCTAGCCGGCGCTTCAAGCTGCCAATCTTTCAAAAACCAACCCGAAAAATTCAAACCTGCCTGGCCTTGGCCCTGCAATTGTTGTCCTTTTCCTAGCTTAATATCTACCGCCAGTCGGCCTAACAATAAAGAGGCTGGTTTAAAGCTCCAACTCACGTCATGTAAGGTAAGGTTAGGCGTGTCTACACTCAATAACTCACCTTGCCAAACTGAGCCACTTGGATGATTTAACTTTAGCTGCTTTGGTATAGGTAAATAATTAAGTGCAACACTTAGTGGCGTGGTAGCCACCAAACTCACAAGGTAAACGGCAACTAATAACAGTGCTACACCAATGTACTTCTTCATTCTGCTTTACCTAAACGTAACCTACGCACACCTACAATGCCTGGCTCTTTGCCTTCATCTAAATCTACGTTTTCAACCACTATGCCATAGCGCTGACTCAGCATTTTTAGCCAAGTCATTAATTGGTTAAACGGCACGTTTTCAATCCATACTTCCACTTCATCGCCTTTAGGCTGAATTCGGCTAATGGTAATACGTTGTTGGCGTGCGCTACTGCTTACTGACTGGCTAACATTCACCTTACCAGCATTTTTTTGCGATGGGCCACTAGCAATAATTAACTCACCCTGCTGCTGCGCCCATATCAAGGTTTGCTGCTGATTAAGCAAACGCTGCTTGGCGGTTTCATTCGCATTAGCAATCGGCGACCAAATGCCCCAATACAGTATCGCTAAGGCCATCACCGCAGCGGCAGCCATTACTAAGTTCTGCTCTCGCTTATTTAAGCTTTGCCACCATTGCTTCATGACGCTTTCCTTATTACCACAGTGCCAACTACCGCACCCGCTTTATTGCTTAGCGTACCTTGCTCGGTTTCAAAGGGCTGAACAGCTTGCCTAAATTGTTCAAAACTCTGGAAATTTTTGGCTTCTGCTTGCAAACGAATTTCGCCTTTTTTCTGATCGAAGCGCAGGCTAACCGGTTGGAATCCAGTATTTTTATCCATGGCTGACGCAAGGTGTACCATCATCATCAAGAAATCTTGTTCTGGCGCTTGGCCAATTCCTGCTAAAGCTTTACGAAAATCACTACGGATTCGACTATCGCGAATCCGCGATACTTCAGGAAATACTTTTTTATACACCGTGCGAATATTGCTATCTACCTCGGCAATTTGCTGCTCTGTTTTATAGGTATCAACTACCTGATAAGTGAGCGCTAATGCAAAGCACACCCCGGCAGCAATGGCGACTTTACGCCACTGTAGCCAAATTTTAGTCAGCGGGTTAGCACTAGCATATTGGCCTTGCAACAAATTAAGCTTGGCTTTTTTAGCGCCGTCGGCCAGCAATTTCATGGCTAACTCTGGCGCACGAGCTTGCCACTCAATGCCCTCAATATCTATCTTCGGTGATGGGCTGTAATGCTGAACCACTAATTCTGGATATTGTTTGGCTAACAAAGGAAGTGCAACACTTAACCACGCTTGGTCAATGCTCATGGCTCGACCATCGCTAAAACGAAACAACCATTGTTGGTTTATTTGCAACGCTGACGCTTGGCCTTCTTCCGGCTCGGGTAAACAGTACCCCTCTACACACCAGGTTTGGCTGTAAATACCCGCGGCTTCTAACATATCCTGCCAGCTGTCCATCTGCTGATGGCTCACGCAAGCCACATCAATAGTCTCTTTGCCTTTATCTAATAAGCAAATATGTAAACTATCTGGGTCTTGGGCGAGTTGCTCTTCTAGCATAAAAGGAGCGACTTGCTGCCATGAACGCTGTGCAGTTTTTGGTAACTCTAACTGATGGTGGCTTACATCACTGGTGGGTACCAATACAATCACTCGGCGATGTTCGGCTTTGTCTTGCAATACTTCCAGTTCGGCACTGCCCGCTAACTCACCAGCGGCAATAACTTCTTGCTCGTTGTCAGACCATACCATCCAATTAATGACTTCTTTGCCAGTGCTGGGTAGGCGAATAATGAGTTGTTCGTTCACAGTTCGTCTCCAAAACTTCTGCGGATCATTTTAAGATCAGAAGTACCACTGCGCTGAATAACGCTAGTCATTTGTGCTTGTCCTTGTTCATTTTCTACTAACAGCTGCGCTTTAAAATAATTAGAGCGCAACGCAAGCGTTTGTTGTAAACCCGCTTGAGTTAAAGGAATACCGGCTAACGCGGGGTGAGTCATCATCTCATCCAACAAACGATACCCCTCATCGGGACGGTCATTCAAGACCTGCTGTGCACCAGTGTTATCCAGATCAGGATAAAACAGTGCTTCTAATAACTGGGGCTGGTCAACCGCAATGGTATTCACGTTAACCGCCAAACTGGTTTCGGGTAATGCGCATATAAACGGCTTTGCTTTGCGGTAGATGCTAGCAGTAACCCCATAAACCGCTCTAAACTCACTGCGATCTGCCATTGGCATGTTCGCCGGCAGATAGCCTGGATTTAAGCCTTCGTACACCCCATCTTCTGCACCTTGTGGCAGAGGAATAGTATCGGCATCAATCCAATCTCGAGTCGCGTCAGTAATTTGCTCTGCGGTATAAGCATCAACCCCTAAGGCCACTAGCAAACCGGTAAATTGATCGGCAACTTTAGGCGGCTGACCATCGCGCTTATTTGGTTGGCCTAAAGCATTCAAATTAAAGCAGGCCTGCATATCTAGGATACGGCCTTTGATAATAGAATCTTCTAGTGGAAAAACCATGCCCTCGGTTGCCCAGTATTGACCAAGGTGCACACGATCGTCATCTTCCAGATCTTGTTTGATTACTTTAATCGCAAAGGCCTCAGCACCAGACAATAACCAATTGGCACGTAACGAATGCTGCAAGTTATTGGCGCGGGCTAAATCGAGTTGTAAACGCTGACTAAACTGCGCGGCTACTACCACCATTACAGCCAAAATAAGCATCACAGTAAGCAAGGCTACGCCGCGTTGACGCTGAAGAGAGCGAGGCAAGTTAACCATTATGAAGCATCCGGATCAGGCTGGCTGCCAGAGTTATTACCGCCACTATTACCGCTATTGCTACTATCACCTTGGTTGGTATTATTGTTTGCATCTTCTTGCGCTTGGCTAGCCACGGGCGCTCTGCTGCCTTCAGGGCTTAAAAACACTCGGCGCAATTCGCCAAAATCTTTGTGAGTGAGTTTTACTTCAATGGCGCGTGGTAATTGATTACTGTCTGAGACTTGGTCGCTCCATCCACTAGAGCCATGAAAACGAAAACTCAGCTCTTCAACGTCATTCAAAATCACCATTTCACGTGGTTCGTAACCTACCACCGCATCAGGATGAGCATAAAAACGCTTAATCAATTTCTCGTCTTTCACGAGGTAAGCAACCCGCTGCAGCTGTGAACGGCGAATCACTGATTGCGGATTACGCCAGCCCAACACCATCATTTCAATGCCCATATCATCGCTTTCCAGCAAGTACTTTTCAGACATGATTAAAGGGCGCTGTTCTTCTGTTTCATCACGCGCTGAACGTGGTGCGAGTTGGGTAAAATCACGTTGCATTAAAAACATAGCGCGTTGCACTTCGCGTAAACGTTCTCCGTGTTTTTGGGAGATTTCATCACTACGCATAACACCTTGCAGTACCTGATAAGCAGCCATGGTAAGCAAAGCAAAAATAACAATCGCTACCAGCATTTCTAATAAGGTAAAACCGCGTTGCTTCATTAGCGGCTCACATAACTGGTGATTTCGGCCAAGGCGGCTTTTTCTTCGGCATTGCGATAGACCGAAATGGTGACCGCCACAAAATTAGGATCACTCGTTGCAACGCCTTGCGAGCGCCACTGCCATTCGGTGTCGGCAAATGTGGTAGTGCCTTTGCGGCTAGAGGTACCAGGCCATGTATTGCTGAGTTTAAGCTCAGCCATTTGGTTGTCGGCTATCCACAGGGCAAAGGTTTTTTCTTGAATATAACTGAGGCTGCGTAAATTCTCTGAAGCACTTTTCATAACAGCGGTGCCCGCAATGGCTAACACCGCCAGCGCCACCATTACTTCAAGCAGCGTCATACCGCGCTGCTTATTCATCTTCATCGTCCCTTTCAATGGTAAGCTGACCAAGATCGTCACTGCTTACTTGCCAGCGATTTTGGCTGTCTTCGTAAGCAAATATCAACTTAAAGGGAGTCACTTCGCCACTGCTTAACAGCAACACTTGTGGAACAATGCTTTGTTTAACTTCTTCGGTGATAAAGTCTTTTTCAAACAAATCACCTTCTTCAAAGCCTAAACTACCACTGCCATAGCCTTGCTCTTCTAGCTCGGCATCTTCAAGGCTTAGCTCGAGAAAGTAAGGTTGTTCAAATACTTTCTCTTTAAAAATTCTATCGTCGAGTTTTATCCAACGTTGTTTCTCCATACGCACAAATTGGTAACGCTCAGCATCGCTATAAATGCCGTAATCATACCCGGTGAGCAAGGCTTGCTCTTGCGCGTATTGCACCAAGGCCGCTAAACGCTTGGCTTGTTGCTCTACTATTTTTTGCTCACTTGAACCTGACACTGACATGACGACCGAGTAAATCCCTATCGACATTAACAGCAATACTAAAATCACTTCCAGCAAGGTAAAACCTTGCTGGCGTGAGCGTAGACTTAAGTGAGACTTGAGCAATTTACTGGTCTAAATTCCAGTTGCCAATATCATCGGCAGTGCCTTCTTCACCATCAAAACCCGCACTAAAGATGTCGATGCGGCCTTTTTCACCCGGGCTGATAAGAATGTAGTCGTTACCCCATGGGTCTTTTTGCAAACGACGTAGGTAGCCATCTTCAGGGTAATTGCGCGGCTCTGGGCTTGAGCTTGGTTTACTAACCAAAGCATCTAGGCCTTGATCGGTCGTTGGGTAACGTGAATTATCTAAACGATACATGTCGAGGGCGTTTTCCAAGGCGATGATATCGGTTTTGGCTTTTTGAATATCAGCTTTTTCTTTATTACCCAGTAGGTTTGGTACCACCAAACCCGCTAAAATACCCAAAATAACAATCACCACCATCACTTCCAGCAAGGTGAAACCTTTGCTAGTTGCTTGTGTGTGCATCGATTTTTGCATTGTTCTTACTCCGAAATACCAGTTAAGCCTATAGCCCAACCATGTTATTGAGTTCCAAAATTGGCAATAAAATTGCCATTACGATAAATAGCACGATACCTGCCATGGTAACAATCAAGGCAGGCTCGAATATCCCTAATGCTATGTTTACTTGCATTTCAAACTGACGGTCTTGGTTGTCGGCAGCACGCTCCAACATACCCTCTAACTCGCCAGAACGCTCACCACTGGCGATCATATGTAACATCATCGGTGGAAACAATTTGGTGGCTTCTAAGGATGAGTGCAAGCTACTGCCCTCTCGAACTTTAGAAGCTGCGTCTAATACTTGAGCACGCGCATGATCGTTAGTCAGTACTTCGCCCGCAATGCCCATACCTTCTAACAACGGTACTGCACTGGCATTTAGAATACTTAAAGTACGAGCAAAACGCGCGGTGTTTAAACCTTTACTAACTTTACCCACAACTGGCATGCCTAAAATACGCTGATGCCATTTCATGCGTACTTTGTCTTTTTGCAGCATTCGCTGCCACACAACCATGGCAAACATGCTGCCCAAAACAAACACCAAACCGTAGTCACTCACCAATTCACTAACGTAAATGAGGAACTTAGTAGCATTGGGTAACTCTTGTCCCATGTGTTCAAACTGAGCTACCACCTTTGGTACTACCGACACGAGTAAGATGGCGATGACGGCTAAACATACAAAGGTGAGTACCGCAGGGTAAATAAGCGCTTGCATGGTTTTCATACGCATGGCTTGGCGTTGCTCGGTATAGTCGGCTAAGCGATCAAGTACCTTGTCTAAGTGACCCGACTTTTCGCCCGCAGCCACCATGGCACAATAGAGTTTTTCAAAGACATCGGGAAACTCAGCCATACTGTCGGCCAAGCTGTAACCTTCCACAACTTTAGAGCGAACCCCTAAGATAATGCTTTTAAGTTTGGGCTTTTCACATTGCTGCCCTACCGCTTTCAGCGATTCTTCAATAGGCATTGCTGCCGCAACAAGGGTGGCGAGTTGGCGAGTAAGCAGCGCCAAATCTGAGGTGCTAACTTTGCTCTTAAAGCGAAATCCACTACTCTCTTTTTTGGCTTTTTCTGCCACGGGCTCAATTTTAAGCGGAGTGAGCCCCTGTTCACGTAAGTAAGACCGCACTTGACGCGCGGTGTCGGCCTCATGAACGCCAGTAGACTTTTTGCCTTTTGGGTTAAAGGCTTGATACTCAAATGCTGGCATTACTTTAACTATCCTTCGCGGGTAACACGCAATACTTCTTCAAGACTAGTAATGCCCTTCAATACCTTGTTTACCCCATCTTGGCGGATACTAGGACAAGATGAGCGCACTGCATTTTCAATTTCTTGTTCACTACTGCCCGAGTGAATCATGTCACGAACATCGTCAGTGACGGGCAATAGCTCATGAATACCAGTTCGACCACGATAGCCAGTATTGTTACAACTTTCACAACCCACTGGACGATAAACCGTGGCATCTTTAGCAATGCCTAACAGCTGATGCTCATGCTCACTCACTACATGAGCTTCACAGCAATCACGGCATAAGGTTCGCACTAAGCGCTGAGCTAATACAGCTAATAAACTAGAAGATAACAAGAACGGTTCTACACCCATATCGCGTAAGCGGGTCACCGACCCAATCGCGGTATTGGTGTGAAGAGTCGATAATACCAAGTGACCGGTTAAACTGGCTTGAACAGCAATTTGCGCGGTTTCTAAATCTCGAATTTCACCAATCATTACCACATCGGGATCTTGACGCAAAATAGCGCGTAAGCCACGCGCAAAGGTCATATCAACTTTAGTATTTACCTGAGTTTGACCAATACCCTCAATGTTAAATTCAACCGGATCTTCTACGGTAAGAATATTGCGGTCTTTGGTATTAATATCGTTGAGGCCAGCGTACAAAGTGGTACTTTTACCGGAACCGGTAGGCCCAGTAACCAAAATAATGCCGTGCGGTTTTTTCAATAAATCGCTAATAATATCGCGGTAATTCTCGGCTAAACCTAAGCTTTCCAATTTCAGTCGCGAGTTATTCTTGTCTAATAAACGCAGTACTACCCGCTCGCCATGGCTCGATGGCATGGTAGATACACGCACATCAACAGCGCGACCAGCAATACGCAAAGAAATACGGCCATCTTGCGGCACCCGTTTTTCAGCAATGTCTAAACGCGCCATTACTTTGATACGAGAAACCAACAAAGCCGCTAGTTTACGATGAGGGCGCAAAATTTCTCGTAATACACCATCGATACGGAATCGAATTACTAAAGCCGCTTCAAAGGTTTCAATGTGAATATCACTGGCCCCTTCTTTAATCGCTTCGGCTAACATCGCGTTAATCAATTTAATGATTGGCGCGTCGTCTTCGGTTTCTAGCAAGTCTTCGTTTTCTGGTAGCTCTTCCGCCAAGGTATAAAAGTCCATATCGTTGCCGATATCTTCCATTAACTGACGTGCTTGCGAAGAGTCTCGTTGATAACCTTCGGTAAGGCGCTGTTCAAAATCATCATCAGACAAGGCTTCACAGGCAAACTCTTGCTTTAATACTCGGCGGATCTCCAGCAAAGCTTCAAGCTCAACCTTAGAATTATGATAAACCCGCCAAGCATCTTGTTGTTTCTCAAGCATTACACCGTAAGACTTAGCAAATACATAAGGCAGCTGCCAGCCTTCAACACCCTCCATATGCGGGGTGTCTGACACTAGCGCTTTCTCATCTTCTAATACATTTAGCTCAGCATCTAAGTCCATTACTCGGCACTCACTTGCTCTTTGTTTGCTTCAGCCTCTTTAGCGGCTTTATCGGCTTCTTCTTTCTTTAAGCGCTCATTCTTTTCTTTCAAAAAGTCAATGTATTCTTGTACTTCAGGAGATACATCGTCAGTTGAATTGAACTCTGGTAATACCGGTACTTTGGTTTCTGGCATTAGCGCTACACCTAGCTCTTCACGCAACAACTGCTGAGCGCGAATTTGGCTGTACTTGCGCGAGCTAATATTTTGCATCGTCACTGAGTCACGAATGATGGTTGGACGAATGAAAATCATTAAGTTGCGTTTAACTTTCTTTGAGTTAGTTGAACGGAACAAGTGCCCTAATACTGGAATATCACCCAATAGTGGTACCTTTGATTCACTCTCTTCAATTTGGTCGTCTAACAATCCACCTAAAACAATCGTATCGCCGCTGTCTACTAACACTGTGGTTTGTAATTGGCGTTTAGCAAATACAACGTCTACTGAAGTTTGACCCTGTACCTTTGAGACTTCCTGCTCAATGGTAAGTTGAACCGCATTACCTTCGTTAATTTGTGGGGTTACTTTTAGTTTGATACCCACTTCTTTACGGTCAACCGTAGTGAAAGGATTATCGTTACTGCTGCTTGACGCTGAACCTGTTAGTACAGGTACCTCTTCACCTACAGTAAAGAAGGCCTCTTTGTTGTCCAAAGTGGTAATAGACGGCGTTGCTAGCAAGTTAGAGCGAGAATCGTTTGCCGCAGCTTGGACTAACACTCCCCAATCGGCGCCATAAAAACCAAAGGCTGCGCCAGAGATTTTAGCCAATGCGCTGGCTAGACCAGAGATATCTCCTGGAGTATCAGGGTTAATGGTGGTGTTTTGGTTGTCACCAGAACCACTGATAATGGTTGTACCCTCTGTAGGTTGGGCATCGTAGATACCAGCACCAATTTCACTGATTGATACACCAGCATCGTTAAATTGAGTACCACCAGCTTTAGTCGCCCACTGTACACCAAGGCTAATACCGTCGCCTTCGGCCACTTCAACAATAATCGCTTCCACGTTGACTTGGGCGCGGCGAATATCAAGCTGATTAATTACCCCTTCCAAAGTACGCATGTTGTCAGGTTGAGCGGTAATCACCAAGGTATTGGTGTCTTCATGCGCTTCAATAGAGAAATTGCCGCGCGAGCTACTACTATTGGTTTTCTTGCCACCACCAGCGGCTTCTGCAGCCACAGTTTCACTCACACCTTT
This sequence comes from Agarivorans sp. 2_MG-2023, assembly GCF_030548085.1. Lineage (NCBI taxonomy): Bacteria > Pseudomonadati > Pseudomonadota > Gammaproteobacteria > Alteromonadales > Alteromonadaceae > Agarivorans > Agarivorans sp. 2_MG-2023. The sequence goes on from NZ_JAUORQ010000014.1 coordinate 84,502, forward strand.
TAGTACGTCCACAAGGTCGGCGGCTTTGGCATATTTCAGATAAAACACCCGTGTATTGCCGTAGGTTTCTAACTCGCTATCTAACTTAGCGACTAAACGGACGATGCGGGCACGGGCACTTGGCTCACCTGAAACAACTATACTGTTTGTACGCTCATCGGCGACAACTTTAGGAATCAGCAAACTGGCTGCTGCGCCTTTGCCGCCAGTACTCGCGGTTAATGATTCAATAATTCGCACAAGCTCACCGGCTGAGGCGAATTTAAGGCGAATAATATCAACTTCTTGGTCACCAGCTTTATCCACGCGACGAATAATTTCCACCAAGCGATTTACTACTGCGGCACGACCGGTAAGCATAATGACGTTGGAAGGGTCGTAATGCACCACGTTACCGCCACCCGCGTTATCGTTTAGCTGACGTAATAACGGAGCGAGCTCTCGTACCGATACATTTTTAACCGCAACAACACGCGTCACCATTTCATCGCCAATGGCTTGATCGTCTCGATCAACAACCGGAATCGCGCCAGCTTTAGCGTCTTTAGCACGAACAACTTTGGTGACGCCATTAGGCATGTCAATCACCGCGAAGCCGTAAACATCTAAAACACTTAAGAAAAATTGATAGTACTGCTCTTCGGTAAGTAAGTCGTAACTGCGAACGTTAACCTTACCGCGCACCGCCGGATCGACAATAATGGTTTTATTGAGATTACGCCCAACCGTGGTGATGAACTCACTTATATCTGCGCCTTTAAAATTTGCCGAATACTCGGTGGCACTCACCATTCCGCAAAGACCTAATCCAATTAGGCCAACAAGGCTGCGGCGAACAAAGCGTAATGCTTGCAACTTCATGTTAAATAAATCTCCGGTACTATTCATCTGGCAGGCTGAACAACACATCCTGCAACTGGCCGTTACGTTCTACGGTTACCGTAATATCCGTTAACTCGGCCATTTCTTGCATCACTTGCATTGCTTGCGCGTTATCACGCAGGTCATATCCATTAAGGGCAACCGCTAAATCATTAGCTTTTAAACCCACTTGTTTAAATAAGGCAGCATTTTTACCAGGATTAACCCGGTAACCGCTTAAGGCACCATCTTTACGAACCGGCGAAATACGAATGTAATCGGTTAATTTAGAAGGGTCTTTTAATACTTCTTTCACATCAACCTTGGCAGTCTCATCGCTAGGTTTACGGGTGTTGCGCTTGGCATTATTTGCATTTGCACGGGCTTGCGAGCGTTTGATTTCAGGATCAAGTAACAAACTCTCATAGACACCACGGTGCAACAATATAATACGGTCGGTTTGGATCTCTTTTATGACAGCCTGAGTCCCTTTTATCGACTCTTCGATGCCGTAGGTTTGCTGCTTGCCTTTGTGCTCTACAATCGCTAAGGCTTTTGATTGGTCGCTACTCGCCACCAATCCAGAAAGGGTAAGTTTTAATGAGGTTTTAGGTGCATCAGTCGAAGACGGCGTAACCACCTTCTTAACCGTTTTCTTTGCTTGGTATTCACCAAACAAATGCTGTTTAGTTAAGCTGTCCAGATCAACTTTAGACTGAGTGCTAACCGTATCAACTGGCTGCGGAACCCAGCGAAAGGATTGCGATTTAGTTGGCACTAATAACCACGTAATTGAAGCCAACTGATAAGCGGCTAAACACATCAATAATAATGTGATAAACACGCTGCTCTTTTGAGAAGGAACGTATCGAGCAAACTGAGCTGAAAAAGAGTTAATATCCATTTATTCGTTATAATACATCTGTCATCGTTAACCGATTCTCGATCATCCTTATGAAAAAACTATGGCAAACCGCCTCATTTAGAGGGTTCTTCATTCTAAAGGGAGTTATGCGTAGAACAAGTGCTGCAAGTGTAAATTTTGCATTTAATTGCACTTTTATCAGTTTTCTGCTGGATAACGCACTAATCCAAGACATAGCTAGCCCGCATAAAACTGATATAATTTAATAGATAATATATAAGCCAGCTAAGACTTAGCATGAATTCACAAAACTCTAACAAGCAACAACCGCGCATTGACAAGTGGTTATGGGCCGCTCGATTTTACAAAACTCGAGGGCTTGCACGCGACATGGTGATGGGTGGCAAAGTGCACTATAACCAGCAACGTTGTAAACCCAGCCGCAGCGTAGAAGTTGGCGCAACCATAACTTTATGGCAAGGCCAGCAACAAATAGAAGTGCTAGTACAGCAACTCAGTGACAAACGAGGCCCCGCGCCACAAGCACAATTGCTTTACCTAGAAACCGAAGACAGCGTTAAAAAACGCGAACAATTTGCAATGCAACGAAAACTCATGGCGCAGAATACTAGCCCAGAACGTCGACCTGATAAAAAACAGCGTCGGAAGATCATTCAGTTTAAACAACAATAGTCAGGCCTAAACATGAAGCAAGACATACTCAATCGTTACTTATTCGAAGATTACAATCTACGTGGCGAACTCGTGCAGTTGCAGCAAAGCTACCAAGAAATCGTCGAACAACAAAACTACCCAGCGCCAATCCAAAACCTATTAGGTGAATTACTCGCGGCAACTTGCTTACTGACCGCCACTCTTAAGTTTGAAGGCGACATTACCGTACAACTGCAAGGCGATGGTCCGCTAAGTGTGCTTGCAGTCAGCGGCACCGACCAACAAGAGATGCGTGGCGTAGCGCGTTACAGCGATAACATCGACCCACAAATCAGCTTTACCGACTTAGTGGGCAATGGCCATATTGTCATTACGATTACCCCAGCTAAGGGCGAACGTTACCAAGGCATTGTAGAAATTGACCCACAAGGTGTTGCGGCCAGTATCGAAAGTTACTTTCAGCAATCAGAGCAGTTAAATACCCGCATTTGGTTATTCACCGGCATGTTTGATGGCCGCCCACATGCCAGTGGCTTATTCCTGCAAGCGCTGCCAGCCAGCAAAGATGAAGACGCAGAACACTTTGAGTTAATTAAAACCCTCAGTGAAACCACTACAGCCCAAGAAAGCTTTGAATTAGACGCCGAGCAATTGCTGTATCGCCTCTACCACGAACATCAAGTACGTGTGTATGAACCACAAGATGTGATATTTAAATGCAGCTGTTCAAAAGAGCGCTGTGAAACAGCATTAAGTAACATCGACCACAAAGAATTGCTCGAAATTTGCCATGAACGCGGCCATATTTCGATGCATTGTGACTACTGTGGACATGACTATAAATTTAACGAAGCCGACGTTGAAAACATTTTCACGCGCAATATATCGACAAACCCTGCCAAAATTCATTAAACTGACCTCAGGAAATGCGGTGTCAATCGCATTTCCTAGATACAACTCTAATAACCATAAGAAAAGTACTGGTAATTTGACGACCCTCTCTTTTTGGTACCACTAAAGGGATAGAATCGAAGCCAACACCAATAAAAATATAAAATTAAATCTTACCTCTCTACCTACAGGAGACTGCTATGCTTGACGTTGCAGAAAAAGATCAGGTTATCGACCTGGCTCAATACGGCATCAAAGACGTGTCGGACGTGGTGTACAACCCCTCATACCAACAACTCTTCAAGGAAGAAACTCGCCCCGAACTCACCGGCTACGAACGTGGAATTGTCACCGAATCAGGTGCCGTTGCCGTTGATACCGGGATTTTTACTGGGCGTTCCCCAAAAGATAAATACATTGTGCTTGATGATTCCACCCGCGACAGCATGTGGTGGACCTCTGAACAAGCCAAGAACGACAATAAACCCATTGATCCTTCGGTTTGGGCCGACCTTAAAAAAACCGTTACGGATCAACTCTCTGGCAAACGTTTATTTGTGGTAGACACCTTTTGTGGTGCTAACCCTGATACTCGCTTAAAAGTACGTTTTATTGTTGAAGTTGCTTGGCAAGCTCACTTTGTTACCAACATGTTCATTCGTCCTACTGCCGCAGAGTTAGAAGACTATGAGCCTGACTTTGTAGTAATGAACGGTTCTAAAACCACCAACAAGAAATGGAAAGAACAGGGTCTAAACTCAGAAAACTTTACCGTTTTCAACATGACCGAAAAAATGCAAGTGATTGGTGGTACTTGGTATGGCGGCGAAATGAAGAAAGGTATGTTCGCCATGATGAACTACTACCTTCCTCTTAATGGCATGGCGTCAATGCACTGTTCTGCCAACGTTGGCAAAGACGGTGACACCGCTATCTTCTTTGGTTTATCTGGTACAGGTAAAACAACCCTGTCTACCGATCCTAAGCGCGAGCTGATTGGTGATGATGAGCACGGCTGGGATGACGAAGGCGTATTTAACTTTGAAGGGGGTTGTTACGCTAAAACCATTAAACTAAGCAAAGAAGCTGAGCCTGACATTTACAATGCCATTAAACGTGACGCATTATTAGAAAACGTCACCGTTCGCAATGATGGTAGTGTGAACTACGATGATGGGTCTAAAACCGAGAATACTCGGGTGTCTTACCCTATCAATCACATTGAAAACATTGTTAAGCCTGTTTCCAAAGCGGGTCATGCTAAAAAAGTGATCTTCTTAACCGCTGATGCCTTTGGCGTATTGCCGCCCGTTGCTAAGCTAACGCCTGAGCAAACTAAGTACCACTTCTTGTCTGGCTTTACCGCCAAACTTGCCGGTACTGAGCGTGGCATTACCGAGCCAACACCTACTTTCTCAGCATGTTTTGGAGCGGCCTTCCTTACCTTGCACCCTACTAAGTATGCAGAAGTACTAGTAAAACGCATGGAAGCAGCCGGCGCAGAAGCTTACCTAGTGAATACGGGTTGGAACGGCACAGGCAAACGTATTTCCATTCAAGATACTCGCGCAATTATTGACGCCATTCTTGACGGCTCTATCGAGCAACAAGAAACTAAACAATTGCCAGTATTTAATTTGGAAATCCCTACTAGCCTACCCGGCGCAGACACAGAGATTTTGGATCCTCGTGATACTTACCAAGATCCTCTGCAATGGCAAAGCAAAGCAGACGACCTAGCCCAACGCTTTATCAATAACTTCGATAAGTACACTGATAATGCCGAAGGTAAAGCACTGGTTGCTGCTGGCCCTCAGCTAGACTAAGTACTTCCCGCAATAAAAAAACCAGCCTAAGGGCTGGTTTTTTTATACTTACAAATCACTAAAACTTAACGGCCAGATTTAAACTTGGTCCATAAACGCGTACGAGTACGTTCTACTTTTGGTGGCACAGCCACAAAACCGTATAAATGCTCAGAAGCTTCTTCACTAGGGTAAATCCCTTGGTGAGCGGCAATCTCAGGGTCAATTAAAGCGGTAGCTTTAGTGTTTGGGTTAGCGTACCAAACAAAGTCAGTCACCTTAGCAATCACTTCTGGGCGCAATACATAGTTAATAAAAGCGTGAGCGTTCTCTGGGTGTTTAGCATCTTTTGGAATGGCAAACATATCAAACCACACGCCAGCGCCCTCTTTAGGAATAATGTACTCAAGCTCTACGCCGTTGTCGGCCTCAGCAGCGCGATCACCGGCCATTAACACATCACCAGACCAACCAATCGCCACACAAATGTCACCGCTGGCTAAATCATTAATGTATTGCGAACTATGGAAGTAGCGAATGCTGGGGCGAAGTTGCTCCATCAGCGTTTCAATCTCGCCTTTGTAATCACTCTGCTTAGCACTGTTTGGATCTTTGTCCATGTAATTAAGCATCGCGGCCACAACTTCGCTAGGAGCATCCAAGAAAGCAATGCCACACTGGCTAAGTTTAGCGGCGTTCTCTGGGTCAAAGACTAAAGACCAAGAATTAAGGTCGGCATCTTCACCTAAAATCTCTTTTACTTTATTTACGTTGTAACCAATACCCGTAGTTCCCCACATATAAGGAATACCGTATTGATTACCTGGGTCAAAACTTTCTAGCGTGGCCAGTAGCTTAGGATCCAAATTGTCCCAGTTGCTTAACTTGCTACGGTCTAGTTTTTGATAAACCCCTGCCGTAATTTGGCGACCGTAAAAGTCATGCGATGGTGAAACAATATCAAAACCGGTGCTGCCCGATAGCAACTTGGCTTCTAATACTTCGTTGGAATCAAATACATCGTAAACCACCTTAATACCAGTTTCTTTTTCAAACTCGGCGATAGTGTCTTCAGCAATGTACTCAGTCCAATTGTAAACATTTAGTACTTTCTCTTCTTGAGCTATTACTCCGCTGGTGGCCAAAGCTAATAGGCTAACTAGCAGCATGTTTATTCTATTCACTCATGCAATCCTCATTATGGCGTGATACTTAAATCACTGTGGTTATCTATTTATTAGTTTAGTGCAGATGCCGTTTTATCACTGACAAAACACTCGATTTTGCTCAGTAAAGAAACTGAGCGCGATAGTAACGGGTAATTAATTGAAACCCAAGTGCTAGCTGGCTAACAATTATCCAAAAAAGCTCTTTGAAAAGCCTTTACACCTCGGTAAAATTGGCGATTAACTAATTTTTTGAGTTAATCACGTGGCAACAAGGTAAGGACCGCGTTTAACACAATAGGAAGGAAGACATTCAAAACAATGATTAGCGATCAACAAATAGAGACCATTCGTCTGCAGCTCGTCGAGCAACTTAACGAAACTCAACAGCGCCTAGAGCAAGACAGTCAGCTATTTAAAGACAAAGAAGATTCTGGCGACGATGTCGATCGAGCCAACCAAGAAGAGTCTCAGCAACTGCAGCTAAATCGTCGTCAGCACGACATCGCCCACGTTAAAAGCATTAAAGATGCGCTACGCCGTATCGAAGAAAAAGACTATGGCTTTTGTGAAGGTTGTGGTGAAGACATTAGCTCGGCTCGATTAAATGCACGACCAGAATCGCGTTACTGCATTGATTGTCAAGATTATCGCGAGCGTAAAAGCAGCCAATACGCCTAATCTAGGCGCTATTTGCAAATAATCTTAGTATTCCTTATTAAGATCATATTCACTGGCTCTGCTCGCTGATATAATTCCGTTCCGATTTCACATCGGATTAGGATCTGCGAGCATGAACAACCCGCTTTATCAAAAGCACATTATCTCTATCCCTGATTTTTCCCGTCAGGAACTTGAGTTAATCGTCGACACCGCCCAAAGCATTAAACAACAACCCCGTCCCGAGCTACTAAAAAACAAAGTGGTGGCTAGCTGTTTTTTTGAGGCTTCGACTCGTACACGTTTATCTTTTGAAACCGCAGTACAACGTTTAGGCGGCAGCGTAATCGGCTTTGCCGATGGTGGAAATACCTCGCTGGGTAAAAAAGGCGAAACCCTGGTTGATTCAGTAAAAGTAATTTCTTCTTATAGTGATGCTTTTTTCATGCGCCATCCCCAAGAAGGCGCAGCACGCTTAGCCAGTGAATTCTCCAGTGTTCCGGTAATTAATGGCGGCGACGGTTCTAACCAGCACCCTACGCAAACCTTGCTCGATCTATTCACCATTTACGAAACCCAAGGGTCATTAGAAGGCTTAAAAGTCGCTTTTGTTGGCGATTTAAAATATGGCCGCACTGTACACTCCCTCACTCAAGCTTTATCGCTATTTGGTTGCGAGTTTTACTTTATTGCGCCCAAAGCGCTGGCGATGCCTGACTACATTATTGAAGAATTAAATGCCCGTGAAATCAAATACAGCTTGCACGACAGCATTGAAGAAGTGGTAGACGAACTCGATATTTTGTATATGACCCGAGTACAAAAAGAGCGCTTTGACGAAACCGAATACCAGCATATGAAATCAAGCTTCATCTTGCGCGCAGACATGCTGAAACAAGTGAAAGACAACTTAAAAATCTTGCACCCATTGCCACGCGTGGATGAAATCACCACCGATGTAGACACCACTCCTTACGCTTACTACTTTGAACAAGCAGAAAACGGTGTTTATGCTCGACAAGCGCTGCTCGCCTTGGTGATGACTAACGAATTTGGAGCTCAATAATGAAGAAGAAGTTGCAAGTAGAAGCCATTGCTCACGGCACCGTTATTGATCACGTACCAGCCGGTCAAGGCATCAAAATTCTTAAGTTTTTCCAACTATCGGCCGCTCAAGAACGAATTACCGTAGGGCTTAACCTGCCAAGCGGCGAGCAGCAGCAAAAAGACTTAATTAAGGTAGAGAACACCGTATTTGATGAGAACCAAGCCAATCAGCTAGCCTTGTTTGCGCCCAACGCGACCATTAACTTAATTGAAGATTTTGAAGTAGTACGTAAATTTCATGTTTCTACACCTGAGCAAGTAAAAGGTGTGTTTGCCTGCCCTAATAGCAATTGCATTAGCCATAACGAGCCTATCGACAGTAACTTTTATGTGCGCCATCAGCAGCAAGACATTAAGTTAAAATGCCATTACTGTGAAAAAACCTTCGACCGCGGCTTGTTTTCAGAACTCGACTAACCTCCGCTAATCATCCGTAATAAACAGAGCGCCAGCCGCTCTGTTTTTGTTTGTTGCGCTTAGTGACTCACCCCGTAATAAAAAAGCCAACGTGCTACGGCAGTTCATCTATATTTAATACACTAATAACAAGCTCAACAAATATTGCTGTTACAAAGCTGTTAGCTTAAGTTATTGTAGAGTAACAAATTACTGATCTATTTAACGGTTTGACGCGTAGACAGAGTTAATCCACATTGATGAATTAACTCTAATGCCCCGATACAAGGATGTGACTAATGTTTAAACGAGTAAGCTCGCTGCTCTGTTGTAGTATGTTGTTTAGTTTCACTGCCGATGCTCGCCCTTTAGCTGAAGAGCCGGGTTGGTCTGCCACCATTAACCTCAACGTGGGTTATGTTAGCGGTCAGAACCAATTCTCAACTGATGACGACAATCAAATAACCGATGATTTAACAAACAATGGTAAGAGCTCTAGCTCGGCAATTGTTTATCCGCTATTACGAGTGGAATACACCACCGAAGATCTAAAGAACCAATTCTTCTTAGGTAACAGCCGCGAGAATTTGGGCCGAGCTCAATTCCAATACGAATTAGGGTATACCCGCGCAATTAGCGACCGCAGCAAAATTACTGCCGCCTACTTCCCAGAACTTCCCTTACTTAACGACACTTGGGCAGACCCTTATTTGGTTGGCGCAGCTCGCCAAAAAACCGATGAGAACTACCAAGGTGGTCGAGTTCGATATGAAGCCATAGCCGATGGCCCCTTAACGCTTGAATACGTGTACGCAAAACGTACTGTAGACAACGAGCAAAGTGGTACAAATTCCGCCTTAAACTTGTCTGACACTCAAATTGCTTCGCTTAGACGAAATGCCAACCTGCACCGTATCATTGCCGAAACCTTTGTTCCGCTGTCTCGCAAGTGGTTCTTAGCACCTGCGGTGGCTTACACCACCGCCAAAGCCGACGGTGACGCTAACGACTTCGACCAATACACTCTACGTTTAACCAGTATTTACCGCTCTGGCCCTAATGTATTCACCTTAAATGCTGAATACGGCCAAACTAAATTTTCTGGTGCTAATCCAGTGTTTGATAATCAAACCCAAAAAGATGACAAAGTGTCCTTGTTTGGTATTTACGTTTACAACGAACCTTTTGGTTGGAAGAACACCATGTTCAACGTATTAGGTGGTTATAACAATACCGACTCAAACATCACCTTTTACGACAGCAAAGGTGGTATTGCAGCCTTTGGTTTCGGTTATACTTTTTAAGCAAACTAGCATTAAAAAGGCAGCCTAGGGCTGCCTTTTTTTGTTCATTGCGGTCAGCGCTAATCTTGGCTTAAATCTAATTCGGCCAGATAAATGGCTGTTTTATCCTCATGGCTAGAATAGTAACTGCAATATATCGCATTGCCTTGCTGCACCAAGCCGGGGTAACTAGTATCGCCATCAGATGGCAGCACTTGTACCTCATTCAACTTTCCTTGGTCGGCATCTAACCAGCACAAACTGGTACGCACCGGTTGATATAAACGTACCGCGCATAACAAACGCCCATCGTCTAATTTAAGCATGGCTGGCCCACCAATAGGAACACCTAGATCCTGCCACTGCCAATCCAAATAAGGCGGTTTGGCATAACCTAGCTGGCCGGTGCCACTGTCTTTGTCACGACGCAGTAAACACAAAGCAGCGCCGTCGTCTAACAAACTCAAGTCGTGCTCGTTAGGATAAGCCAAGCCGTTTTGGGCTAGGCTAAATAGCGGGTCTAAATGCATTTGGTAATCACCAGCAGCATCCATTTTATATAAGCTCACTTTATCTAAGCTGTAGTTATACGCCACCGAGTAAGCACCATCGGCTAAATAGCGGCTTCGCCACAACCACATATTGGCATCACCTTGGGCACATAGTTTAGACCAGGTACTACCATCATCAGACCACGCGGTGAAGCTTTGTAGGTCAAACCTTTCGCTGCTACGATTCACTCCGGCGCAGGTTAATAATAATCGGCCATCGGGGCTTTGCACTAGCTTTGGGTCACGTAGGTCTATGCCATCAATGTGAATCAAGGCTGCTGAGCTAAAATCGTTTTCATCATAGCCTCGACGAAGAATACGAATATCGCCTTCATCACTCACGTGCCCTTCGGCTTCGCGAAAGCATAACCACAGGGCCTGTTTAAACTCGCAGAGATCGGTAAAGGCATTGTGTTCCCCTTCATCCCAAACCCGCTCTACCGAACATAACTTCATAAACACCCTCTGAGTGATTAATCCAGCCTCTAAGCTGACAATTTTAAGCTAATGATTTAAATGGCAAAGTAACTTAACAAGCACACCAAGTTAAAGCGCCGTGACTTAATACCTTTATCGACGAATATCGTTTAAGCTGAATAACAGTTTTAGTTAATCGCAAAAATATCCCAAGGAGGGACTATGTTTTTGGATTTTTTCGCTTTAGGGCTACTGTTTTTTGTTGGCCTCACGCTGTTTTACGGAATTATCGCCATTCACGATATTCCCTATGAAATATCTAAACACCGTAATCACCCCCATCAAGACGCCATTCACGTAGCTGGCTGGATAAGCTTGTTTACCTTACATGTTATTTGGCCCTTTTTATGGATATGGGCCACCTTATATCGAGAAGATCGTGGCTGGGGCTTTAAGCAACTCGAACAACAAGAACAAGCCATAGAGCAAAAAGAACAACAACTAGAATCTCGCGAAGATGAACTTGCTGCAGAAGTGGCCAAGCTAAAACGGCAAGTTGCCATTATTAGCAAACATGTACAGCAGCTAGAACAACAGGAGAATCAATAATGGATTTATTGCTCATTCTCACTTACACCGGCATTTGCATTGCGGTGTTCAAAATATTCAATATCCCACTCACTAAATGGACAGTACCTACCGCAGTGCTTGGCGGCATTGTTATTATTGGGGTGCTGCTCATATTAATGAATTACAACCATCCGTTTACCGCCCAAGCGAGACAAATATATACTTCGGTGCCAATTATGCCCCTAGTAAGAGGCAAGGTTATTGATGTACCGGTAGTGCCAAATCAGCTGATTAAAGAAGGCGATATACTGTTTAAGTTAGACCCAGAACCTTTTGAAGCGGTAGTAGCACAACGTGAAGCGGAAGTTGCAGCAGCGCAACAACAAGTACCACAACTATTAGCACAATTGGCCAGCGCACAAGCCACCACCAATGCCGCTAAAGCCGAACGAGACCGCACTCAAAAGGCCTACCAACGTTATGCCGAAGGCCGCAAAAAAGGCGGTAAAAACAGCCCCTTTACCGAGTTAGAAGTAGAAAACCGCCAACAAGCTTATTTAGCGGCCGAGGCGCAACTGCAAGTAGCCGAAGCCAATGAAACCAATGCACGTTTGGCCTACGACTCGCAAATAAACGGGGTAAATACCAATGTAGCTCGCTTGCAAAGCCAGTTAGATAAAGCCTTATTCGACCTAGAGCAAACGGTGGTGCACGCCCCTACCGACGGCTATGTAACCCAAGTAGGTTTACGTAAAGGCATGGTGGCAGTTCCCATGCCGCTGCGCCCAGTAATGACCTTTATTCCTAAAGAAGAAAGTATTTTTGTAGGGGCTTTTTGGGAAAACTCTATCAAGCGTTTAAAAGCAGGTGACGAGGCCGAGTTTATCGTTACCGCTCAACCAGGTATTGTGTTTAAAGGTACCGTTCGCCAAGTTATGCCAACCATTGCCGAGGGTGAGTTTCAAGCCAATGGCAGCTTGCGTGGTGCAGATGCCTTGTTTAAACACAGCCGTAGTTTAGTGATAATTGATCCAGAGCCGCGCTTTGACGACTTCGACTTTCCAATAGGGATCAGCGGCCAAGTGGCGATTTATACCGAACATTTCCATCATGTATCGGTGATTCGAAAAGTACTGTTACGTATGCAAGGTTGGGTGAACTACATTTTCCCCTTCCATTAATGACCCGCTAACAAAAAAGGCCAGCAAATTGCTGGCCTTTTTTGGGACTAGATTTCTTTATTGTTCTAACTCAACAACGCGTTGTTTGAGAGCAGCCAACTCTTGGCGTAGCTCATCAATTTGCTGTTGTAGTTCAGCTTGTTGCACAGGTGCAACAGCGGCACTAGCAGCACTTGGCGCTGCGGCGGCGAACGAAGGCTCACCAGAGAATAAATGCGCATAACGAGACTCACGTTTACCGGGTTCTCGCTCTAACTTAAGAACCAACTTACCGCTTTCGTGATCAGCAAGTGCTTGTAAGCTTTGCTCTACCTCTTGCACGCTAGCAAAATTAGCTAAGCGTTGGCTGCGAGTACGCAGTTCGCCGGGGGTTTGTGGGCCACGTAAAAACATTAAACACACAATAGCGCGCTCGCCTTCACTTAGCTGTAAGCCGCCAAATTGGGTATTACAAAAACGGTGTTGGTAACGGACTACTCGCCCCGACATGGGCGCTTCGGTAACAATTCGTAAATCTTGTAACTCCACCAAAATATCTTGAACTTCGGCTTCACTTAAAGCCATTACCGGTTCACGATTGCTTTTTTGGTTACACGCTAAGGTGAGCGCGTTTAACGACAGAGGGTATTGGTCAGGCGTGGTGGTTTCTTTCTCTAACAACGCACCTATCACTCGCGTTTGTTCTACACTTAAATTTTGTTCCACTCTACACCTCTTATTATCAACTAGGCTTACGCTAGAATTATGACATTTAGAATACGTTAAATGGCTTGCTTAAGCAGCTCTTGCTCGCACATTTTCGTACGCTAAATTAAACAAAATTTTCAGCGTTAAAATTTCTTTTAATAAAGCCTCTTATTTGATGTTTTTTTGATGTAGATTAGCTTAACAGGTCTGATTACCCGCTAAGGTAGGCGTCCGCTCCACAAGAGCGATTAAACGCGCATTGCCACCACGTGAAACGCTTAAGTAGGGACTTGCTGGACGCTATAGTATGGAATCATTTCGTTGGACTGCAGACTTTGAAACAGGTATCTCTGTTGTTGACGATCAACATCGGCATTTGATTGATCTTATTAATCAAATTGGCGATTTACTTACCGAAAATCAAGCTCCAAAAGGTGCTATTCAACAACTTAGCCAAGAGTTGGATACCTACGTAAAAGAACATTTTCAAGAAGAAGAAATGCTAATGGCTCAGCATAAGGTAGATGCTCGCCATCGCCGCGCACATGTAAAAGCCCATCAGGAGTTTCTAGGTGAAGTGGCTAAACTCAGCCAATTCAACCACAACAGCCAACAAAGCAAAGTAAAACACCTACTCGACTACTTGATTCAATGGCTGGCTTACCACATTCTCGGCATTGACCAAGTATTGGCTAAACAACTGCACTTTATTGAACAAGGCGATAGCCCAGAGCACGCCTACTGCCAAACAGAGCAACCCAATGATTTAGCGACCGAACCGCTCATTGCCGCGTTACGTGGCTTGTTTCATCAAGTGAGTGTGCGTAACCACGAGCTATTAAAGCTAAATCAAAACCTTGAGCAAAAAGTGCAAGAGCGCACCCTTGCATTGCAAAAAACCAACCAGCATTTACAGTCTTTAGCACATACCGACGTGCTTACTGGCTTACCTAATCGCCGCCATGCCATGATCCAACTCATGGAGCTATGGAAACAATCAGTGGCTAACGATACCCCTTTAGCTTGCATGATGATTGATGCAGACCACTTTAAGCAGATTAACGACCGCAACGGTCATGATGCTGGTGATGCTGTATTAATGCTGCTAGCAAGAGCCTTGCGCGAATCGGTGCGTAACGACGACGTTGTAGCTCGTTTAGGGGGCGATGAGTTTTTGCTTATTTGCCCTAATACCGACGAGCAAGGTGCATATCGCTTAGGTGGATCAATTCGCGAACGCATCGAGAATATGCAACTAAATCATCAAAAATATCAGGTGAGTGTGAGTGTTGGCGTGGCCAGTCGCAGCCCCAAAATGCCACACCACGAAGCCATGATGAAAGCAGCCGACAAAGCGGTATACCAAGCCAAAGCCGAGGGTAAAAACTGCGTAAGACTGTATAAACACAGCACCAGCAAACAAGCCTGTTAAGCCGCTAGACCTTAATCAGCACAAGACTCTACCAAAGCCCCGCGCTACACTAATAGCATGCAGGGCTAAGGGCTTGCTCGATGGTTTGTTTTAACGCTGGAATTCCTCATGACAATAGACATTAGCTGGTCGGCCCTAGGGCTATTTTGCCTAGTATTGCTTATTCCAGTGTTTATTAACTGGCGCTTTAATTTAGCCTTGGGTAAAGACATTGGCATCAGTCTAATGCGCATGCTGTTGCAACTTGCTCTGCTTGGTGTGTATCTGCAATTTCTTTTTGAGCTAAACAGCCTGTGGGTAAACCTACTATGGTTAACGGTCATGTTGCTAGTAGGGGCCAGCGCCATTATTGGCAAAGCCAAATTACCACGCAAAGCCTTATTTTTTCCGGTATTAAGTGGCTTAATATTGGGTTTAAGCCCACTACTGGTAATTTTGCTACTGGCGCTACTCAAACCCGCCCCAGCCTATAGCGCTCAATACCTCATTCCTTTAGCCGGAATGCTCTTAGGCAACAGCCTTAGTGGCAACATTGTGGCCTTACAACGGCTATTTAGCGCCTTAAACGAAAAAACCAGTGAGTACCAAGGTTACCTAGCACTTGGTGCTAGCCGCCAACAAGCCACCCAAGGTTTCTTGCAATCGGCTATGCAACAAGCATTTGCCCCGGTTTTAGCCTCTATGAGTACCGTTGGGTTGGTTACCCTACCCGGTATGATGACTGGCCAAATCCTCGCAGGTAGTGACCCAATGGTGGCTGTTAAGTACCAACTGGTGATCCTTATCGCCATTTTTGTCATGCTCAGCATTTCTATCGCCACCACCCTTAGCTTGAGTATTCGTGTCGCCATTGGCCAAACGGGCTTGGTAAAGTTTGGTATCAACAAAACCAATGCTTCAACAACTTAATCAATCAACATACTTGTTAAGTTTTCGGTTGTGGCTAAGTCAGTGTTCATAGTAACTTTTAGCTTTACCGCAAGGAGCATAACTATGACATTCAAAGACTTACACTACCAAACTGCACCATTACTACTTTGCAATGTATGGGATGTCGCTAGCGCCCAACTCGCCGAGCAGCTAGGCTTTAAGGCTATTGGAACCTCAAGTGCAGCCATTGCGGCCTCGCAAGGTTTTGTCGACGGCGAGCAAATGCCTTTTGACAGCCTCTACTCGATAGTTAAACAAATCCGCCAACATTCAACACTTCCTCTCACTGTCGATATCGAATCTGGTTATAGCCGCGAAGCAAAGCAAATAGCTGAGAACATAAAACGACTGAGTGATGCAGGTGTAGTAGGAATCAATATTGAAGATAGCGTGGTAACTCAGCAACGCAGCTTATTAAACGCTGATGCGTTTTCAGCGACCATTTCACATGTAAAACAACAACTTAGCCAACAGAAAATAGATGTATTTATTAATGTGCGAAGTGATGTGTTTTTGTTAAACACTCAAGATGCTATCGAACAAGCTAAACAACGCATCGCGCTTTATACCGCAGCAGGCGCTAACGGTATCTTTCTGCCCTGCCTAGAAAAAGCGGAGGATATACAAGCCATTTGCGAGTTTAGTGAACTACCCATTAATGTTATGTGCATGCCGCATCTAGCCGACTTTACTCAATTACAAGCGTGGGGAGTGAAGCGAATCAGCATGGGTAACTTTTTGTTTGAGAATATGCAGCAGCACCTCAAAACCCAGCTTAATCGCATTACGCTACAGCAATCTTTTGCGAGCTTATTTTAAACCAGCCCTCTCCACTAAACAGCGCTATTAGCCATGTGAAAACAAAACTAATAGCCAATGCCTGCAGATTTAGTTGGCTAACTTTTTAGCGGTTGCAGCCACTTCAGCCCCTAACGCTTTTACCCGTTGCTCCATATCTGCATCGGCTAACTGGCCTTCGGCGTTAAAAGCTTGGTAAGACGAGCCTACCGCCACTTGTTTAGGGCTAACCAACACACCTAAGTTGAACAAAATATCGCGCGTATGGGCTAAGCCACGAATGCCTCCTAAACCGCCCGGCGAGGTAGCCATAATACCGGCAACTTTACCTTGAAAGGCAGACCCAATATCAGCGTCTTTAGACGGACGCGACAACCAATCTAAGGCATTTTTTAATACCCCAGAAATAGAACCGTTGTACTCTGGGCTAGCCAACAAAATACCATCGGCTTGGGCGAATAAGTGCTTTAAATCATTTACCGATGCCGGTGTGCCTTCGGCTTCTAAATCTTCTGAGTAAAGTGGAATAGCAAAATCGGCTAAATCAACGTAGCGTACTTCTGCGCCAGCTTCCTCGGCGCCTTGGGCGGCAATTTTTACTAAGTTCTTGTTAAATGATTGAGCGCGTAAGCTACCTGCAAGTGCGATTAATTTAGTCATTTTATGCTCCTCAGCATTGCCTTCTAGATGAAGTTATTGTCGATTTGAGGACATTGTTGCATAAGCAAATTTGAAGAAAAACAACATACGTGCAACACTTCTGTGCATGAATGCACATAAGAATGATTGGAACGACATCCATATTGCTTACCAAGTGGCTAAGCTAGGCACACTTACAGCCGCGGCAGAAGCCTTGGATGTTCACCACAGTACGGTACTGCGCAGAATTAATGCCTTAGAAGAGCGGCTAGGCACCCGCTTGTTTCATCGCCATGCTCGCGGTTATCAGCCAACCGAATCCGGCATAATGCTAACCCAAGCCGCGGAAAGTACGCAAAACGACTTTAGCCGCTTGTTAGGTAAGTTAGCAGGCACCGACAACCAACTGTCGGGGACTTTGGCGCTCACCACCGTGAACAATATGGCAGATATTTTGTTGCCAATATTGGCCGAGTTTCAAGCACTGTACCCGCAAATAAAACTGGAATATGCGGCCGACAGTCGCATTTTAAAACTGGAACATGGCGAAGCCCATGTAAGCATTCGTCCAGGTAAAAAACCTAAAGATCTTGATTATGTGGTGCAAAGCCTGGGGGAAATACCCGTCACTTTGTATGGCTCTAAAGACTATGTAAAACGGTACGGGAAAATTGCGTCACTAGAGCAGGTGGTTGGTCATAAGTTTATCTCAACCATCGAGCCTTATTCGCAAATTAGCTTTATTCATTGGTTGAATAGCCAAGTCGAACCGCAGCAAATTGCTTTGAAGGTGAATGACTTTAATGCCTTTGTTCCTGCTATAAAGGCAGGCTTTGGCGCAGCGCCTTTGTCTTGTCGCTTAGCGCAATTGCATCCAGAACTAGAACCACTTATTTCTCCCCCTGCACAGTGGGCGATACCTCAATGGCTCAGTACTCACGTAGACACCCACCGCACCAGTAAAGTACAGGCCTTTACTCAGTTTTTAAAGCAACGTTTTAGTACCTTAACAAACGCCAATTAGCCAGAATGTGGCGAATACTACTGGTTACTTTCACTGGGTTGATACCGATAATGGCCAGTAATTTGGTAGCTAAATAGCATGTCTTCTAGTTGAGGCCCCAAACCAATGTTGTGCACTATTTTAGGCACTCCAGCGGCTGATAACTGGTCACTCACAATACCAATATGTGGCAAATTGCCCGGTAGCATCCAGGTGACTATATCACCGGCTTGGTAATCGCTAGCTTGCTGGCTACGCGCGAACGACTCGCCATGGCGAGCAAAAAACACCTGTAGATTAGGTACCCGACGATGATCAATATTCCTATCGGTGCCACTCAAGCCCCAAATTCGCTGCGAGGGGTAAAGGCTAAAGTGGTCGCGCATATCTTCGTGTACCAATACTTGTAAATCTGCCCCTATTGCTCGATAAGAGCGAATCACTACATCAGTGCATACGCCCAGATGCTTAGGTACGTCGCCGTTTGGGTAATCCAGCGCTACATAGGAGCCATCGTAAATAACGGTATGTTCGGTACGTGCTAAAGCGGCCTCAACTAAATCTTGCGGAAAAGGCTGCCCCATAGCCTGTAGCGACATTGCCACAGCCAAAAACCACCAAACTTTTTTCATTATTTACTCTTTAAACTCGCCAAAATTAATAAACATAATAAACAATAAGCAGAAGATGATCATTAGCCCCTTCTCAGCGAAACCGCGGGTAAACACTATTCATTGGCTGGTTGGCCTAAAATGGCCAAGCGCGTTGTTACTATTTAGTGCACGAGCAGATCCAGCTCACTCTTTAAACAATAATTCACTACACCTTAGAGGTAGCTCGCAGGCTGAATTGATGTAGATCATATTTAATTTCTAGCAACATGGTTTATGTTAAAGCTGTGTTAACAATTTCAGTAAGGGAATTAAGATGGAATTAATACAAGATCCACGTTGCTACACCAACGTATGCATAGACGGCCAATGGTTTCATTACGACCACTGCAGCACTAACGCCTACATGCTTAAAGGTGGTTCACCAGCAGGTATTGAGCTGCAAAGTATTCCCGCAACCGAAAACGAGCTAATAGAATTACTATCTAGGTAACATTTATTAAGCCAGCAACAGAACCAAGTAGAACCGCTCAATATGGCGCGTACTCAACGCTTAGCTATTTACCTGGCTACGGTTACCTTATTTCAGCAAAAAAATTACCGCGGAATCTAGTAGACCAGTGACACACTCAGCTTGTGTAAACCACCACGGCCAGATAAACCAACAAAGCCTTTAGAACATCACATCAGTTAGCATTAAATCAACAGGGTACATCGCATAAAGCATTCCAAAAAAAGAAAGGCCTGAAATAACCAACGCGAGAATGGTAACGGAGTACGTTTTATTAAAAATAGAGCCAAAAACTAAAAAAGCCAAAGCAATAAAAGACGGCAAAAACCACCAACCACCCAACGAAAATGCTAAATCACTCCACATAGGAATACCACTGCTGTAAAAAGCTAAAAAAGCACTGCGAAACTGTTCAATAGCCTTAGTTTGCACCCATAGAATAGACGTAGCGGTTTGTAGCGAAATAAACACGATACTGAATATTATGATAGTAAGTCTCATTGGCTACCTTATGGTGAAGTTAAACGCCTGAACTTGTTTTAATGGAGTGTCTACTGAAT
The DNA here is from genome assembly GCF_030548085.1 of Agarivorans sp. 2_MG-2023. NCBI lineage: Bacteria > Pseudomonadati > Pseudomonadota > Gammaproteobacteria > Alteromonadales > Alteromonadaceae > Agarivorans > Agarivorans sp. 2_MG-2023. The sequence goes on from NZ_JAUORQ010000014.1 coordinate 104,101, forward strand.
CGGATCAACTACAAATTCCCGCTTGAATGGCTTGTTATGTTTCTGATACCACAGCACTTATTGCAACAATGACAAAGATAACCAAGCCAATCAATTGTTTTTTAGAACGCTGTTTATTTTCTAATTGTTCTTCGCGAGAAAAGACTACCAAAGGAGATTTAGCAATCCCCCTGCAATATGCCAAAAAGGATAAGGCAACGCCTGTAAATATTATTACACCTGCATATTCGATAAAGATGAATAATAGTGCAACCAGTAACACACCTCCGAATGCAAATATACCTTTGAGGATATCCACAACGTTATTGTGAATCCTGATCACTTTACAACCACAAATAGAACACTTTGCAGGGATCGCTTCACTACAAAAGATATTGGCGACAAAACTTATTTTATGAGTACATGATTTCATAAGAAACATAACGCCTCAAACAGCGGCGCGCGTTAGCGCGTCCAGCCACGAAGTGGCGTTGCTGCTTTGACTTGTTAAGTTTTGATTGATAATAAAATGCATATTTATAAACTTATACCATAAGATTGTTTAACATATTCTTTTGTGACTTCAATGGCTCTACTTGGCACAACCCCTGGAGGGTTTTCTGGACCAGACTGGAACTCGATATAAATGGATAGAGATTTTAAATAGTTAACGCGATCGGATTGCCAGCCACTATCCAGTTTAATAGGACCTTCGGCAACAACGACTAATTCAGAGAACGCTGCCTCCGAAACCTCTCCATTTAAATTTTTATATTCAAATTCCATGATTAACCTAGAAACTTAACGCCCCGCTCTAGCGAATCCCCTCATAATCCTCTGAGAATTCATATAAGTAGACGCGCACCCCGTGGTTTGATCTAATTAATTTCGCCAAAAACCTTTTCTATCTAACCCTGCACGGAGGCAGTCGGGATGCGCGAAATTCAAATTCTACACCAAATGCTTATTGAGCTATGCCCTAATATTCACAAAAAACGCCTTAACTCCCTGATGGTTGCAACCACATCATTATTGGATGGCGATAAATTGTCTCTCACCGAGCTAGGGCGGAATATCACCAGCCGTACCTCACCCAAACACTGCATTAAACGTATCGACCGTTTGCTCGGTAATCACCATTTAAATAGTGAACGTTTAGCGATATACCAGTGGCATGCTCGGCAGATTTGCGGCGCTAACCCCATGCCAGTGGTCTTGGTTGATTGGGCTGATGTTCGTGAGCAATTACGGATGATGACATTGCGAGCTTCTGTTTCAATAAAGGGCCGTTCTATCACCCTGTACGAACGCACCTTCGAGTTCAAAGATTACAATGCTCCACGCAGTCACAATCAGTTTCTATCTGAACTTGCGAAGGTGTTGCCCAAAGGCTGTACACCGCTGATAGTTACCGATGCGGGATACCGAAACACGTGGTTTAGAGAAGTGGCCTCTTACGGTTGGTATTGGCTGGGTAGGCTACGTGGTGAGGTCTGTTATCAGCTCAGTGAACAATGGGCGCTTACTAAAACCCTTTATGCGTCAGCGAACAACAAAGCGCGTTATATCGGTGCAGTACAAATAGCCCGCAAGAAACCCATGCCTTGTCACTTATATGTGTTTAAATCTAAGGATAAACAACGCAAAGATAAACGTTCACGCCGCTCAGGCAATAATCATTCGGCCAAGAAGCTGTATCACCGCTCAGCCAAAGAGCCTTGGGTACTGGCCAGCAATTTACCCCCTGAATTATTTAACGCGGTACAAGTGACTAAGTTATACGCCAAACGGATGCAAATAGAAGAAACCTTTAGAGACTTAAAAAGCCCCCAATACGGCTTTGGCTTGCGCCATAGCCGGTCGCGCTGTCCGCGCAGGTATGACGTGCTACTGCTGATAGCGATGCTGGCTGAAATCACTTTATGGTGGTTAGGGCTGGTTGCTCAGCATATCGGTTGGCAACGACACTTTCAGGCAAATACCATTCGAAAACGGGCGGTACTATCAATCGTGAGGCTAGGCAAAGAAGTGCGAAGACGGCCTGACTTCGACATACCAGAGCAGCGAATACGCTGGGCAATTAACGAGTTTCGCTGGTTGACTCACTCTGCGGGACTGAAAGATTTATGAGGGGATCCTCCAGCGCCCGCATTTGCGGCGGTTTTGTAGCGAGGCACGAGCGGAAAAACCGTCCAATCCACGCAGTGGTTGATGCAACATGCGCTTGTTATACGTTTGCATTATCCCAACATTTCTATTTTTGCTTTCACGATAAGCTCTGCAACTTTTCGGTCATGCTCTTTATCGGGGCCTAGCCCTATGTTTTGCTCAACAGAAGAAGTTAGTGAAGCTGCGATTCGAAAAGCATCGTTATCTTCAATGGCTAAGCGGAATATGTGCGGAACATAACTATCATACTCATCATCCCACTCATTATCGCCATCATTCACACCAATAGGATCCCACTTTTCCCATAGTATTTCGGCAACCTTTTTATAGAAGGCTTTCTGCTTAGAGCTGAGATTATTCATAAATTACGTATAACGCTGCCATAACCGGCAGGCAAAGTGATGAAGCTTTTATGCGAAAATTTGCGAAGCAAATGCACAAAAGAAGCAGCGCTTTGACTGTCCAGCCACGAAGTGGCGATGGTTGATGGCCTTGTTAGCCATTGACCTCAACTCCATACTCCTGGGCGATTTCGCCAAGATTTTGATAGATTTTTGCCGAATATAGGTGCTTACTCTTATTTATTGCCGCCAACAGGTGACTGGCGATATTTCCATTCATATCTTCGCCGCCGCACGATGGTAATGTAACCAGAACCAAGAGAAGCGGGATTACCTCAGCCAGTAGCTCCGCAGGATATTGAGATATGTAATACGCTGCTGCCATTCTTGGGTCATTAGAGTACTCGTCATGAGGAGCACAAATATTACATAGCTCTAAAAGCAACTTTGAATCATTCAAGCGCTCTGTAAAGAAACTCTCTGCTTCTTTGTCTGAATGTAATGACGCTATCAATTGTTCTCTTAGTGAATTCATGCTCATACTTTTATGTGTGGCTAACGCCGCCAGAAACTGCCGGAGTGAATTGGCTGCTTTTTTGCGTGTTTTTGCAAAAAAGAAGACAGTTTACGGAGGTCAGATTTACTGGCCTTGTTATGTGAACTTATACTCGGCAAAGACACCACCCCTCCAGTTGTCGTAGCTGTAACTAACTTTATTATTAAGTAAGTCATCGACATTTTTACGCCACAACCTAATTGCACCGTGTTTAATACCCACCCCTTTATCAGAGTAACCCTTAATCCGTTCGACTTTGTCAGATTTGGCTGGCTCTCCATAGGTAGAGCCAACTATGTAATAGAGCATGTGTAAGAAAAAATCCTGCTTCGGGCACTTATAATCTGTAGCTAATTCTATAAAAAGGTCGATTTCTCTAGTCCATGATAGAAACAAATCCCACTCATCATGGGGCCAGTCGTCCTTTGAGTAAGCCCAGACTTTTACTTCATCAATTGTTGGATTAGTTACTTCCATACGATTTTCACATAACGCCGCACTAAGCGGACTAAAATAGTGGGTTATAATGTGTAGCGAAGCGAAACTTAACCCACTGTTTTAGT
>NZ_JAUORQ010000015.1:0-87397 GCF_030548085.1 Agarivorans sp. 2_MG-2023
GGTAGACGCGCTAGATTTAGGTTCTAGTATCGCAAGGTGTGAGAGTTCAAGTCTCTCCTTCCGCACCATTCTTCTCTTAGAGAAGAAGCCAAAAAGTAACACCCTGTAGGGATATCGCCAAGCGGTAAGGCAGCGGCTTTTGATGCCGCCATTCGTTGGTTCAAATCCAGCTATCCCTGCCACCATTTATAGCTTGAGTATGTATACTTGAGTTAAGCAATTAGAACTTAGGTTTTAGATTGCCAGTCTAAATTGAAAGATTAAGACACAGAAACACGGTAGCAATACGCGTTTCGAACAGTTTTTGCAGGGATATCGCCAAGCGGTAAGGCAGCGGCTTTTGATGCCGCCATTCGTTGGTTCAAATCCAGCTATCCCTGCCACTTTTATTGTGCTCAGGTTTATAATTTGAGAACGCAGTAACTGAAGGGCAATTGCCCTGGTAAGAGAATAAGTACTATGTCGTAGACTAGCATTTATACCCTGCCAAATATTTGTAGCTTCACTTAAGTGAAAATACAGATGGCTATGTAGCTCAGCTGGTTAGAGCACAGCACTCATAATGCTGGGGTCGCAGGTTCAAGTCCCGCCATAGCCACCATTAGTTTTAGAAGTATTTCGTGCGGAAGTGGCGGAATTGGTAGACGCGCTAGATTTAGGTTCTAGTATCGCAAGGTGTGAGAGTTCAAGTCTCTCCTTCCGCACCATTCTTCTCTAATGAAGAATCCAGTTCAAAGAGTTTTGTAGGGATATCGCCAAGCGGTAAGGCAGCGGCTTTTGATGCCGCCATTCGTTGGTTCAAATCCAGCTATCCCTGCCACCTTAAAAGGCCTGCTTTTTAGCAGGCCTTTTTTCTTTCTAAAAGATCGACTTAACAGTTCAATACTCTACGTCCCAAAATAATCTTGTAAAATGCTAGCATTCATTTGTTGATGAAATTATTTTTAGGGTGAATGATGAAGTTATCTCAAGTTCTCGCGCATACCAATCAAGTAGAACGCTCCAAATTCGTTAATGTCATAGATAGGCTATGCCAGGAATCTAAGGGTGACAAAGCCCTCGAAAAACAACTCAATAATTTAACAGGCCAACTTAAGACTGCTTCTGGTAATGAAATCACCCAACTGTTCTGCTTAGTAAAAGAACATTTAAAAAATTCAATTCGCGACCAAATATCACTAGGCGGTGCGCAGGTATCACTTTTAGTTAACATCCTAATTCGCGATGGCAACTGCCTTGCCTCGATGCCATGGGTTGAAACACTTTTTAGCCAAGAGCACAAATCCATTTGTGAAACGGCCTCATTATTGATAAAAGAAATTGACTCATCAGAAGAGGGTCAGTTCAATCGAGCAGAAAGATTGAGTATATATAGTCAATGCGCGAAGACAGCGTTTACTAATGATTTAAAGGCAAACCGAGAAGCTAAAATATCTGACGATGAACGATCTATCTTGAATACCCTGGCAAGTAAACTAGCCATGACAAGAGAGGAAGTTTTTGCAATAGAGCACTCTATCGACCCAATTTCAGAAACAGGCATAGATAAAGCATTAGAGTATTTGAGAGAAGCAGGCGTCATTTTAATTAGTAGGCGCCGGATGGAGGTAATGATCCCTGAAGAGATCGTAGAGCTCCTTCATGAAATTTTAGGGAAAGAACTTCACGACAAGTATATTCTTCGAATTTTAAGATCTCTAAGCGACTCCGAGTTATCAAATATTTTAAAGAACCACGGCTACAAAATTCGTGGAGTGGATAGGCAGGAAAAGATAAAGACTGTTTCAAAAATGGGAGTTGGCATACGAAATATTTTAGCGTTCGACCTCCATGCCGAAGAGTCGACGCAAAATCAGCGCAAAGAGCGATTAAAACAACTTATTGAGGATATGGAAATCCCAGTCGCTAAGCTCGGAACTCGCCTACAAGAAAGAATCGATGTGTTAATCGATAGCTTAAAGAAAAGTGAAGAGGATGAATTTAATGCTCTTAGTGCTAGTGGCTATAAAGAGCTTCTGGATACTCTGACTCCGTTCTCAGACCACCCTGTGGAAAAAAGAATAAGAGATGACTTTGAAATTGAGAACAAGGAAACCTTAGACCCTGACAGATTAAAAGCTCTAGGGATTACTCCTTTAGATATCCTTTACCTTTATACAAATGAAGAAATCAAAGAATTAAGAAACAGTCTAAATTTATCTAGAAAAGGAAGCCCGAGACATCAAATTTTACATAGTTTCGCAAGTGCTAATGATAAGCTCATTGAAAACTATGAATTACTGGCCACTAGAGATTTGGCAGCCCTTAACGAAGCCGGAATTGATATCAAAGAAGCAGACTTAGGTGTCAAATTTGAAGAAATTACCAAATCAATTTTTGAAGAGCTTGGGTTAACGGTAGATGAAGATTTGCGTAAAGAAATAAACACTGCAAAAGACAAAGCAGACATTATCATATCTTTAGCAAACGGCGACATTATAATCGGCGAAGTAAAATCATTTAAGAACGGGGATTTCTCGAAGTACTCAGCAACATCTAGACAGGTAAAGGCTTACGTCAAACGTTGTGAAAATAATGGCCATCGAGTAGCTCAAGTTTTGATTGTCGCGCCAGCATTTTCTGAAAGCTTTGTTGATGCTGCGGATATGGACACAGAAATAAACATATCTTTGCTAGAAGCGAATGGGCTGCAAAAAATACTATCCGCTTTCAAGCAAAGACGAACACCTAACTTCTCTCCAAAACTACTTACAAAAGGTGGTTTGTTAAAAGCTGAAAAAATAGCTGAAACAATTTAGCAAATTACAGCTCCCCTAGCGCATATTTCAGGGTCCAGTTTTTTATGGGCCCGCTATGCTGCATTCCTTTAATCGCTAACTTACGTAGCTGTTGCAACGGCGATAGGGAATTAGAAAACATTAGGTAGAATACATCCATGCTGGTTTGCATGCTTAAGTTATCTGGCTTGCGGCGTACTTCAAAACGGCGTAATGCTTTATCTAGCTCCTCTAAACCACAATGTTCTACTTGCTCCAGTAAGCACTTCACGTCTCGATAACCCAAGTTTACCCCCTGCCCTGCCAATGGGTTAATGGTATGTGCAGCATCGCCAATCACTACTGCGCGGTGCTTTACATATTGGTTAACGTGGCGACGAGTTAGTGGGAAGCTGGCACTATCTAAAATATCGAAGTCTCCCGGTAGAGCAGGAAACTCGGCTTCAATACGGTGTTTAAGCTGGGCGTTGCTTAACTGCTTTAAACCGCGAATAGTGTCTTTGCTGTCGTACCAAATTAGCGCAGCGTGCTGCTCGGCTAAAGGTAACAAGGCGCGCGGACCACTAGGGTAAAATTGCTGCCAAGTAGCCGTTTGCTGGGGGGCATCCAGTTTAATGTTTATAGCAAAACAGTCATGCCGGTAATCCCAAGCGCTAATGCCTAAACCAAGTTGTTGGCGCATATTTGAGTTGGCACCATCGGCTACCACCATCAATTTAGCAAACACTTTAGTTTCATCGATTTTTAGGCTGACACCTTCAGCGGTATTAGTTTGAAGCTGAGTATTTTGAACGATTCTACGAGTAACACCCGCTTGTTCATTGGCCTGCCATAGTCCAAGTTGAATAATTCGATTCTCAACCATGAACCCTAATTCGGGTAAGTCTAGCTGCGCGCAATCAAATATCAGTTTGTCTTGTGGGTCTTCCCACACTTGCAACTGCTGGTAAGGGCACAATCGCATTGCACTAATGGCTGACCATGCGTCGAGTTGCTTCAGCAAATTTACACTGGCTTGGCTAATGGCACTTACCCGTAAATCTATAGCTTGGCTGGTGTCAAAGGCTTTAGGCTGGTAAGACTCTAGCATCAGCACCGACAAACCTTGCTGAGCAAAGCCCTGCGCGCTAGCGGCACCGATCATGCCACCGCCAATCACCACAACATCAAAATTTTCCATGGTATTTCAATTCATTCTCACTATTTATTGCAGTGTAACCCGAAGCCGTAAAAGGTTGCGAATCTTGCTGATGATAATGTGGAGTCGCTTGCTGGCTTTGCACAGCGGCCATTTTTTAATCTTTTTCTGGCAAAGCGCCGATTGTTACTAGTAAGGCTCAACATAAACCAGTAAAATACGCGTCCTTTTTTAGCGATGTAATGATGAGTAAAACGATGGGAAATAAGCTGCATATCAAAACTTGGGGCTGCCAAATGAACGAGTACGATTCGTCGAAGATGGCCGACCTACTCGATGCGACCCATGGTTTTCAGTTAACTGAAGAAGCCTCCGAAGCAGATGTTGTATTGCTAAATACCTGTTCTATTCGTGAGAAAGCTCAGGAAAAAGTTTTTCATCAACTTGGTCGCTGGAAAACCCTAAAACAAAAGAACCCTAACTTAGTGATTGGAGTTGGCGGCTGTGTTGCATCGCAAGAAGGTAAAGCCATTCGCGAACGCGCACCATACGTAGATATTGTATTTGGCCCGCAAACCCTGCACCGCTTGCCAGAAATGATAAAGCAAGTAAAAGGCGGCGAGAAATCAGTCGTTGATGTGAGCTTTCCAGAAATTGAAAAATTTGACCGCTTACCTGAGCCACGTGCCGAAGGCGCAAGTGCTTTTGTGTCAATCATGGAAGGTTGTAGTAAATATTGTACTTTCTGTGTGGTGCCTTATACCCGTGGTGAAGAAGTTAGCCGACCATTGGATGACGTACTCTACGAAATTGCTTCACTCGCCGAGCAAGGCGTGCGCGAAGTCAATCTGTTAGGGCAAAACGTAAATGCCTACCGAGGATTACAACACGACGACAGTATTTGTAGTTTTGCTGAGCTACTGCGTTATGTTGCTAGTATTAACGGCATCGACCGCTTGCGCTTTACCACGAGTCACCCTATTGAATTTACCGATGACATCGTTGAGGTTTACGCCGATACGCCTGAGCTAGTGAGCTTTTTACACTTACCCGTACAAAGTGGCGCCGACCGTATTCTTAACTTAATGAAGCGCGGCCACACGGCCATTGAGTACAAATCAATTATTCGTAAGCTTCGTAAAGCGCGCCCTGATATTGAAATTAGCTCTGACTTCATCGTAGGTTACCCAGGCGAAAGTACTGAAGATTTTGCTGATACCATGAAGCTTATCGAGCAAGTAAACTTTGATATGAGCTACAGCTTCGTATACAGCGCTCGCCCTGGTACGCCAGCAGCCGACTTGCCTGACGACGTCACTGAAGAAGAAAAGAAACAGCGCCTTTACATATTGCAAGAACGCATCAACCAACAAGCCATGCAAGTGAGCCGTCGCATGCTCGATACCGAGCAGCGTATTTTGGTTGAAGGCCCTTCAAAGAAAAACCCAATGGAATTACGCGGCCGAACTGAAAACAACCGGGTAGTGAACTTTGAGGGCAGCCATGACGTAATAGGTCAGTTCGTGGATGTAAAAATTGTTGATGTATTCGCCCACTCATTGCGTGGCGAGTTACTAAGAACAGAGCAACAAATGCAGTTGCGTAATGACGTTGCGCCTGCCACTATTATCGACAAAACCGATGGGCAAGCTAACCACTTAGGCGTGGCCAGCTTTACGCCTTAGTCGCAGATACGCTTTTAAGGAGTTGCGGCTGGCTTTAAATAGCCAGCCCATAAAACAATTTGAGTAATAAAATCAATTCTATTGAGATCTACTTAGAGCCAGCCTCTAGCCCTCGCCTCGCGCAACTTTGCGGTCCACTTGATGATAATTTGAAACAACTAGAGCGCCGTTTAGGTGTAGAAATTAGTTATCGAAACAATAATTTTCAAATTACTGGTCGCCACGGCATGTGTTTGATTGCGGGCACTATTTTGCGCGCCTTATACATAGAAACCGCCCCGCTTAAAGGCGGCGATATCCCTGAGTTAAGCCCTGAGCAAGTGCATTTGGCAATTCAAGAAAGCCATGTGCTTGATCAGGATGATGAAACCACTCAGCATTACGGCAAAGAACTCAATATAAAAACCAAACGCGGAGTAATTAAACCGCGTACTTCTAACCAAGCCGCCTATATTGGCAACATGCTAGGTCACGATGTCACCTTTGGTATTGGCCCTGCTGGTACAGGTAAAACTTACTTAGCTGTAGCTTGCGCAGTAGACGCATTAGAGCGCCAAGAAGTACGTCGTATTTTGCTCACTCGCCCTGCGGTAGAAGCCGGTGAAAAGCTGGGTTTCTTACCGGGTGATTTAAGCCAAAAAGTAGACCCTTACTTACGCCCTCTATACGACGCACTATTCGAAATGCTTGGTTTTGAAAAAGTAGAACGGTTGATTGAGCGTAACGTTATTGAAGTAGCGCCGTTAGCTTACATGCGTGGCCGTACCTTAAATGATGCCTTTATTATTTTAGATGAAAGCCAAAACACCACCGTAGAACAAATGAAAATGTTCTTAACCCGTATTGGTTTTAACTCACGTGCGGTGATTACTGGTGACATCACTCAGGTTGATTTACCTCGCCACCAAAAATCGGGCCTGCGCCACGCCATTGAAGTATTAGGTGAAGTACCTGCGCTTAGCTTTAACTTCTTCCAAGCAGCAGATGTAGTGCGCCACCCTATTGTGGCCGCCATTGTTGAAGCCTACGAAGAACAAGATGAACGCGACCGCATTGCTGAAGAAAAACAAAAGCAGCGCCGCGAAGCCGCCCAAAAGCTAAACCAGCGAGACGATGACTAAACATGCCTTACGTTGACCTGCAAATTGCCACCGGCGATGAAGAGAACCTGCCAACCATTACCGCTTTTGAAGCGTGGTTGCATGCAACCTTGGTAGAACATGATCAAGATACTGAATTAACCATTCGTATAGTTGACGAAGCCGAAAGCCAAGCGTTAAATTCGCAGTACCGTAATAAAGATAAACCAACTAACGTGTTATCTTTTCCTTTTCAAGCTCCTCCCGGCGTAGAGCTGCCTTTGCTAGGTGACTTAGTTATCTGTCGCCAAGTAGTAGAACGCGAAGCCGCAGAGCAACAAAAAGCAGTGTTTGACCACTGGGCGCACATGGTTGTACATGGCAGCCTTCATCTGCTAGGTTATGATCATATCGACGATCAAGAAGCAGAAGAAATGGAAGCACTAGAAATAGCAGTGCTCACCAAATTGGGTATTAGTAACCCTTACTAATATTCGTTATAACAAACTAGGTAAAACGAAAGAATATGAGCGACGACAACCCTCACTCGAGCAGCGGTTCCACTAAAAAAGGTTGGATAGAGAGAATCATTCAACTGGTGCAAGGGGAACCGAAAAGCAAAGAGGAATTGGTAGAAGTTATTCAAGATGCCAATCAACGAGAACTGATCGACCAAAACACCCGAGAAATGATTGAAGGTGTACTTGATGTATCAAGCCAACGCGTTCGAGACATCATGATCCCCCGCTCGCAAATGGTGACCTTAGATGTCAATCAAACCATTGCCGAAAGTTTACCTACGCTTACCGAAGCGCGTCACTCACGCTTTCCGGTGATCAACGAAGATAAAGACCATATCGAAGGCGTATTGCTTGCTAAAGACTTGCTTAAGTTTGCCTTTACCGAAGAAGCCTCAACCACTCCCCTGAGTGAAGTGATTCGCCCTGCTGTCGTTGTTCCCGAGAGTAAACGCATCGACAAACTGTTGAAAGAGTTTCGCAGCGAGCGCTACCACATGGCCATTGTAGTGGATGAGTTTGGTGGCGTATCTGGCTTAGTAACCATTGAAGATATTCTAGAGTTAATTGTTGGCGACATTGAAGATGAGTTTGCCAACGAAGAAGACTTACAAGACGATATTCGCCGCATCAATGACAAAACCTTTGCGGTTAACGCCCTTACCGACATTGAAGATTTTAACCAATACTTCGGCTGTGAGTTTAGCGATGAAGAAGTGGACACTGTGGGTGGTTTAGTCACTCATGCCTTTGGCCACTTACCAGGGCGCGGCGAAAAAATTGAAATTGAAGGTTATCACTTTAAAGTTCGCACTGCTGACCGCCGCCGTGTGGTTCAGCTTCAAGTGAGCATTCCAGAAGAGAAAGCCTTGCAGCTGAGTATTCAAGAATAACATGCCTGTTTTAACACCGCGGCTACGCCTGTTAGCCGCTTTGCTTAGTGGCTTAATTGCCCCCTTCGCCTTTGCTCCCTATGGCCTCTGGCCATTAATGCCGCTTTCACTACTGTTTTTGCTGCTGCTGTTAAAACCTGAGCAATCGGGTTTTAAATTAGGCTTGTGTTATGGCTTAGGCTGGTTTGGTTACGGTATCCACTGGGTACATGTGAGCATGGCTGAGTTTGGTGGAATGCCGCTTTTAGTCAGCCTAGCGCTGATGGTATTGCTGGTTGGATATCTTTCGCTATACCCCGCGCTGGCTTGCTGGTTAGCCAATAAGTGGCAAGGCAAACGCTCGGCAATGTTCTACCTACTATGGTTTCCCGCCTGCTGGTTATTAAGCGAATGGTTGCGTAGTTGGGTACTCACCGGATTTCCTTGGCTTCAACCCGGGTATAGCCAAATTGATTCGCCACTATCCACCATTGCACCAATATTTGGACTGTATGGTGTCACTTGGTTGGTGCTGCTACTGGCTGCCGGTGGCGTACTGATTATCCGTCAATCAGGTAAAACTCGCTGGCTAGCCAGTGCCGTTATAGTGACACCGCTATTAATTGGTTTGATCTTCAAAGGCCATAGCTGGACAACCGCTCAACAGCCGCTCACTGTAGCCTTAGTGCAAGGTAACGTACCACTAGATATAAAATGGTTACCTCAAAATCGCGCTGCTAGCTTGCTTATGTATCAACAAGAAACGCTAGCCATTGAAAATGCCGATGTGATTGTTTGGCCTGAGTCAGCAATTGCCGCACTAGAATATGAGGTCATTGATTTTCTGCATGAACTGGATGGCCAACTACTGAATAAACAACAAGCGCTGATTACCGGCGTTATTGCTCATAATTTACAAACCAATGCCTATTACAACGCCTTGGTCACCTTGGGTCAGCAATCTAAAGAAGCTGGTGCAAGCTCAGCGTATTATTACGAAAACCCAAATCGCTACTACAAAAACCACCTATTACCAATTGGTGAATTTGTGCCTTTTGAAGACTTGTTGCGCCCACTCGCGCCTTTCTTTAACTTGCCCATGTCCTCGTTCAATCGTGGCGATACACAGCAAACCAATTTAGAAGTAAAAGGACATCAGTGGCTAGCCGCTATCTGTTATGAAATAGCTTTTGGCGAACTGTTACGCCCGCAACTTAGCGAGCAAACCGATGCCATTGTAACGGTGAGTAATGATGCTTGGTTTGGCACCTCGATTGGCCCTAAACAGCATTTAGAGATAGCGCAAATGCGCGCCTTAGAATTTGGTCGCCCAGTGGTTCGCTCAACCAATACTGGTGTTACGGCGATCATTGACAGATTTGGCAAGGTGCAGCAACGCGCACCAGAGTATCAACAACTCACCTTGAGTGGCGAAGTTACACCAGCCACCGGTATCACCCCATATCAACGCTTTGGTTTGTGGCCAATAAGCTTGGTAGTATTGCTTGGCTTAGCCAGTGGTTTAGTGCCAAGGCTAAGGCAGCGTTTACTTAAACCAGCAGCAGACAAATTAGCATAGAGCTACACAATTACATGTAGCGTTCGCCTATTATCTTTAGTTTGCTCACGACCCACGACTATGCGGTGTTAAAGTAAACTAGGCCGATTGCTCACTAATCGGGTGGCGATAAAAACGCTTCCCTTGGCAATGCTCACATCGACTAATAACGGTAGGGTGCCACAATGGCACCTTATCGCCACATTCGGCGCATTCAATCACCCCTAAGCCAATCAGCTCTCCACTGTGATAAATACCTTGATGCTGTAAATCGCCAATCAGCTCATGCCACTCAACTTGGCTTTGGTCGCTCATTTTCGCTAACCAATACCAAATACTTTCTTTAAGCAGCGCCATGCCGGGGCTTTCATCGTAAGCACGGCGATAGTCGTTACGCCAATCGCTTAAATCACGGCGAACATAATTAGCAATTAGTTGCCATTCGTCTTGACTTAAATCGCTGGCTGCTTGTAGGTATTCTTGGGTGGTATCAATCAGCTTAGACAGCTCTTCTTGACCCACTTCCCCGCTCTCTTGGATGCGTTTTTCTAAGTCTTCAACAAACTCTTGATAGGCTTTAACTCGCTTTGGCATAAATCACCCACTGTCTAAAGTGCATCATCATTATTAAGCATAGACCTTTTGTTTCACTGCAAATGTGCGCTAGCTATTGTTGTCGGCAGGCGGACTCGGTATCCTATGCGGATCGAGTACAGTAGCCGAGTGCTACTCAGTCCAAATTTTTGGTTATTTCTGGAAGATTCCTTAGATGCAAGAGCAATACAGTCCACGTGATATAGAAACCAAAGTGCAACAGCACTGGGAAAAAGCGCAAACCTTTAAAGTTGTAGAGCAACCAGGCAAAGAAAAGTTTTACTGCCTGTCAATGTTCCCTTACCCAAGTGGCCGTTTGCACATGGGTCACGTGCGCAATTACACCATTGGTGACGTAGTCTCTCGCTACCAGCGCATGCAGGGTAAAAATGTTATGCAACCAATGGGTTGGGACGCATTTGGTCTTCCAGCAGAAAACGCCGCCATTAATAACAATACTGCGCCTGCTAAATGGACCTACGAAAATATCGAATACATGAAAACTCAGCTTAAGCAGTTGGGTTTTGGTTACGACTGGGATCGTGAACTTGCTACGTGTAAACCAGATTACTACCGTTGGGAACAGTGGTTCTTCACTAAGCTTTATGAAAAAGGCTTAGTTTACAAAAAAATGGCCACGGTAAACTGGGATCCAGTAGACCAAACAGTATTGGCTAACGAGCAAGTGATTGACGGCCGAGGCTGGCGCTCAGGTGCCTTAGTTGAACAAAAAGAAATTCCTCAGTGGTTTATTAAAATCACCGATTACGCCCAAGAGTTACTTGACGATTTAGACCAGTTAGACGACTGGCCAGAGCAAGTTAAAACCATGCAGCGCAACTGGATTGGTCGCTCTGAAGGCGTAGAAATGCAGTTTGGTTTAGAGAACAGCGAGCAGCTTGTTCCGGTTTACACCACCCGTCCAGACACCGTAATGGGAGTAACCTACGTTGGTGTTGCTGCCCAGCATCCACTCGCCTTAGAAGCCGCGAAAACAAACCCTGAGTTAGCCGCGTTCATCGAAGAATGTAAAAACAACAAAGTAGCCGAAGCCGACATGGCGACCATGGAGAAGAAAGGCATGGCCACCGGGCTAAATGCTGTTCATCCTCTTACTGGTAAGCTGGTTCCTATTTGGGTGGCTAACTTTGTATTAATGGGTTACGGCTCTGGCGCTGTAATGGCCGTACCGGCTCACGATCAGCGTGACTTTGAATTTGCTCATGCTTACGGTTTAGACATTGTTGGTGTTATTAAACCAAGCGATAGCGAGTTAGATTTAACTGAAGCAGCCTACACCGAGAAAGGCGTATTGTTTAACTCAGGTGAGTTTGATGGTTTAGAGTTTAGTGCAGCTTTTGATGCAGTGGCCGCTAAGCTTGAGTCTATGGGTAAAGGTAGCAAACAGGTTAACTTCCGCCTGCGCGATTGGGGGGTAAGCCGCCAGCGTTATTGGGGTACGCCAATCCCAATGCTAAACCTTGCTAACGGCGACGTAGTGCCAGTACCTGAAGACCAATTACCGGTGGTATTACCAGAAGACGTAGTGATGAATGGCGTGACCTCGCCAATCAAAGCTGACCCTGAGTGGGCAAAAACTGAATTTGAAGGCCAAGAAGCCTTCCACGAAACCGATACTTTCGATACGTTCATGGAATCTAGCTGGTATTACGCCCGTTACTGTAGCGCCAACAACGAAGACATGATGCTTGACCCAGAACAAGCAAACTACTGGCTACCTGTCGATCAATACATCGGCGGTATTGAGCACGCAATTTTACACCTATTGTATGCGCGCTTCTTCCACAAGTTGTTACGTGATAGCGGCTTGGTTGACTCTGACGAACCCTTCAAACGCTTGCTGACTCAAGGCATGGTATTGGCAGATGCCTTTTACTATGAAGATGAGAAAGGCGGCAAAGTGTGGGTATCGCCAGTAGATGCGGTAACCGAGAAAGACGAAAAAGGCCGTATTACCAGCGCTAAAACCGCCGAAGGAAAAGCCTTGATTTACGCGGGCATGAGCAAAATGTCGAAGTCGAAAAACAACGGCATTGACCCACAAATAATGGTAGATAAGTACGGCGCTGATACCGTTCGCTTATTCATGATGTTTGCCGCACCAGCAGAGCAAACTCTAGAATGGCAAGACAGCGCTGTAGAAGGCTCATTACGTTTCTTACGTCGCGTATGGAAACTGGCTTACGACCATATCAATGCCGGAGAAGCGGGTGCTGTAGACATCGCTAGCCTCAACGCTGCTCAAAAAGACTTGCGCCGAGATGTACATAAAACCATTGCCAAAGTGAGTGATGATGTTGGCCGCCGTCAAACCTTCAATACTGCTATTGCAGCAATTATGGAGTTGATGAACAAGCTGACTAAAGCTGACCAAACCGATGCCAATAATCGCGCGGTAACACGTGAAGCGATTAACGCAGTGGTATTAATGCTGTCGCCAATTACACCGCACATTTGTGACCAACTGTGGACACTACTAGGCAATGCTGGTGACATTGATACCGCACGCTGGCCAGAAGCCGATGCCAAAGCCATGGTTGAAGACAGCAAGCTTATCGTTGTTCAAGTAAATGGTAAATTGCGCGCTAAATTAACAGTGGCAGCCGACGCTGACCAAGACACCGTTCAAGCATTAGCCATGGGCGATGAAAACGTCAGTAAGTTTGTGGATGGGAAAACCGTTCGCAAAGTAATTTATGTTGCCGGCAAGTTGCTAAACATTGTAGCCAACTAAACCTTACGGCGGGCTATTAACCCGCCGTTTTTTATTGCGAGATAGCATGACTTTAAAAACTTTTAGTTACGGCTTTTTAATATTGAGCATCAGTTTATTAAGTGCTTGTGGCTTTGCTCCACGAGGCAGTTATTTACTCGATGATAAACTCACCCAGATTTATGTTTCTTCCAGCGATGAATTTAGCCCATTGGTTCGTGAGGTAAAACGCCAGCTCACTCAAAACAATGTAGCAGTATTTGAGTTTCCGCAAGGCGACGTACCCACCCTTCACTTAAGCGGCGAAAATATTAGCAAACGTACACTTTCACTCTTTGAAAATGGCCAAGTAGCGGAATACGAGCTGAGCTATCAAGTGGGTGGCTACCTACAAATTGCTGAAGAAGGTAACTACCCGATTAGCGTACAACTGCACCGAGACTTCCAAGATAACCCGCTAGCCGCCTTGGCTAAACAACGCGAGCGAGAGTTACTGTACGATGAATTGCGCACAATGGCCGCCGACCAAATCATGCGTCAACTTGCCACGGTAAGTTGGTAAATGAAAGTTTATGCCGACCGCCTGTCACAGCAAAATGCAGCTAAATTTAGCTGCTATTTGGTGGCGGGAGAAGAGCCTTTAATCAAAATCGAAAGTATTGATAGCATTCGTCAGCAACTGCAACAGCAGGGTTTAGCCGAAGAACGCTTAAAATTTACTTTAGATGCAGAGTTTCAATGGTCGAGCATATTTGACGCCATGTCGGAGCTATCGCTATTCAGCCAATATCGACTGATTGAGCTGCAATTAGATCGCGTGCCAGACAAAGCCATTCAAAATCAACTGGATGAGCTACTACCGCTGATCAATCCAGAAACACGCTTGTTATTAAGTGTGCCTAAAGTAACCAAAGCCAACGAAAAGCAAAACTGGTACAAATTTATTGACCAGCAAGGTTTGGTTGTGATGATTTACCCTCCTGAGGCTGGGCAGCTACAAGCTTGGGTTAGACAACGATTAGCTCAGCAGCAACTTCCAACAAATAACGACTTAATCGCGTTATTGGTGCACTACTATGAAGGAAACCTGTTAGCGCTTAGCCAAGCAATTAACAACATTGCCTTGCGCTGGGGGCAGGAACTTCCTCCTTTAAAAGAAATTGAAGCGGGCTTGTCTCATGCCAACCACTTTTCCAGCTTTCAATTAGTTGATGCTTTGCTCGCTGCTGACTTCCAACGCAGCCTGTTAATTATCAAACAACTACAGCTAGAAGGCGAAGAGCCTACCCTGATTAACTGGGGTTTAGACAAAGAGTTTAAGTTACTGCAACTGCTTCAAGAACAGCCCACTAGCCACCA
The DNA here is from genome assembly GCF_030548085.1 of Agarivorans sp. 2_MG-2023. Taxonomy (NCBI): domain Bacteria; kingdom Pseudomonadati; phylum Pseudomonadota; class Gammaproteobacteria; order Alteromonadales; family Alteromonadaceae; genus Agarivorans; species Agarivorans sp. 2_MG-2023. The sequence continues at coordinate 14,315 of NZ_JAUORQ010000015.1, forward strand.
TTCAAGTTTATTTAAGCAACATGGTGTTTGGAACAAACGCCAGGGCTTAATAAGCAGCGCAGCAAAACGTTATAGCGCTAAGCAAATTAATCAAGCGCGCTTGCAAGTTGCAGCTATTGACCAAGCCATTAAACAATTTGCCGGTGACTTAGCTTGGCATCAATTAGAACGCTTAGTATTCGAGCTTGCTTCGCCATCTCATGAGCACGCTTAAGCTTTTTTTTGGTGGATCATTTGACCCCATTCATCTGGGTCATATTCGTAGTGCAGAGCTATTACTAGCAGCCACTCAAGCACTAGATATTACTTTGCTCCCCAATGCGCTATCGCCGCTAAAAGCCAAACAATTTAGTTCGCCTTTACATCGCAAGCAGCTGTTAGCAGCCTCGCTTGAAGCCTATCCTCTACTAAACCTAGATTGGCGAGAGGTAGAACGAGGAGGGGCCTCTTATACTAGCGATACCTTGGCCGAGCTTGCCGAAGAGTTCCCCAATAATCATATCGCCTTTGTGATGGGTTTAGACTCTTTTAATCACTTAGATAAATGGCGAGATTGGCAAAACCTCACCAAACATACCCATATCATTGTCATTGCTCGGCCCGGTTACCAGCTGGATATATCTTCGCAACTTAGCGCTTGGTTAGCACCAAAGCGATGTGAAAACATTGAGACATTACATCAACAACAAGCGGGTCACGTGTATTTTTGCGAATTACAACCAATGGCAATATCTTCTAGCCAAATTCGCTTACAACTCGCCCAAAAAGCTGAGCTTGAATCATTGAAAAATCAACTGCCTAAATCTGCCGTAAATTATATTATCCAACATAAGCTTTACGGTGCTTAACCTAGCCTGACAGAGCGTGATATACTTATCTTTTAGTCCAAAATTGGGGTTCTTTTGTTGCAAAACCAACAACTGATTGATTTTGTTGTAGACAAAATCGAAGATATGAAAGGTCGAGATGTTCAAAATCTAGACGTAAGACAACTCTCTAACGTAACCGATACAATGATTATTTGTAGCGGTAATTCAAAACGCCACGTTAAATCTATTGCCGACAACGTCATCAGAGAAGCCAAGCTATCTGAATTAGAAGTGATTGGCATTGAAGGTGTTGATGACTCTGAATGGGTATTGGTTGATCTAGGCGATGTGGTATTACATGTAATGCAAGACAGCGCGCGTGACTTCTACCAATTAGAAAAGCTATGGGCTCCTGCTGTTTCTGAGTCTAAAGCTGGATGAAAATCCAGTTAGTGGCGGTAGGTACTAAGATGCCTGCCTGGGTTGAGACTGCCTATCAAGAATATGCACGTCGCTTCCCAAAGGATATGCCGCTAGAGTTAATCGAGGTAAAAGCCGGAAATCGCGGTAAAAATGCCGATATAAAGCGCATACTCGATAAAGAAGGTGAAGCTACCTTAGCGGTTATTCCTAAAGGCAACCGAGTGGTAACCTTAGAAGTCACCGGTAAAGCTTGGACAACGCCACAGCTCGCTAAGCAATTAGACGCATGGAAAATGGACGGCCGCGACGTAAGTTTACTGATTGGCGGGCCAGAAGGCCTTGCCCCTAGTTGCACAGCGATTGCCGAGCAACGCTGGTCTTTGTCAGCCTTAACACTGCCTCATCCCATGGTACGAGTGATAGTAGCCGAAACGCTATATCGCGCTTGGAGCGTAACAGCCAATCACCCCTACCATAGAGAATAATCACTAAGATATGGCAAGACAACGCGTCGCAATGCGGGACCACTCGGCGGAATCACGGTTATTTAACCGCCGCTCACTCGTCTCGATTATTGGTACTTTTGCCTTAATCTGTGTATTACTTGGTAATCTTCATTACCTCCAGTTTGAGCAACACGACACCTACACCACCCGCTCAAATGATAATCGCATTAAAGTACTGCCATTAGCGCCACCTCGTGGGCTGGTGTTTGATCGCAACGGTGCGCTACTGGCCGAGAATCGCCCTAACTTTAGCTTAGAAATCATCCCCGAAAACGTCGACGACTTGGATCAGATGATCCTTGAGTTATCCGAATTGCTGGAACTGAGCGAAAACGATATTGAACGCTTTGAGCAAAACCGTAAACATACTCGTCGCTTTAAACCGGTAGTGCTTAAATCGCAACTTAGCCACGAACAAGTGGCAATGTTTAGCGTGCAGCAACACAAGTTTCATGGGGCAAGCATTGATGCGAGTTTAATTCGCTTCTATCCCTACGGCGATAGCCTTACTCACCTACTCGGTTACGTTGCCCGAATTAATGCGAAAGACTTGGAGCGCCTCGAAAAAGAAAACAAACTGGCTGAGTACGATGCGACTCGCACCATTGGCAAGCAAGGCATTGAGCGTTACTACGAAGAAATTCTGCATGGCAGCGTTGGCTACCAAGAAGTAGAAGTAAATAACCGTGGTCGTATTATCCGCACCATGAAAATCGTGCCGCCAATTCCCGGCAAAGACCTCTACCTCAACGTAGATATTCGCCTACAATTAGAAGCCCAGCGTTTGTTGGCTGGTCGCCGAGGTTCTGCAGTGTTATTAGACGCTAAAACCAGCGGCGTATTAGCGATGGTATCGAGCCCGAGCTACGACCCGAATCTATTCGTAAATGGCATCAGTAGTAAGAACTACAATAAACTACTCAACTCTACCGACCGCCCTCTCATCAACCGCGCAACAAAAGGGGTTTACCCGCCAGCTTCAACCGTAAAACCGCAGCTAGCGGTAATGGGCCTAGAACTGGGTAAAATTAGCGTAGAGCAACGTATTTGGGATCCAGGCTGGTTCCAAATTCCTAATACCAAGCGCCGTTTTCGTGATTGGAAGCGTTGGGGTCATGGTTGGGTAGACGTATATAAAGCCATTGAACAAAGTGTTGATACCTACTTCTACAAATTGGCTTACGAAACCGGCATTAATGAAATGCATGCTTATATGAGCAAGTTTGGTTTTGGTAAATATACCGGCGTTGATATTCACGAAGAAAGTCGCGCGAATATGCCCAGCCGCGAGTGGAAACGTGCCCGTTATCGCCAACCTTGGTGGCAAGGTGACACGATTTCGGTAGGCATTGGCCAGGGTTACTGGACAACCACTCCTTTGCAGCTAGCCCAAGCAACCAATATCTTGGTTAACAAAGGTAAAATTATTACCCCGCGAATACTTAAAAGCGTGGGAGATGCCAACTCACACATTGGCTTGCCGCCACAGGTACAAGCACCAATCGCACTAAACAGCGAGAAGAATTGGCAAGTAGCCTTAGATGGCATGTATGGGGTTATCAATAAAAGCAACGGCACAGCGCGTAAAGCGTTTAAAGATACAAGCTACGTAGCAGCTGGTAAGTCGGGCACCGCGCAAATTGTAAGCATCGCCGATGACGCGGAATATGATGCAGAAAGCCTAAAAGAAAAACACCGAGATAACGCTATGTTTGTTGCCTACGCCCCTTTTGAAAAACCCGAGATTGTGGCCTCTGTGGTAGTAGAGAACGCCGGTGGCGGCAGTTCAAATGCAGCGCCGGTTATCCGTGAGTTATTCGATAGTTATTTTGACGCTAAGGATCAATTGTAAGCATGGGCAACTACAGCCAAGAGCAAAAAAACTCTTTATGGTGGAGGCTGCACCTTGATTGGCCACTACTACTAGGCTTAGTGACCTTAATTGGTTTAGGTCTGTTTGTTTTATACAGTGCCAGCGGCGAAAGCAGTGCCATGCTAAACCGCCAATTCGTGCGCATTTCTTTAGCCCTTGTAGTGATGTTTGTACTGGCACAAATTCCCCCCGATGTTTATATGCGATGGGCGCCGCTATTCTTTTTTAGTGGCCTGCTTATGCTTATTGCGGTTTTAGTAGTGGGTGATGTAGGTAAAGGAGCACAGCGCTGGTTAGATTTAGGCGTGATACGTTTTCAGCCTTCCGAAATCATGAAGTTAGCGGTCCCTCTAATGGTGGCCCGTTATATCAGCCAACACCCTCTTCCGCCAAGTTTTAAACACTTATGTGTTGGTGCAGCCATCGCCATTGGCCCTACGTTATTAATTGCTAAACAACCTGATTTGGGCACCTCTTTATTGGTAGCCGCATCGGGTATTTTTGCTTTATTCCTAGCAGGTATGAGCTGGCGTTTAGTGGCGGCTGCAGGCGGTTTAGTGGCAGCCTTCATCCCTCTATTATGGTTCTTTTTGATGCGTGACTATCAGCGTCAGCGAGTACTAACTTTGCTGAATCCTGAGAGCGACCCGCTAGGTGCCGGCTACCACATTATTCAGTCTAAAATTGCTATTGGCTCGGGTGGTTTTACTGGTAAAGGTTGGCTACAAGGCACCCAATCACAGCTAGATTTTTTACCTGAGCGACATACTGATTTCATCTTTGCGGTGTTTGCCGAAGAGTTTGGTTTTATTGGTGTGGTGTTATTAATGTGTTTGTACTTTTACATTATTGGCCGCGGCTTATTTATAGCCACTCAAGCACAAACCGCTTTTGGCCGCTTACTGGCAGGCTGTATTATCCTTACCTTTTTCGTTTATATATTTGTAAACATTGGAATGGTAAGTGGTTTATTGCCAGTCGTTGGGGTTCCCCTACCTTTAGTGAGTTACGGTGGCACTTCGATAGTGACACTGATGGCAGGATTTGGCATTCTGATGTCTGTCCACACCCACAAACGGCTTTATGCCCAATAAGGATTGTTATGCGCTTATGTTGTTGCTTAGTACTTGCCTTGTCTCAACTTTGGTCGAGCACCGCTCTCGCCAATAACGAACAACAGCAACGTATTGAAGTATTAAGCCAAGAACTCAATATTCCGCTCGCCAGTTTAGAGCAAGCGGCAGAACAAGCTACATATCAGCAAGCAGTGATTGATGCGATTACTCGTCCTTGGGAAGCCAGACCTTGGCATTTGTATCGCGATCTATTTCTCACTGAAGAACGGTTAGAAGCCGGCCTTGCCTTTTGGCAAGAGCACCAAGCCACCATTGAACGAGCTGAAAAAGAGTTTAATGTCCCGGCCCAAATTATCGTGGCGATAATTGGCGTAGAGACCTACTACGGCCGCCATAAAGGCACTTACCCAGTGATTGACGCCCTATATACTTTAGGCTTTCACTACCCTAAACGCGGCCAGTTTTTCAGTAAAGAGTTCGCCTACTTTATTCGCCTAGCAGAACAGCAAGACTGGCAGCTAGATGAAGTAAAAGGCTCTTATGCAGGCGCAATGGGCTTTGGCCAGTTTATTCCATCAAGCTACATTCATTACGGTGTCGATTTTGACCAAGATGGTGAAATTGATATGCTAAATAACCCTGTTGATGCCATTGGCAGCGTAGCAAATTACTTTAGCGAACACCGTTGGAAACTGGGTGAACCAGTGGTGCATTCTGCGCAATCTACTGCCACTCAAGCGAAACCTTGGTTAAGCAGTGACTTAAAGATAAAAGATAGCTGGCAACAACTTGAGCAAAGCGGCATTACCAGCACTACAAAGCTTGCTGCTGAAACCCCAGTCAAACTGCTAGAGTTAGAAGAAGCCAACGGACATAGCTACTGGCTTGCCGAGCACAACTTTTATGTAATTACTCGCTATAACCGCAGCCCATTATATGCAATGGCCGTTTATCAATTCAGCGAACAGTTAAGAGAAGCCAAGGCAAAGCTAAATGCAAAATAAGCGTTTATTAAGTGTGCTGTCACTAAGCCCTTATATGGCCAGTGTAATGCTGGCCTTAACGCTTAGCGCATGTAGTTCTTCGCCCAGTAGCAACCAGCGCTATGGCATGAGCAACGACCAAGCCCCAGATTCCGCGCCCGAATTAGCACATTTAGAAGATCCAATCCCTCGCTTTGAGGCATACAGCCGCCAAGGGAATCGAGATTACACGGTGCGTGGTAAAAGCTACAAAGTATGGCGTGAAATAGAAGAACACGAAATAGAAGGGGAAGCCTCTTGGTACGGTAAAAAATTCCATGGCCATCTCACTTCCAATGGCGAGATTTATGACATGTACAGCATGTCGGCGGCCCATAAAAATCTACCGCTACCGAGCTATGTTGAAGTGACAAACTTGGCCAATAACAAAACCGTTATTGTGCGAGTGAACGACCGCGGTCCCTTCCACCAAAAACGTATTATCGATTTATCCTACGCAGCAGCCTATAAGCTAGATATGCTCAAATCTGGCACAGCTAAGGTTAAAATAAAGCTACTACGCTTCGACAACAATAAAGAGCTAGATGCCGCTTCTGGTGATGGTAAGCAGTATTACGTGCAACTGCTGGCCAGCAAAAATCAGCAAGTTATTAAACAACACCAAAACCAACTAGAAGCCGATGGGCTGCCCACCCAACTCATTGATGAAAACGGTTGGACAAAGCTTCGTTTAGGGCCTTATTACGATGTACTTAGCGCCGAAAAGTACTTAGCTAATATGAAAAAAGGCCACTATAAAGATGCCTATATTATTAATCTAAAAGCAAACTAGCGGATTTACAGCAGGATACTAACAAACACCGCCTAAGTTTTGCTATAGTGTTTGCCGTCCGTGTTTTATTGACTAACAAGCCAAAGAGCCAACCATGATTAAAAATGTATTTCAGCGTGTTAGCTGCGCCTCAGCGCTTCTGATTGCAAGCAGTGTGAGCGTGGCCTTCGCGGCTCCACAAGTCATTCCCAACGCCCCTATTATTTCAGCCAAAGCCTACTACCTAGTCGATTTCGATTCAGGTCGAGTACTGGCTTCAGAAAACGAAGAAGATAGCCTAGCGCCTGCCAGCTTAACCAAAATAATGACCAGCTACATTATTGGTAAAGAGATCAAGTCAGGCAAACTTAACCCGAACGATATGGTAACTATTAGTGAAAAGGCGTGGTCGAAAAACTTCCCCGACTCTTCAAAAATGTTCATTGAAGTGGGTAAGCAAGTTCAGGTCGCCGATCTTAACCGTGGCATCATTATCCAATCTGGTAACGATGCCTGTGTAGCCATGGCCGAGCACATTGCCGGTAGTGAAGACTCATTCGCCAGCTTAATGAACTCGTGGGCCGACCACCTAGGCATGGTGAATACTCACTTCGCCAACAGCCACGGCTTAGATAGCACAGAGCAATACACTACCGCGAAAGATATGGCTGTATTAGCCACTGCTATGATTCGAGATGTGCCAGACGAGTATGCCATCTACAAAGAAAAAGCGTTCACCTTTAATGGCATTACTCAGCATAACCGCAATACCCTACTTTGGGATAAAAGCCTAAATGTAGACGGCATGAAAACCGGCCACACCAGCAAAGCGGGTTACAGCCTAGTATCGTCAGCTACCGATAATGACATGCGTTTAGTGGCCGTTGTGATGGGCACCAACTCATCAAAAGCACGCGCAGCGGAAAGTAAAAAACTGCTTAACTGGGGATTCAGATTCTTTGAAACCGTTAAACCTTATCAAGCAGGCGATAGCTTTGTAGAGCAAACTGTGTGGATGGCTGAGCAAGACTCTGTATCACTCGGCGTTAATCAAAACATCGCGTTAACTTTGCCACGTGGTCAAGCGGCACAACTAAAAGCCAGCTTTGAGCTAAAAGAAGAGCTAAAAGCCCCACTGAGTAAAGGCCAAACTGTTGGTTCTGTTTACTTCCAAGTGGGTGATGAAGACGTGGCAGAATACCCGCTAGTGGTTCTTCAAGATGTAGAACAAGGCGGCATTTTCAAGCGTTTACTCGACTACATAAAACTGTTCTTTGCTTCATTGTTTAGCTAAACCCAATAGCCCCCTGCATACTCGCTAAAGCGATATGCGGAATTCTTAGGCAAAGATCACAAAAACGCGTTAGAATAACGCGTTTTTTATTTTTAGCTCGACTCAACGTCGCTGCTTAAATCAGTTTTCTTAGGTCAGATATGCAAACCAAATTCGATGAGTATTTAGAATTCCCGTGTGATTTTACGTTCAAAATCATGGGGGTAAATAACGACACACTAGAAGATCAAGTACTAAGCGTAATCCAAAGCTTAGCACCTGGTGACTACAGCCCTAAAACGCGCCCAAGCAGTAAAGGTAACTACAAAGCAATTTCTCTCGTCGTAAAAGTGACGAGCAAAGAGCATATTGAAAACCTCTACACGCAAATTGGCGCTATTGAAGACGTACGCCACGTACTGTAATGCCTGACCAAAACACCCTAGTAGTTCGCCATTTAGGCTTACAAGAATACAATCAAGTCTTTCAAGCAATGCGTGACTTTACTGATCAACGCGGTGCCGAACAGGCTGATGAGTTGTGGCTGGTTGAACACCAAGCGGTGTTTACCCAAGGCCAAGCGGGTAAACCAGAACACTTGCTAGCCAGCAGCGATATTCCGATTGTTCAAGCCGACCGAGGTGGGCAAGTAACCTATCACGGTCCTGGCCAATTAGTGGCTTACCCACTGCTGAACATTCGTCGTCGCAAACTAGGTGTGCGTGATTTAGTCACCATTATTGAACAGAGCATTATTGAAACACTGAGCGCTTACCAGATTGAAGCCTATGCCAAAAAAGATGCACCCGGCGTTTATGTAGATCACAAGAAAATTGCTTCTTTAGGCTTACGTATTCGCAAAGGCTGCTCTTTTCATGGATTAGCATTAAACGTAGACATGGACCTAAGTCCGTTTTTGCTGATAAACCCATGCGGCTACGCCGGCCTAGAAATGGCTCAAGTCAGTGACTTTAACAAGACCCTCACCGTTGAGCAGCTTGCCACAACCCTTACTCAAGTATTGGTTTCGCAACTGGCTTACAACAATACAGAACAGCAACAAGGACTGCCCACACTATGAGTGCAAAAAAAGCGCGTATGGAGCCCGGAGTAAAACTTCGAGATGCCGACAAAATGGCATTTATTCCAGTGAAGGTAATACCCTCTGAAAAGGAAACCATGTTACGCAAGCCAGAATGGATGCGTATCAAACTTCCATCAGACAGCACCCGTATTAACGAAATTAAAAGTGCAATGCGTAAGCATAACTTGCACTCGGTGTGTGAAGAGGCTTCTTGTCCTAACTTGGCAGAGTGTTTTAACCACGGCACCGCTACCTTTATGATTATGGGCGACATATGTACGCGTCGCTGCCCGTTCTGTGATGTTGGCCACGGCAAACCGCTTGCCTTAGATGCCGACGAACCAACCAAGCTGGCTGCTACCATCGCGGATATGAAACTGAAATATGTGGTGATAACCTCAGTTGACCGGGATGATTTACGCGACGGCGGTGCTGCCCACTTTGCAGAGTGTGTAAGCGAAATTCGCAAGCATAGCCCGCATATTCAAATTGAAACCCTAGTGCCAGACTTTAAAGGTCGTATGGATCGCGCATTAGAAATTCTTGATAAAACTCCACCAGATGTTTTCAATCACAATCTAGAAACCGCACCTGGTTTATACAAGCAAGTACGCCCAGGTTCAGATTACCAATGGTCACTCACCTTGCTACAACGCTTTAAAGAGCTACACCCAGAGGTACCGACTAAATCGGGCTTAATGATGGGTTTAGGCGAAACCAACGAAGAGATTTTGCAAGTGATGCAAGACTTACGCGACCACGGCGTAACCATGCTAACACTAGGCCAGTACCTGCAACCTAGTCGCCACCATTTGCCTGTTGAGCGCTATGTACCACCAGCAGAGTTTGAAGAGCTAAAAGCTAAGGCAGAAGCCATGGGCTTTACGCATGCTGCTTGTGGCCCATTGGTGCGTTCAAGCTATCATGCTGACTTACAAGCCAAAGGCGAAGAAGTTAAGTAAGTACCACTAAATTAAAGATAAAAAAAGAGAGCCTCAAGGCTCTCTTTTTAATTTATAAGCGACTAATTTGGCGAGGCTGTTAAACCACCGCCGCCAGGGCCACCACCGTTACCTGGTAGGCTAGGCACAAAATCGGGTAAACCAGCGCTAGCCAATAAATCAGCAGTGCTAATTGGAGTACCCGCATTGATCGCCGCAAACAAATCACTTGGAGACGGCAACGTAGCTGCCGCTGGCGCATCAACCGCCATGGCATAGCCGCTTGAAAACAACAAAGCCGCTGTCAAAGTCCGTTTCAAATAAACCATAATTGGCTCCTTCAGTTACAACATCGAATAAAACATAAAATACATATAAAAACACCTACTGACAAGATTAATTAAATGACCATTTAATGACCTTGCCAATCGTTATATGTTTATTTAGCAAAAAAAGTATTGCGTGTTTTTCTTCCAAAAATAGCCAGTAAACCAAACAACGCTAAGGCGTAGCTCGCAGGCTCAGGAACAGAAAACTGCTGCCCGCCTACTACCGCGCCCTCAACGGCTGCAACTACTGTCCATTCGCCACTAGTCACTAGACCAGCATCAAACAAAGAGGTATCACTCCATACCGACAGTACATCAAAATCTGCTTGCCAATCTTCAATTTGAAGCCACGTGTAAGGGTTGTAGTTTTGCCACACTAAATCGCCGCCATTAAACCAGTAAAACTCTAGGTCCAATAGTCCGTTTAAGTAGCCACCTGTTCCTTCATCTTGCGTTTGATCCAACATATCAAGGTCTAACATGAATGCGGCACGAATATCACTGCCTACATCAAATACTGTTTGAGCCATTGGAACACCGATAACTGAAGCTGGGTCACTAAAAGGTGTTGGAAAATCACCTAAATAAGTTGCCACTCCCGGTGCTTGTGCTGGATTTTCACTGGTTAACATCACTGTTGCATTTGCATTTATAGACACGGCCATCAAGAGTGTCGTTAGGGTTGAAAGTAGTGCTTTCATCGCTCAAGTCCTTTGCTGTTGAAAAAAAGTCTTCCTTTTATGCACCTCAACTATCGCAAGTACTAAGCCAGTTCTAAAAAAAACCTGAAAACCCATATAAGATATTGTTTTATATCGTTAATTAACTATTCACTCAAAAACAGACAGTGATCCACATCACATCTAATGTAAGTTTAACCGACACAATGCTTATAACTAAATCTTCAATAAAATTAGGGGATTATATGACAATTAATCATTATGACTAAGCAGATCGGCTATAAATGCTCACTACTGATAATTTTAAAAATTCGGAATGATTGAAAATATAAAGCAAGAAGCACTGGCTTCTACAAGATAAAATTTAAAATGCAGAACAATCCATCGCTTTATTAAAAACCTACAAAATCACTACTTTTACACTATTTTTTTATGAAAAGTTTATGACTAGAGCTGAATGACTAAAAACTCCATTTATTGCTTAAATTACTACAAAAGCACAACTGTAAAGAAACCCGACACTTTACTAAGATAGGTGCTTACAGACCTTTTTTTGTAAATAGCGAACATGAAAAAACGTAAATCGCGTTATGAGAAGCCACGCAAACAATCCAGATTTCACAGGATTTTACGCAAATTCACAGTATGAGCAATATCACAGTTACTCTAGTCTGGAGTAGAAATACGAGTCAGTTCCATTCCCAAATAGACCCGTAGAAAACCAATAACCTGAGTAAAAAGGTAGCGAACGTTATTATGACAATGAATATTTCGAGTACTCAAAGCAATGCTTTAATCAAGCTTGTAAAAACGGTGGCGTTTTGCGCTTTACCGCTAGGCCTAGCCTCTTGCGCTGCGCCAGTAGAGAAGTCGTCAACACCAGCACAAAGCACAGCTGTAGCGAATGTAGCAAACACCGCGCCTGGTGCATTTTACAGCGGTGAATACCGCAATGCATTTGTCGAGTTAGGTATTGCTAGCCCAGAACAAGTGAGCAAAAAAGTTAACGATACTTACCAACAGCTCTTTTATTCAGACTCTCGTAGCGAAAGCGGTGAAGCAGTATTCTTCCCTGTTGGCGACGACATGGGCTTTATTAAAGACATTGGTAGTAACGATATTCGCTCTGAAGGTATGTCTTACGGCATGATGATCGCCGTGCAAATGGACGACCAAGAAATGTTTAACAAGCTATGGAAGTTTTCTAAAACTTACATGCAACATAAAGACGGTTGGTACCAAGATTACTTTGCATGGCACCTTAATGCGACAGCGCCATTTGGTCACAAATCAGAAAACCCAGCACCAGATGGTGAGCTTTACTTTGCCATGGCCTTATTCTTTGCAGAAAACCGCTGGGGCGCAGGTGAAGGGATCAATCAATATAAACACGAAGCTAACGTGATTTTACAAGCGATGGTAAACAAACAAGAAACCGACTCGCAAGTAACAATGTTCAGCCGCGATGAAAAACAAATTTTGTTTGTGACTGAGAAAGGCCTAGGAGTTTACACAGACCCTTCTTACCACGTGGCGGCATTTTACGAGCTACTAGGTCGCTGGGCAGATGAAGACAATCAACTATGGTTAGATGCTGCGCAAGTTAGTCGTGATTACTTATACAACGCTGCACATCCTGAAACAGGTTTGTACTCAGAGTACGCAGCCTTTGACGGTACCCCGCAAGAAACGTCATTTAACGATATTAGCCATAAATCAGGTTACGACGCATTTCGCGTGATTGGTAACATTGCCATGGACCACCATTGGTTTAACGCTGACCAAAGACAGCAAGAACTCGCTGACCGCATGATTGGTTTCTACGCGGATGAATACAAGCGTAAAGGACAAAACTACGCAGTCCATGAAATGGATGGTCGTATTGTTTCTGAATGGGGCAGCTCTGGCCAAAATGCCATGAACGGCACCGCTGCTATGATTACTAACAGCCAAGAAGCAAAAGAGTTTACCGAACGTTTATGGAAGCAAGCCACACCAACCGGTAAATGGCGCTACTACGACGGCTTATTACATATGTTCTCGGTGCTGCAAATGGCAGGTGAGTACCAAATTTACGGCCCAACTGACGCAACTCAATAAATTGCATTAAGTAGGCCTAATAAAAGAGAGCTTCGGCTCTCTTTTTTGTTTAGCGTTTTAATTTCAGCTTACGTAGTTTTCTATACAGCGTATTGCGGCTAATCCCCAACTGCTTGGCGGCTTTAGTGATGTTGCCTTGGCAGCGTTGATACACCGACACAATATTCTCATCAATGGTTTGTTTAAGATCGTTTGGTGGTGAATCACTGCTTAATGGCAAATTCGCTAACTGCTTTTGTAAAGACTCTGGTAAATCATTCCAATTCAACTGGCTTTGCTGCTCGGTCAATAAACACGCAACCTGCATAAAGTTATCTAACTCTCGCATATTTCCTGGCCATTCGTAAGCCAGCAGCTTCGCAAACAGTGCAAGGTCAATGCTTTGTTCATTTGTGCAATAACGCTGATGTAACTGCCTGAGTAACTGGCTTCTATCACTGCGCTCTCGCAGTGCTGGTAAGCAAATCTGTAAACCGTTCAGCCGATAATAAAGATCTTCTCGAAACAAATCGCTCGCCACGTGCTCAGTTAGATTAACGTGAGTAGCCGCCACCACTTGCACATCTACAGGAAAGGCTTGATTACCGCCAATAGGCACCACTTCCCGCTCTTGCAGCACACGCAATAATCGGCACTGTGCGGCTAAGGGCATTTCGCCAATTTCATCTAAAAACAAAAATCCACCATCGGCTTGGCGAATTTTGCCAATAAAGCCTTTTGGGTTAGCGCCGGTAAAAGCGCCTGCTTGGTAACCAAACAACTCCGCCTCCACCAGTTCATTGGGTAAAGCGGCACAATTAACGGCTTGCAACAATTTACCCGAGCGCTGGCTTTGCTGATGCAAGCGTTTAACAAAGCGTTCTTTGCCTACACCGGTTTCGCCCAAAATTAACAGTGGAATCGATTTGCTCACTACTTTTACAGCATGCTGCCAAGCCTTATTTACCGTTGGGTCAAGGCTAAAATCTTGCTCGCTGTCTGCGTGAATCACCTCATACTTGGCAGTACTTGGTTTAAGCGCTCGAGTATGCAAATGTAATTTGGCTTTATCAGATTGCCCCTCACTACTCCATCGCTCACCTAAGTGCTCAGCTAAAGATTCACCAATACTGAGCTGCTTAATAAGCTGCTGTGCCATTGGGTTATGACCAACAATCTTGCCTTCACTATCTGCAACAACAATGCCCTGCCAGCCAGAGTTAAGTAAGTGAGCTTGCGCCGCCAAATCAATTCTGTAGTGGCTTTGCGGTAGCTGACACAACAAGGCTGTTTCAACTTGCTGAGCCAAGCTGCTACTAAGGTGCATAGTTTGTTGATTATGTCGCTGCTGTTCACTGGTGATATCTAACACCGCTATCATCTCTCCACTTGGCGAAAAAATAGGGCTAGCGGTGCAGCTCATAAAACGATGTTGCTTTATAAAATGCTGTTCACCAATTACTGCCACCGCTTTTTGGGTAGCAATAGCGGTACCAATTGCATTGGTGCCTTTGTATTGCTCCAGCCAATTCACGCCAGTTTCTAGCGCAATGTTCGCCAACTTATCGCTGTAGCGCTCAATTCCCCAATACTGAATCACATAGCCATCCATGTCTGACAAAATCAAACGGCTCGATGTATGTGCCATAAGCTGTTCAAACAAAGGATAGGCGTAACGCTCTACCAAGGTAATGAGCTGTTGGTTTTGGTAGTGGCGCTGTTGAAGATCACTGGACGATAAGCGTAACTCGGTAGGTGCAGCTTGCTCAGATAAACCCGCATGCTGGCTGCGAAGCCAAGAAGCATCAATAGAGCGAGGTAATTGCGGCTTGCTAATCATGGCGTTGTTCCAAAATGTAACACTTCCACTGTGTCAGATAATGACAGTGTGACACGCTAAGTCATTCCGCTGCTTTATAGCCCGTCACGCCCAAGAAACTTGTTTACCTTGCCAATCATAACTTTACATTTCATTAACAACAAGTTTCTACAACTTGGTGCAAGCCTTGCTCTATAGGGTTAGCGCGCACCATAAGCGCGCCACAAAATGAAACACTTTAATAACAAATAGAATTATAAAAGGAATTGACGATGCTATATGCACAGCCTGGTACGAGCGGTTCATTAATTACATTTAAAGAGCACTACAACAATTTTATTGGTGGTGAATGGGTCGCCCCAGTAAATGGACAATATTTTGATAATCCTTCACCAGTAAATGGTGAAGTATATTGCCGGGTTGCTCGCTCAGATGCCCAAGATATCGGCCTCGCGCTAGATGCTGCCCATGCTGCCAGAGAAAGCTGGGGCAATACTTCGGTAGCTGAGCGCTCAAATATGTTATTGCGTATTGCCGACAGGGTTGAGCAAAACCTTGAGTATTTGGCAGTGGCAGAAGCATGGGAGAACGGCAAAGCCATTCGCGAAACACTAAATGCCGATTTACCCTTGGTGGTTGACCATTTCCGTTATTTTGCTGGCTGTATTCGGGCTCAAGAAGGCGGTGCTGCCGATCTAGACGCCAATACAGTGAGTTATCACTTCCCAGAGCCATTAGGCGTAGTGGGTCAAATTATCCCTTGGAACTTCCCAATGTTAATGGCGGCCTGGAAGCTAGGCCCAGCCTTGGCAGCAGGTAATTGCGTGGTGCTAAAACCCGCAGAGCAAACTCCGGCGTCCATTTTGGTATTAATGGAGCTAATTGAAGATATAGTGCCCAAAGGCGTCATTAACATTGTTAATGGCATGGGGGAAGAAGCTGGCCAAGCCTTAGCCATTAGCCCGCGTATTGCTAAATTAGCCTTTACTGGCTCCACCGAAATTGGCCAACACATTTTAAAATGTGCGGCTGAATCACTGATCCCATCTACCGTGGAACTTGGTGGTAAGTCACCCAATGTCATCTTTGCCGATGTCATGGATCACGAAGATGAGTACCTAGATAAAACCATTGAAGGTTTGCTATTGGCGTTCTTCAACCAGGGTGAAGTATGTACCTGCCCGTCTCGCGCATTAATTCAAGAATCTATTTACGACAAATTTATGCAGCGAGTATTAGAGCGTGTCAAAACCATTAAACAAGGTGACCCTCTTGATACCGATACCCAAGTAGGCGCACAAGTCTCTAAAGGGCAGCTAGACAGAATTATGAGCTACCTCGAAATTGGCAAAAATGAAGGCGCCGAGCTATTAACCGGAGGCGTTACCGCTAGCTTAGAGGGTGAGCACAACAACGGTTACTACGTTCGCCCTACCATACTAAAAGGCACCAACGACATGCGGGTATTCCAAGAGGAGATATTTGGCCCGGTAATCTCTGTCACTACTTTTAAAGATGAAGCCGAAGCACTAAAAATTGCGAACGATAGTGAATATGGATTGGGTGCCGGAGTGTGGACCAGAGACATGAACCTAGCTCAACGCATGGGGCGGAAAATTGAAGCAGGCCGCGTATGGATAAATTGCTATCACGCCTACCCTGCTCACGCTGCCTTTGGCGGCTATAAACGCTCGGGAATTGGTCGCGAAACCCACCAAGTGGCGATATCGCACTACCAAAATACTAAAAACTTATTAGTAAGTTACGACGTAAACCCGCTAGGCTTTTTTTAGTTCTTAACAACAAACACTCAAAGCAATCCAAAAAGCAAAAAAGAGAGCCTAGGCTCTCTTTTCTTTCAACGGCCAATACTAAGCAGGTTGCCCAGTAGCCGCTAATACTACTTCACGAATACACACATTTTGCGGTTGTCCGTAAGCATAAGCTACAGCGTCAGCAATGTTTTGAGTATTCAGTACACCGCCCATTTCTTCTTTCCATACTTCGTAACCGTCTTTAATTTCTTGGCTAGTAGTATGGCTAAGCAGCTCGGTTTCTACCGCGCCAGGGGCAATAACGGTTACCCGAACATTGTCTCCCGCTACTTCTTCACGAATGTTTTCACTTACCGCGTGAACAGCAAATTTAGTACCGCAGTATGCCGCATGGCTTGGGAAGATTTTACGACCAGCAATAGAGCTAACGTTAATAATGGTACCTTGCTGGCGCTGCTTCATGCCCGCCAATACAAGATGAATACCGTTTAGTAAACCCATCACGTTCACGTCTAACATGGTTTTCCACTCGCTTGGTGCTTGCTCGTGAGCAGCTCCTAGCAACATTACACCCGCGTTGTTCAATAACATGTCTACTGGGCCGTATTGTGCTTCGGCGTCTTTAATCGCCGCTTCAAAATCACCCAGTTCAGTTACGTCTACTTTACGGCAAAGGGTATTCGGTAGGTTTAGGGCTTCTAGTTTCTCAATGCGTCGAGCGACCAACAACAAAGGGTGTCCGGCTGCAGACAATGTTTTTGCACAAGCTTCGCCAATACCAGAACTTGCACCCGTAATAACCACTAAAGGCTTAGACATAGTAACTCTCCAAATCTACATTTATTTAGGACTCAAACAGCTAAAAAATGTTGCTGCTCGGTAATGGCGCTAACTATAGTTCTGGTTTATATAGGTGTAAAATATCGTTTTCCTCTGGTTACCATAGGTTTTAATTATGGATGTACGTTTACTTAAATGTTTTGTGGCAGTATTTGAAGAACGCTCGATGACGGCAGCGGCCGAGCGCTGTTTTGTGTCGCAACCGTCACTGTCTTCGGCCATTAAACAACTGGAAGCAGAGCTAGAGGTGCAACTGTTTGTGCGCCACAAACGCGGCGTAGATTTAACCGACCTAGCTCACCATTTATATCCTTTGGCAGTTCAAGCGCTGGGGCAGTTGAATAAAATGTCTAGTTTGTTTGCCAACCTACCGGCTAGCTTGCCGCTAAAGCTCGCTAACTTTCACGATATTAGCCCCAGCTTGTTTGCTAAGTTCATCGCTCACTGTAAGCAACAACAGCCCTTGTTTAAATTTGAATTATTGGACGATCAAGATACTCAAGCGCAAGCTCGGTTAAGCCTTGATGTATTAAAGCAAGAAGACGAATTATTTATTCCACTGTGGGATGAAGATTACGTATTGTGTGTACCTCAGCAGCACGAACTTGCCAAGCAGCAGCAAGTAGAGATTGCCGCGCTAAACAACTACGACTTTATTGAATGCGTGGCCTGCGAAGCTCATCAGCAAACCTTAAGCTTGCTGGCCTCGCAAGGATTTGCAGTAAATCTAGTGGCCAAGGCCCAACATAAAACCCAAGTAAAACACCTGGTCAGCGCCGGTGTAGGCATATCATTCTTGCCTACTGGCGTATTAGAAACCTCCGCCGATTTACAACAAGTTAAGTTACTCGCGCCACGTATGTATCGCAGCATTGGCTTGTGCATAAAAGCCAGTGCCAGCGCAAAGCCAGAGCTAAGCGCACTGCTAGACGCGGCTAAAACTTGGGAACTTAACTAATCGGGCGCTAATAACTGTCAGCCAAATGATAAATCCTAAGGCTAGCCGCCATGCGCTCAAACTCATCACCAATATAGTTAAGGCTTATTGGTTGCTGTGGCAGCAAAGTGAAACTTGAATCAGAAAAACGGCCACTGGCGTCGCTTTCTAAATGAACAAAAAAAGCAGGTTTGTCGGAGCTTAAAGTAATGCGTTGGTTTGCCTCATCGAGCTGAACACTCACTTCTGCTTTGGCTATCGCTAAGCTTTTATAGGTTTCGCCCACCCAAGTGTTTTGCAGTTCGTCTCCGTTTGAGCGCCATTGCACAATGTAAAAGCCTTGAGTACGCTGTTTCTCAAGCTCAGCCAAAGGCATCGTCCAAACCACATCGTTAGCATCGGCAGCTATATTAAGCTCTAGCGCCTTACTAAAACTTACCCCTCCTTGCCAACTAACAAACTGCAATTGGCAATCTAATACACTAGCACTCGCGCTATCGTTAATAAGGCGCAACTCCAAAGCCTTATCGCTTTCTACAAAGCTTAGGTATTGCGGGGCGAAGAAGCGTTTTGCATGGTAATGCAGTTGCTTCCAGCGGCCGCTGTATTCAATGCTCGACCACGAACTGACTGGCCAATTATCGTTAAGCTGCCAATACAACATGCCTCGGCAAACTGGGCTATTAGCCCGCCAATAATCACAAGCGGTTTTAATCGCCAAGGCTTGTTGCACTTGGCTTAAATACAACATCTGCTCAAAAGAGCCAGGAAAGCGAAACAGTCGAGTAAACATCTCAGTAATAATGCTATTACCGCTTGGATTCTTTTGATGATTCTCAAAGGTGGGCGAAGTTACGTTCCAGTCTTCAGGCTCCACAAAGGTTTTTACCTCGGCCAAGGATGGCCAAGATTGATAACCAAACTCAGAGCAAAAACGTGGTTTTATGGTTTGATAAGCCGCAAAGGATTTACCCGAATGCCATACATCCCAATAGTGCATATCGCCTTGGCTATCATCATGCCACGCATCACCGTAATCTAATGCGCCATTACAAGGTGAACTGGGCCAAAATACGCGGCTAGCATCGTGTTGCTCAACCACTTGTTGAATCGCACGGTTAAGCCTGTCGTAATTCACCACATAACGTTCACGATTAGCTTTAGATTCGGGATACCAATTAATGGCGCCAATCACTTCGTTGTCACCACACCACAGCACAATACAGCTATGGTCGCGTAAGCGCTGTATTTGGTCGGCTAACTCAAGCTGCACATTGGCCACAAAGTCATCGGTAGAGGGATACAATGAACAGGCAAACATCATGTCTTGCCACACCATTAAGCCCAATTCATCACACAGCTGATAAAAGTCATCGGCCTCATATTGGCCGCCGCCCCACACACGAATCATGTTCATGTTGGCAGCTTTAGCATCACTTAACAGCTGCCTGTAGCGTTTTGGTGTATGCCGTGATGGCATCGCATCCAGCGGGATCCAATTAGCACCTTTGGCAGTTATGGGGCAACCGTTAATAATAAAGGTCATGGCAGCACCATGTTGATCTTTTTGAGTCTCTAACGCCAAACTTCGCAAGCCAATTTTTTTCTCAATAAGCTGCTCAGCCAACTTAACTTGCAGCAAATATAAAGGCTGCTCGCCGTAACCTGCTGGCCACCACAGCTTTGGGTTGTCTAAATGAATGCGCGCCACGCTGGTCTGGCTATCAAGCTCTGGGATAACCTCTACATGTTGGTCGTCAAAGTTAAGGTGAATAGGCTGCAAGCAATCAAGGTCATGCTTTATGGTAATCACCAGCTCAACAGCTTGCCCTTGCCAGTGCTGCTCTACTTGGGTACTTAACAATCTCGCTTGATTGGCCAGCTTAATTTGCACCGGGTCATAAATACCACTCACCATTAAACAAATGCCCCAATCCCAACCCGCGTGGCATTGGCTTTTACGCAAACTGTTCATATAGGGGATTTGGTTATTGCCCATGGACGAAGGCACAACAAAAGGCAGGGTGTCAGCGCGTTGCTTAGCGGCAACATCGGCGCGATGAAAATACACCCGAAGCTGATTAGTCCCAGCTTTAACAAACGGCTTAATGTTAAAGCGCCATAAGCGAAACATATTGTCGCAACTGGCCAGTAATTGGTCATTTAAGTAAACGTCGGCCACCGTATCTACTCGGCTTAAGGACAGCTCAATAAAATCATGATTTAGCTGTTCATCACTTAGCTCAAACTCAGTACTCAGTTGCCAATCGGCTTGCCCTACCCACTGCACATCTTGTTCGTTACATTTCGAGTAAGGTTCTGGTATCAAGCCTGCGTTTAGCAAGGCTGAATGATTATCACCAGGGATTTGGCAGGCGATATCAATTTCAGGGTAATCAGGAGAAGTTAACCGCCAATTTTGGCTTAGGTTTAGATGAGTCATTTAGCCCCTTACTGAGCGTTACCGCTTTGTTTTATTAAGCAGCCTACGCATAGGGCATAAAGGCGACAACTTAGATTAAAATGCTTTGTGGGAAGCATCAAAAATTACTGGTGTTGGCTGACGGAGTTTCAAGAGAAAGAAGGTAAATTTATAAACTGCTTATGCTTATGCTCATAACCAATATACTTTAGCCCTGACTGATACTTCCCGGCATCCAACTTTCCCTTCCTTTTTTACTT
Organism: Agarivorans sp. 2_MG-2023; assembly: GCF_030548085.1. Lineage (NCBI taxonomy): Bacteria > Pseudomonadati > Pseudomonadota > Gammaproteobacteria > Alteromonadales > Alteromonadaceae > Agarivorans > Agarivorans sp. 2_MG-2023. The sequence goes on from NZ_JAUORQ010000015.1 coordinate 35,235, forward strand.
TTTTTCGAGCAAGACCCCTTCGTTTCATGACGCTAAACGGCGATTCCTTCTTTCCCCAAAAGGCTTACATTCTTTTATGCTGATGTTTTTGTTATTTTTCGATCTAGGTGACTGATGTAGTTCAGGAAAGGTGATAATCTGGCCTTTATCAATTATATAATAAGTTGTTATATGCCAACGTTAGCCATTGCAGATAAAAATAGGAAGTAGTATGAGTCGTTGGACTGAAACATTTGAGAATCATCCTTTTCAGACCAATTGGAAAGGAATAGTAGAAATTGTAGAAGAAGTTATCGTTGATGATGAAACTATTGTTACAAGTGTTGAAGAGATTGCAAGGCTAAATAAAGTGGTAGTATTTTTAAATAGCCTGCTAAAGTCATGTGATCCAGAATTAATCCCTGAGTCCACTTGGAATAATTTCCATTCTCAGTCTAGCTCATGTTTACAGCAAGTAAATCACTATCAAAGTAATAGGAATATTGGCCATATTACTAATGCAAATAATCATTTAGATAACTTGTTAACGTACATTAGACCCTATCAAGTTGTAGCTGGAAAAGCGGCTCAATCAGCTAGTGCTTCATTTGGAGCATATACAAGGGCAATAAATTCCAATCTTTCTTCTTTTCAAGCCGAAGCTAAGGAATTATTAGCGGAACTTGGTGATTTTAAAAATCAGGCTGAGAATAATGCTATAGAATCTGACGCTGCAAAAGTCAGAATCAAAGAGCTAGAGAGCAGTTATTTTGATGATACAGAAGAAGAAGGTTTAGAAACTAGAATTAACAGTTTTGAAGAAAAGCTAGAAGAAAATTATGAGAGAATTCAAAAGTATCGAACTGAACTACTAGATGGCGATTCTGAAAATGAGTCGATTTCGTCAGAAGTAAAGAATGCCCTAGAGTTAGCTGAAAATGATTCTGAAAACATAAAAGAATTACTTAATGAAGTAAAAAGTAAGTTAGCAGACTTCAAACAATACCACACAGATGTTTTTGGTGTTAAGAATGAAGAGGGAGAGCATGAGGGGGGATTAAAAGCCGAAATAGTCGCACGAGAAAAGCACTTAGAAGCATTTAAAAAACAGCAAGAGTTAAAGTATAAGACTTTAAACGATGAAATTGAGAGTCTGTTACCTGGTGCTACAAGTGCAGGTTTAGCAACAGCTTATCATGAGCTAAAAGAGTCATTTGATACCCCAATTAAAACATACTCTAGACTTTTTTATGGTTCAATAACCGCTTTAGTTCTAGTTGCATTTTTATCAATAACTAAAGAGGTGGGGTGGTTGTTTATTAGGTTCGTAGAAGTTACCGACCTTAGTAAACTTGTTTCAAATATTTTATATAAATTACCTATTGTGCTTCCTGTTTTATGGCTAACTCTATTTGCATCTAAAAGAAGAAGTGAAACACAAAGGTTACAGCAAGAGTATGCACATAAAGAAGCTTTAGCGAAGTCTTATCAAAACTTTAAAATGCAAATTGAAGCACTAGAACAATCAGATCCAGCATTAATGAATAAGCTATTAAGTTCTGCTATTGACGCAGTTTCTAAAAATGCCTCAGACACGTTAGATAAAAAACATGGTGATAAAACCCCAATGCATGAGGGAGTTGAAGGCTTTGTAAGTTCCTTAGAAAGGGCAAAAAAGGTTTTCTCGCAATAGGCATACAACAAGACGAAAAAACAGATAAGACCAATAAAAACACAAGCTTATATCCGCTACCGCTCCACATTTCAGTCTATTTGACGCGGCGTTAGGTGATACAACGAAAATTACTAATATCGAGGAGTATCATGGGTGAAATTAAAAGGTGTGATGTAAATGATGAATGGGCTCACTCAGGTTATGTTGTGGCAGGAGACTACATTTTTCTAGGGTATTGTGTAGGCAATGTTGGAGAAAGTGTCGAAGCGCAAATAAATGGAGCTTTCGACGACATGGCTAGAAAGCTACAAATGGAAGGCTTAACTCTCGATAGCGTAGTGAAGATAGATGTCCTGTTTAGAGATGTATGGAATATTCCTTTGTTAGAAAAGGTCATGAAAGAACGTTTTACAAATGGCTATCCAGCTAGGAAAACCATTTCAACTGACTTCGCTCATCAAGGTGGAGAGTCAGGGCTCCATGTCCAAATAGATGGTATTGCCTATAAAAAAGGTAAGTGAAAACGGTCTATCGCCATAGCTACTAACAAAGCAAATCAATCAGCCGCTGTAGTTGAACCGATTCAGGAGACACTTCACCCAAGCAAATAAGGTGTTTATGCCAGCTTATAAGACAGGTAAAAAACTCAGCAATACTCGGTAATAAAAATGGATATGGAACAGAAACTAAAAGAATTCTCTCTCGACTTCCTTGAGTCAAAGCTCAACTCAAGTGAGTTTGATTTAAAGGTTAAGGACTATCTTAAGGCAGAAGCTCTGTTCCGATTGAAACCGTTAAAAATTGATTGGTTATCCAATAATTTCTTTTATCTGTTTGCTCCCAAACATAAGCTCATTCGTAAAGCCATTAAGGCTCTTAAGTTGACGGCAAAATCCCGCTTTGTACAGAGTGCCCCTGATAATTTTAGCGCTATAGAGTTCAATACCGGCTTCCTACTCACTTCCAAGGGAGAGTTGGTGGCGGTTAGTTACCTAACGTTGGAATCAGGTGAAAAGTATCAAGTAGATATGCTTGTTAGTGCATAACAGGCGTTTCGTAGCCACAACCCCGGCAAGACGCTGTTTGGTCCCCTTACGACAGCGCTCATTCCAAGCAACTAGAACATATCCGATACCCCAAAAACAAACCTATAGCCTTTCGGCCAACTTCTTAGGTGTATCAAACAAGCGTAAACAGGCACTGTACTCGCTCCAATTCTGCCATTCTAAATCAGCTTCCATCAACGTTAGGCTCGCGGTAGGAAACTTGATTAAGTCTTCACCCGTTAGGTAATTAACCAAGTCTTCAAAGGCAGGGTTGTGCCCTACCAAAGCAATCTTGTTTATTTGATTAGGTAAGGCTTGAATATGTACCAGCAAATCGGCCCAGCGAAAGGTATATAAGCTGTTTTCACAGCTTATTTGAAGGTCGACTTCTAGAGCACTTCCTTTAAGGTATTGGCTGCGCTGTTCTAACCAATATTCGCAAGTTTGCTGGGCGCGCAGTGCTGGAGAGTAATGCACGAGTTCTAGTTGCGAGAACTGCTTGGCATAGTGGCTAGCCATTAACTGCGCGGCCTTATGGCCTCGCGGTGCCAAGGGGCGTTGCTTATCTGCCAAATGGGGCTCATCCCAACTGGATTTAGCATGGCGAATTAACCACAGCTGTCGCGACATTAAAACTCCTAAGCGCTAAAAAAAAAGCCTGCAATGCAGGCTTTTAGTGTAAGGCAGTTGCTGCTTACGGGCGAGCTAACATGTCGCCAATGCCCACCCACTTGTAGCTGGTGAGTTCTTCTAAGCCCATTGGGCCGCGAGCGTGCAGCTTTTGGGTAGATACTGCCACTTCGGCGCCTAAACCAAACTGAGCGCCATCAGTAAAGCGCGTAGAGGCATTTACATATACCGCGGCAGAGCCTGCTGCATTTACAAAGCGCTCTACGGCATTTAGGTTGTTCGACAATATTGCATCTGAGTGGCTAGCATTATGGGTACGCATGTGAGCAATCGCTTCTTCTACGTCTGCCACTACCTTCACCCCTAGGGTGTAGCTTAGCCATTCGGTATCAAAGTCACCTTCGCCCGCAGCTTGCAAGTCTTTGGCATTGGCTAAACCCGCCATGGCGTTTTCGGTAGCCACTAATTTAACCGATGAATTGTTCATACACTCGGCCAACATTGGCAATAACTCTGCGGCAACGTTTTGATCAACCAATAGGCTGTCTAGCGCATTACAGGCAGAAGGACGCTGAACTTTGGAATTCTCAATAACATTAAGAGCTGCAGACAAATCGACCGAGTTATCTACGTAGATATGGCTAATGCCAAAACCACCAATAATCACTGGAATGGTGCTGTTCTCTTGACACATTTTGTGCAGACCCGCACCACCACGCGGAATAATCATATCCACGTAATCGTCTAAGCGCAGTAATTCGCCTACTAATTCGCGATCAGGTTTTTCAATGTATTGCACTGCTGCCGCTGGCAAACCTGTTTGCTCTAAGGCAGATTGAATGACCGACACTAGCGCCATGTTTGAATGGAAGGTTTCTTTACCGCCACGCAAAATACTGGCGTTGCCAGTTTTTAAACATAAAGCAGCAATATCAATGGTTACGTTAGGGCGTGCTTCATAAATGACCCCTACTACACCTAATGGCACACGGCGGCGTGATAAACGCAGGCCGTTTTCTAATACGCGGCAATCCATCTCGCTGCCGATAGGGTCGTTAAGTGAAATAACGTTACGCACGTCGCCAGCAATGCCCGCTAAGCGCTCGCTGTTTAGCATTAAACGGTCCAGCAAAGCTTCAGATAATCCATTTTGGCGTGCTGCGTCTACATCAATTTTATTGGCCGCAAGAATGCGCTCTTGTTGAGCTTCTAACTGATCGGCAATGGCCGCTAGCGCTGCATTTTTTTGGCTAGTACTTAAGGTTGCTAAATCAAAGCTAGCTTGTTTGGCTTGTTGCCCTAGTGTTTGTAAACTCATTTGGAATTCCTATTTCAATACTAAATCGTCACGATGAACAGCAACAGGCCCGTAGCCATACCCCAGGGTTTCTTCAATTTTCTCTGAATGTAAGCCCTTTATTAAGTCCATCGCTTTGGCTTGATAGCGACAAACACCGCGAGCAACTTCTAAACCTTTGCTATCGACAATACGCACTACATCTCCGCGACTAAACTTGCCCCGAATAGCGGTGATGCCTTTTGGTAACAGGCTTGAACCACAATCCATAATCGCCTTACAAGCACCATCATCCAATACCAACTCACCTTCTGGCGGAAAACCGGCCAAAATCCACTGTTTGCGATTTTCGAGGGAGGTATTGTCGGTAGGGAACCGTGTACCCACGCTTTCCCCTTCAACTAAACGGGTAATCACATTTTCAGCATGGCCTGCAGCTATAATTACTTCAACCCCTGCTCTGCCAGCAACTTCGGCAGCTTGCAGCTTGGTAGCCATTCCACCGGTACCTAAGCCCCCCACACTGCCACCAGCCAAGGCAACAATAGACGCGCTAATTTCCGGTACGACTTCAATCAATTTAGCATCTGGGTTGTTGCGAGGATCAGCGGTATATAAACCGGGTTGGTCGGTTAACAGTAGTAGCTTGTTTGCTTCACCCAAAATAGCGACTAGCGCCGACAAGTTATCATTGTCGCCAACCTTTATTTCAGCCGTTGCCACTGCATCGTTTTCATTAATGATTGGCACAATACCGTGTTTTAACAACGCTTTGAGTATATCTTTGGCGTTGAGAAAGCGTTCGTGATCTTCTAAATCTGCTCGCGTGAGTAGCATTTGCCCAACATGCATATCGTAGATGCCAAACAGGCTTTCCCAGGTTTGAATTAATCTACTCTGGCCTACCGCTGCCAACATTTGCTTGTTGGCAATAGTAGGCGCAATGTTATTGTGCGTGAGCGAAAGGTGTTCTCGCCCTGCCGCAATGGCACCTGAAGAGACCACAATCAGCTGATGACCGGCTTTACGCAACAATGCACACTGTCGCACTAACTCAATCATATGGGCGCGATCAAGCTTAGAGGTGCCTCCAGTAAGCACACTGGTGCCTAACTTAACTACAATGGTTTGCTTCAACATGCTTGTTAATTATTCCAACTCGGCTAAAACGCAAAGCGAGTATTCTACCTGATATTAATAAGACGCACAGACTCTGTGCGCCATTTTTTTTGCGGAACTCTTCGGCTTAAGCTGCCGGGAGAGCCAAATTGGGGGATAACGAGGGAGCAGCGCTAACGCTAAGTTCTAACTTTTGTAGGGTATCTAGCAGCTTTTGGTAAAACACGTCTAAAGAGTCTTGAACTTCTTTTTGGTGTTTTGCTGGAATGGCGCCTTCTTGCCACTCACCCTGCTTGTCATATAGTCCGAACCAGTAATGGTATTCAAAATTGTCTTCGCTCACACGTAGCTCTAACCACCAGCCAAAAAACTCACGTTCTTCTGCTGCTGGTTTGTCGCTAACACAAGAGGCTAGGCAATCAAAAAAGTACTGTTCTTTACTACTATGTTCCTTGCGAAAGTACGGCCCCATAGCGGTAAATCTCGAGGTCAACTTTCCATGGCTTGGCCAAGTCACTTCCATGCGCTTAATCTCTCCACAGTGATGGTTGTTCAACAACATTTGGTATCACCATAATGACCACAATTAACTGAAATCACAATTGCTTTTGTAGCCAATGCGTGACCTTTGTGAAGATTTGGTTGTAATTTTCTAGTGAATCCACCTCTTTTAGCATTTCAACTTCACAATGAGATGAAGCCATATTTAACAAAGAGATATCGGTTTGCGGGCTAATTGCATCATTCTTACGCCCCACCACAAACATAGGTAGCTTGGTGCGTGGCCCACCTAAAATACCTTGGGTTTTGAGGGACAAGGGCAAACAACGATAAAACAAGCTTTCGGTATTGCCTGCATTGCTCCCGCTGCGATTGGCTAAACAGTCTTGATACATTTGTGGCAAGTTTTGGAAACGCTGAATATCGGTAAACAATCGGTCTACTGGGGCACCCACCGTCACTACTGCGCGCAAACGTTGCGAGGCGATAAATGCCAAACGTGCTGCTACGTTGCCAGCAAATCGATAACCCAACATGGCAACACGGGCATGATCAACCCATGGCACTTCAGGGAGATGATCTAGCACGGCTAAGTGGATCTTGCTGCTGTCTTGTTGCAATTTCCAGTGAGAGCAATGCCCTGCTCCAGGCAAATCGATACACAGCATGGCAATGCCGGCCGGTGCTAAGAATCGCTCAAAAAACGGATACAACTCGGTTTGAATGGTATCTAATCCGCCGCTTACTAACACCACCGGTTTTACCGAATCGGTATCAGGTAAATGCAAATAACAAGGCACTTGTTTGCCTTCAATAGGTACATTAATAATTTTGCATTGATACTGGCTGTGCTCCATAGCAGACACAAAATTACTATGAGCAAGCGCATGTGCAGAAGTGGCTAAATCGTCCCCTTTAAAGTGCGGATAAGCCGCTACAGTGGCACTGTAGCTGGCTTGTAAAAACTCACTGTAGGCCTGCTGTTGTTCACCTTCTTCGGCGGCTTGTTTAGCCTTAACTTGATGCCCTACCGCACGCTGCATCCACTCATAATTCCAGTTACCTGGTTGGTAACCACCGATGGTGTCTAACAACTCGCTGGTACGTGGTTTGTCGCACATGGCGATACTGGCAAACAAACGCTCGGTTTCAATGGGGTCTAAGCCTAACCATGCCCAGTATTCTCGGCGTAACAAGCGATACCAGTTTCTGCCATCTTCTTGGCCTATAGCGGTTGATTGAGCAGCATTAGAGTTTGAAACAGTGGAGGTTTCTACCACATTAATACGTGGCTTAAACAATACTTCGGATAGATTTTCCTTCACAACAACTTACTCGCAGTCTTATTAATGAATAAAATATACCATAAAAAAAGGTCGCCACATTGTGACGACCTTGCTTGTTATGAGGTTTTAGTCAGCTTTAGAAAAATGCAAACTTAAGTACAAATACTACAGCCAGTACCCAAACGCTTAACGGTACTTCTTTATGGCGACCAGCTAACAGCTTAATCGCGGCGTAAGAGATAAAACCAATTGCAATACCGTCGGCAATAGAGAACGACAGCGGCATTAAAATAGCCACAATTGCAGCCGGAGCGGCTTCGGTTAAGTCGGTCCAGTCTACGTTAATAAGGCCCGATAGCATTAAAGTACATACGTAGAACAAGGCACCAGCGGTAGCGTAGGCAGGGATCATTCCAGCCAATGGCGAGAACAATAGCGCTAAGATAAATAGCACACCAACCACTACAGCGGTAAGTCCAGTGCGGCCACCCACTTCTACACCCGCGCCACTTTCAACGTAAGAAGTGGTGCTAGATGTACCCAGCATAGAGCCTGCAATAGTGGCACTAGAATCAGCTAACAGTGCTTTTCTAAGGTTTGGTAGATTGCCGTTTTCATCCAGCAATTTACCGCGCTGAGCAACCGCAGTTAAGGTGCCAGCTGTGTCGAATAAATCAACAAACAAGAAAGCAAAAATAACACTGATCATGGTCACATCTAAAGCGCCCATAATATCTAGCTGCATAAAGGTAGGAGCTGGATTAGGTGGCATAGAAACAATACCGCCATATTGGGTGTAACCCAATACAATCGACAATACCGTAATCGCCAAAATAGAAATAAGCACGCCACCTTTAACTTTGCGGTACTCAAGGCCAATAATCAGGAAGAAGCCTAATGCTGCTAGAATCATCTGATGTGGGTTCTCGTGACCTAAGCTCACCAACGTAGCTGGGTTGTCTACCACAATGCCAGCATTTTTAAGGGCGATAAAACCAAGGAACAAACCAATACCGGCAGCAATACCTACACGTAATGTTTGCGGAATTGAGTTGATGATCCACTCACGAACTTTAAACAAGCTCAAGCAAATGAAAATAACACCCGATAAGAACACCGCACCTAAGGCCACTTGCCAGCTATGACCCATGCCAAGTACAACGCCATACGTGAAGAATGCGTTTAAGCCCATACCCGGCGCTTGAGCGATAGGATAGTTGGCATAAAGGCCCATAATGAAACAACCAACCGCTGCAGCTAAACAAGTCGCAACAAATACTGCGCCTTGATCCATCCCTGTGGCAGCCAGCATGCTAGGGTTTACAAAAATGATGTAGGCCATGGTCAAGAAGGTGGTTAAACCCGCAATGACTTCTGTGCGCACATCAGTGCCATGCGCTTTCAATTTAAATAGTTTCTCTAACATAGCAGTGTATGTTCCTTGGACAGACAGTGGTTTAGTTGGCCGTTGTTAGGCATTCCATTAAAGCTAACAGCGGAAATCGCGAGGCATTATATTCGTGGCCTAAGTAAGATGCTACCGGATGATGAAGCCAACCTGCGCTAGATCAGCAAAAAAACCTAAAATCACCAACTCACAGCGTTAATATCCGCTAGAACAGCACATTTATTTGGATTATCTGCCAGCGTTAGGACTTTCTTGATAGTGATTATCATGCTAACCATCAAGACGAATTTAATGCACTACTGAATCAGAACTTGTTTATAAACAATTATTCCAGCTAAATAGCTTAATACAGGCTTATATTCATATAATTGAGCTGCTACAGTCTCATTCATTCTACAAATACAGATTTTAAGGTGACTTTGTGTCTACACTATCTTCGCTAAAACCACAGGCCTTGTGGCAGCATTTTGAAACCATGTGTTCTATTCCTCACCCTTCTAAGCATGAACAAGCCATGATCGATTGGGTGACCGGTTTAGCTACTGAGCATCAGCTTGAACATTTTCAAGATGCTGTTGGCAATGTGATCATTAAAAAGCCTGCTACCGCTGGCATGGAGAATCGCCAAGGTGTGATTCTACAAGCCCATTTAGATATGGTGCCGCAAGCGAACAACGATACCCAACACGACTTCACTAAAGATCCTATTCGCCCCTACATTGATGGCGACTGGGTTACCGCTGAAGGCACCACTTTAGGCGCTGACAACGGCATTGGTGGCTCGTCTATTCTAGCCGTGCTTACCAGCAACGATATTGCACACGGCCCAATCGAAGCACTATTTACCATTGATGAAGAAGCGGGCATGACCGGCGCTTTTGGCCTACAGGCGGGTGTATTAGAAGGCAAGCTGCTAATCAACACCGACTCTGAGCAAGAAGGCGAAGTGTACATGGGTTGTGCGGGTGGCGGCGATACCAGCATTAGCTTTGCTAGCGAATATCAAGCGACCAACACCCAACAACTAGCGATTGAGTTAAGTGTTACAGGCTTAAAAGGTGGTCACTCTGGCTGTGACATTGATACCGGTCGAGCCAATGCTAATAAACTGCTAGTTCGTATTGTAGCGGCCATGCAACAGCAAGGTTTTGAACCTGTATTGTGCAATATTCAAGGCGGTAGTTTACGTAACGCTATTCCACGCGAAGCTAGCACTAAGCTGGTTTATAAAGCTGAACAACAGGCCGCTTTAGCGCAGTTTATTGCTAGCCAAATCGACGACATTGTCGGTGAATTTGGTGCAGTAGAAACTGACTTAGAGATCACCGCTGCCGCTATTGATACGCCAAGCCAAAGCTTAACTGGCGAGCTTTCTCAGCAAATTGTTGCCAGCTTAAATGCTTGTACCAACGGCGTTGTTAGCATGAGCCAAGCAGTTGAAGGCGTGGTAGAAACATCACTTAACCTTGGTGTAATTAGCCAAAGCGCTGACAGCATCGATATTAAAGTGTTGGTGCGCTCGCTAATTGACTCTAGCCGTTTACAAGTAGAAGCCAGCCTAGCCTCTTTGTTCAGCCTTACTTCAGCTTCCGTTTCGTTCTCTGGTGCATATCCAGGTTGGAAGCCAGAAACTGACTCGGTAATGAAAACTCTCGTTCAAGACAGCTACCAAGAACTGTTTGGCAAGTGCCCGAATGTCATGGTGATTCACGCAGGACTAGAGTGTGGCTTGTTTAAAAGTGCTTACCCTGAATGGGATATGGCGTCTTTTGGGCCAACCATCAAGTTCCCACACAGCCCAGACGAAAAAGTAGAAATTGCCGCTGTAGAAAAGTACTGGCAGCTATTGGTAGCTGTATTGAAAAACGCTCCCGTAAAAGTGTAAGCGCTACTTACCAAGCTGGCGCCCTGCCAGCTTGGTATCTTAATTACTCGATACATTTTCAAATCAACTAGCCCCTCTCGCTTTCTTCTAAACTTTTTCTCTATTTTAATGACATTTCCATCAAGCATTAATCAACTTGTGCTAGTATCCTGCGCCATTAAATATCGATATAAAACAATTAGAAGGATCTAGTAATGAGTGAAGACACCTTAGATAAAAAGCTAAGTTTGGATAAAATCAATAAGCTAAGCAGTGGTTTCAAATTTAACGTTAAGTTTGTGGCTGGTTTAGTGATGATTGCGGGACTCATTTACACCTTAAGTAACTCATTCTTCTACGCTGAGCCAGGTTACATTTATCACGTAAGAACAGTAACCGGTAACGAAGCGGTAGTAACCGAGGTCGGCTACAAGTTTTACCCTTTTGGTCGATATAATTCATGGAAAAGAGCCATGACAGTTCAGGCCTTATCGGGCTCATCTACCAACTCAATTCGAGCCGAAAAAGATTCTGACAATTCTTCAGCTAGCTTGCCACCAATGAGCATCATGTTTTTGGACCAAGTTGATGCCCACGCAGAAGCGACGGTGCGGTTTTCAATCCCTTCAGATCATGAATCTTTTCTCCACCTAGCCCACGAGTTTAGATCACCAGAAAACTTGCTACGCACCGCTCTCATTCCTGCATTTAAAGAAACCTTGCAAGCCAACGCATCTTTAATGGCTGCAGAGGAGTATTACGCAGGCGGACGCACCGAGTTCAACTCTGAATTTGAAAACCAAATGAACAGCGGTATTTTATTGGTTAAACGAGAAGAAATTATCATTCATTCTAAACAATCAACAGGCAGTGCTAATGCCGCTTTAGGTACCGACCAAGATGAGTATGGCGATAATAGCAAAACCGTTTTTGTGGTAAATAAAGTACTTGGGGAAGACGGACTACCTTTACGTAAATCACAACGGTTCACCGATTTTGGAGTAACCGTAGTATCTGCTCTCATCACCGATATGCGCCCTAATGCTAAATTTATCGAGCGTATGCAATTAAAACAAAAGGCATCAGCCGACCGAGCAATCGCCAGAGAGCAACGTGTTCAAGAAGAAGAGCAACGTTTATTAGCCATCGCTCGCGGTGAGCGTGAAGTTGCCGAACGTCAGGCCAAAGCGAAAGTAGAGCAAATACAAAAAACCACTGAAGCACAAACTGATAAGCAGTTAGCGATTACCAATGCTGAAAAATTAAAAGCTCAAGCGAAAATTTCTAAAGAAACCGCTGAAATCAATTTAGAAAAAGCACGTATTGAAGCCGAAACCCAGCAAACATTGGCCGAAGCTGAAGCCTATCAAAAACGAGTAATTTTAGAAGCCGATAACGCCTTGGCGCAAAAACTGGAAGCGGAAGTGAAAATTCAAGCGCTTTGGGCTGATGCTTTTGCTAAACGCAATGTGCCCACCAACGTATTTGGTGCAGGGAGTAATTCAGGCACACCATCAGGCAGCGATGCAGAAACTCGTGCCTTTATGCAAATGCTAACGCTAGATGCCGCTAAGCGATTAAGTTACGACCGCGAGATAACTAAATAACAGAACTAAAACGGCAAAATCAGTTGCGGTGACTGATTTTGCTGCTCTGGCGCTAGGCCAATATGCAAACCAATCAATCGTACGGCTTTGCCCTTACCTCTTGCTAGCGCTTCGTTAAACAACTCCAATAAGGTTGTTTCATCAATTTGTTGGCATTGCTGCTCTTTGGTGGTTTGCTGAAAATCAGCGAATTTCACCTTTACGCCTAATTTATTCATTTTGGCTTGTTTAAGGTGCTTTTCACTACGGCGTTGTAACTCTGGCAGTAAAGCCATTAAACGTTCCACCAAAATACCTTGGTCGCCTTCGTCTTGCGCAAAGGTACGCTCCACCGTTACCGATTTACGTTGCCGGTCGTTACTGACCGCCCGCTCGTCCACGCCTTGGCAGCGCATCCATAACATCTCACCAAACTTGCCAAAAATTTGTTTTAGTTTATCTCGCTCCGCGCGACGAATATCTCCCCCCGTGTAAAGCCCTTGGTGATGCAGTTTTTCAATGCTCACTTTGCCTACACCAGAAATCTTTTCTAGGGCTAAGGTTTCAATAAATTCGCTCACCTGCTCCGGTTTAATCACAAATAAGCCATTGGGTTTGTTGAGGTCTGAAGCAATTTTGGCCAGAAATTTTACAGGAGCGACCCCCGCCGAGGCGGTTAAACCGGTTTTATCAAAGATATCTTGCCTAATTTGCTCGGCAATTAAGGTGGCTGAACCACGGCAGGCTTGGCTACTGGTTACGTCTAGGTAGGCTTCATCGAGAGATAATGGCTCTATTGCGTCAGCATAATCATGAAAAATGGCCTGCACTTGCTGGCTGGCATCTTGATAGGCGGCCATACGTGGCGGCACTAGCACTAAATCTGGGCAAAGTTGCATAGCTTTATGAGTTGGCATCGCCGAGCGAATACCATATTGACGGGCAATGTAATTACAGGTAGTTAATACGCCTCGGCCGCTACGCATACCGCCAACCGCCAGTGGTACATTGGCTAATTCTGGCTGGTCACGCATTTCCACAGCCGCATAAAAACAATCCATGTCTACATGGATAATCTTACGCTGAATTGAAGCTAGTGTTGTCAATATGCTGCACTCATAACTGTATATACAAACAGTATAAAGCTGATATGCGGAATTACCAAGTAACACTGAGCAGTTTTTAGCATGGTAACCAGCCAAATTACTATGGCTTGAACGCAAGAGCTTGAGTAGTATTGAAAAACCAATTTGCTGAAGGAAGAAAAACTGTGAGTGATGCACGACTAAGCCAACTGAGTGTTTATCCCATTAAATCAACGGCCGGTATCCACCTTAATCATGCTTATGTTGAGGAACACGGTTTAGCTTTTGACCGCCGATTTGTTGTTTGCCAGCCAGACGGCATACAGATTACCGCAAGAACTCACCCTAAGTTGGCACAAGTCCATAGCGCGCTAAATCGCGATGGTTTGCATTTGCGCGCACCTAATATGGCAGCGCTTGATATTATTTATAGCGAGTTCTCAGAGGATTACCGTGAGGTAATGATTTGGAAAGACAGCGTACAAGCGCAACATTGCCACCGCTCTTACGATGCTTGGTTTAGTGAGTATTTAGGCGAACCTTGTCACTTGGTGTTTTTTGGTCAGCAATCTCAGCGCAAAGTAAAACAACGAGAGAGTCAGGTTTCTTTTGCCGACGGCTATCCATTACTACTGATTTCTGAAGCGTCTCTTGAGGATCTCAATTTACGCTCTAGCGCTCGTCACAGCATGGAACAATTTCGTCCTAATATTGTGGTAAAAAACACCGAGGCTTTTGCCGAAGATGGCTGGAAGCGCTTTAAAATTGGTGAAGTTGAATTTGAAGTACAAAACCCTTGTTCTCGCTGTATATTCACAACTCTCGACCAAGCCAGTGGTCAGTTTCATCCGAATAAAGAGCCGCTTGCTACCTTCGCTAAATATCGCCAAGGTGACGGCGGTAATGTGTATTTTGGGCAAAATGTTGTGGCTTTAAATAGTGGAAAAATCAGCTTATACGACAGCATTGAGGTACTAGAAGCGCGCCAAGCAGAGGTGTATCCAGATACCTCTGAAAAACGCCAAGCTACTAGCACTCCCTCAGCTCAACAGTGGCAGCAAGGTGAGGCGGTTAAGCTAAGTTGCATTGCAGTTCAGCAAGATACCCACGATGTAAAAACCTTTGTCTTTGAGCCACCTAAACACATACAAGCTACTTACTTACCCGGCCAATACATGGGGCTTGAACTTGAGATCGACGGCAAGCCTGTTCATCGTAATTACACTTTATCAAGCTCGCCCAGTCGCCCTTATCGCTTAGCTATAACCGTAAAACGAGTAACCGACGGCCAAGCCTCTAACTGGCTGCACGATAACCTTAAACCGGGTATGCACTTAAACACTCACGCGCCAAGTGGCGACTTTCACCTAGAGCAAAGTAACAACGAAAAGCTGCTATTGCTGTCTGCTGGCAGTGGCATAACGCCTATGCTATCGATGCTTCGTTACTTAAGTGACATGAATATCGAAAAAGATATCGTGTTTTTACACAGCGCTCATAGCGAGCAGGACTTAATTGCCGAAACGGAACTAGCCCAGCTCAGCAATAACTTTAAACATTGCAGTATTCGCTACACCCTTACTCAGAACGCCCCTGCCAATTGGCAAGGTTACCAAGGCCGCTTAAATCGCGGCATGTTAATGGACATTGCTGACTTAGATCAGCGAACAGTGTTTGTTTGTGGCCCACAAGCCTTTATGCAAAGCGCCAAAGAGCAGCTACTGGCTCTTGGAGTGTACGAGTCAGATTACTATGAAGAAAGCTTTGGCCACCAACTCACAGAGAAGGTGGAGACCAAACCCGTCAATATTCTGTTTGATAGCTGGGATACTTATGTTCAAGGCAATAATCAGCAGAACTTATTAGAGCAAGCCGAACAGGCTGGATTAAACTTAAGCTATTCTTGCCGCGGCGGATTTTGTGGAAGCTGTAAAGTAAAACTGCAAAGTGGCGACGTTAAGGTATTGGAAGATAGCGGCTTAACCGACGATGAAAGACAACAGGGCTATATTCTTAGCTGCAGTTGTATTCCAACAAGCGATGTTTGTATTACTCAAGACTAATATGACATTCAGTAACTCATAAATTTATAAACGTTTACATACGATAGGAAGATAAAAATGAAGTTTCTTCACACCATGGTTCGAGTAAAAGACCTCGATGAATCACTTAACTTTTATTGCAACTTGTTAGGGATGACCGAAGCCCGTCGCTACGAAAGCGAACAAGGTCGCTTTTCTTTAATTTACTTAGCCGCAGATGAAGACTTAGCCCGCGTAAAAGCCGAAGACGCACCTTGCCTAGAGCTTACTTACAACTGGCCAGACGAAAATGGCAATCAAGAAAGCTACAGCGGCGGTCGTAACTTTGGTCATATTGCGGTATCGGTAGAAGATATTTACGGCTTATGCGAAAAGCTACAAAATGCTGGCGTTACCATTAACCGCCCGCCTCGTGATGGCCACATGGCATTTATAGTATCGCCAGATGGGATTTCAGTAGAACTTTTACAACAAGGTGAGTCTTTACCTGCACAAGAACCTTGGTTGTCTATGCCTAGTACGGGTTCATGGTAATTTTTAGCAGACACTAACACCATATGTAAACCAAGTGATACACCAAAAAAAAGTGAATCACTTGGTATATTTGACCGAGCAGTCAAAAGTTGTATGGGAATGACATACCGTTTTTTGATATGCTGCTTACAATTGTAAAACTATTGTAAAGTCGAATTTATGGATGAAAGCGACAATATTATCGCTCAATTAAGAGAGAAAAATCGTCAACTGACCCACCAGTTACAAGACACCCAAAATCTTCTCAATATCACCTTAAATGACAGCGGTTTAGTACTATGGGAGCAACATATCCCTAGTGGCCGGCTGAGCCTTTACAATTCTGAATACGGAAAAATTTGTGGTATATCCGCCACAAAACAAGAAGCGCTATACGAAAACTGGAAGTCTAATCTTCACCCAGAAGATAAAGAACTGGCGATAAAAGCCTTTGATTCGATGATTCATGGCCATAGCGATGAGTACAATATTGAATATAGGATGCTTCACCAAGACGGCAGTACTCGCTGGATAAAAGACCGCGGCACGGTTCAACAATATGATGACGATAACCACCCGCTAAGAGTGATTGGTACCCATATAGATGTTACCCAGTTGCGCTTGGATCAACATCGTTTATCGAAACTGGCCCATCAAGATAACTTAACTGGCTTGCTAAACCGCCATGCCTTTGAAGCGCAGTTTAATGACTACTGCCAAAACATTGGGGATGAAGGCGGCACCTTAATGTTTATTGATTTAGACAAATTTAAACCAATTAATGACCAACATGGTCATACCGCAGGAGATCATATTCTTAAGGCTTGCGCGGCACAGATTCAAAATAGCTGTCCGACTCACGGCAAGTGTGGGCGGATTGGTGGTGACGAATTCGCCCTGCTCGTCCCTTATAGCGAACCACAAAAGCTAGAACAGCTTTGCCATCAATTGCTCAAAAGCTTTGACCAGCCCTTTAAATACAACCATATCGAAGTGGCCGTGAGTTTAAGCATTGGCGTATGTAGTTTTCACCGTCACAATGAAGATTTCAGCCAAATACTTCACCGTGCCGACCAAGCGATGTACCAAGTAAAACACAATGGAAAAAACAACTTTGCATTTTGGAATGCGAAAAGTTAACTATTTAGCAAAGCTGCTTAACCAGCGCTGAATTTGCACTTTACGCATAAAAAACAAAACGCCAATAATCGCTAAATATATCACCGGCTCCAGCCAACCAGATTTAAGCGACCACCAAAAGTGAATCACCACCAATAAAGCAATTGGGTAGATAAAGCCGTGTAATTGCAGCCACCGGCGCCCTAACCCTTGCTGTAGCTTTTTAAGCGAGGTAATACTCATTGCCAGTAACACCACAAAACCCAGCATGCCTAACCAAATATACGGACGCTTAATGGTTTCCTGCCAAAACAAGCCCCAGTCTAAGCCTAGATCTATGAGTAAGTAAGCGGCCAAGTGCAACAAGGCATAAGCAAACACATACAATCCAATAAGCCGTCTAAACGCTAACAAGCTTGGCAATTTAAAACGTCGTGACAAAGGCGCTAAACACAAGGTAATCAGCAGTATGTTTAGCGCGCTGTTAGCGAAATAATGAATAATAGCTTGCACAGGATCACCGCCCCACCACCCATTAAGAACAGCTGTTACGCAGTATGCAAAAGGGCTGAGTAGCAATGCATGCAGAGCGAGCCGCGTTTGCCATTGATACTTGGCTAAATACTGGTTAATGCGCTTATTCACATCGGCCCCCATTAATAATAACGACTCAAATCCATGTCTTTGTACATATGGGCTACCTGTTTGCTATAGCCGTTAAACATTTCAGTGTCGATACGTTTGCGCCCAAGCAAGCCAGCATCGTCAATGCGTCGCTCCGAGGCTTGGCTCCAACGAGGGTGGTCAACCTGAGGATTTACATTAGCGTAAAAGCCGTATTCACTGGGCCCTAAAAGATTCCAGGTTGTTGGTGGTTGCTTATCTAAAAAGCGAATTCTTACAATAGATTTAATACTTTTGAATCCATATTTCCAAGGCACAACTAAACGCAGCGGCGCACCATTTTGCGCAGGTAGAGTTTTGCCATACATGCCCACCGCCATAAAGCTGAGTGGATTCATTGCTTCATCAAGGCGTAAACCTTCTACGTAAGGATAATCTATACCGCCACCGACAAAGCGGCTTTTTTGCCCGGGCATTTGCTCTGGATCGTAAAGAGTCTCAAAGGCAACATACTTGGCCGAAGATAAGGGTTTAGCCATTTTCAATAAGTCGCTAAGCGAAAAGCCTACCCAAGGGATGACCATCGACCAGGCCTCAACACAGCGTAAGCGATAAATCCGTTGCTCTAAGGCCATTTTGGTCATCACATCGTCGAGATCTAAAGTGACTGGTTTTTCGACTAAGCCATCAATGGTGATAGTCCAAGGTGTAGGGTTAAAGTTGCGGCTGTTCTTTGCTGGGTCGTCTTTAGCGGTACCAAACTCATAGAAGTTATTATGGCTAATGGCTTTGGATTCTGGAGTGAGCGCATCATTGTGCAGCGGCGCAATATCGGTTTTCTGTAAGGCTCTACGCACAATGGCAGCCGGTTCATCGTCGTCACTACCAAACCACGAAGCCGCATGGCCAGTAACCGGCAGTAAACTACTGGCACCGGCGACACCTAAGCCTTTGATAATATTGCGGCGTTGTTTAAACAACGCCTCGGGGGTTACGGAAGATTCAGACTCTTCCCAATCACGCTTAAATTTCAACCACATAGCATCTCCTTTTTATAACAGACCACGTATGTATTGAATAAATTTCGTGGTGGGTTAATTTCTGCTGGCTATCCGCTTTAGGTGTTGATAGTCACCTGCGACAGGTAAATCCGTAAGGTAACGGCGTAACATATCCATTGCCACAGCTGTAGCCATAATACGTACTACAGAGCGACTTCGATTACTTAATAGTAACTGTTGGCTAATACAGCGGTCGCCTTCGACTAAAGTAAAGCACACCGTACCCACTGGTTTTTCCTCACTGCCACCCTCTGGGCCAGCAATACCAGTAATGGAAAGTGCTATATCGGCATGGCTGTGTTGTAACGCCCCCAAAGCCATTGCCTGACTAGTTTCGATAGATACTGCCCCAAATTGCTCAATAGTTTCTTTAGCAACACCTATGCTCTGCTGCTTGGCTTCATTGCTGTAAGTAACAAAGCCACGCTCTAAATACGCCGAACTCCCCGCCACTGCGATTAACTCCGCGGCTAGCATGCCGCCAGTACATGACTCGGCCAGCACCAGCTTTTTCCCTTGAGCAATCATCATTTGCTGTATGTGCAACGCCCAGTTACCTTGGTCTTCGGTAAATACGTGCTCCGCTAGCTCATGGCGAATATGTTGGCTAAGTTGAGCAAACTGCTCATCTTGGCGGGGGTAAAACAACTTTACTTCAATACTTGGTCTTGATGAGCGATAACCTAAACGCGCCCCTTCCGGTAATACCAAATCATTAAAGCGATCGTTCAGAGAAGACTCCGACAAACCAAAAGTATAAAAGCGCTTAACTTCGCCTTGAGCACTTGGCGCAGCCGCTTTAAGCATAGGAAACCACTGCTCTTTTAGCATACGTTTAAACTCACTTGGCACACCTGGAGTAAACAATAACTTTGCTCCCGCATGCTCAACAATAAAACCACAGGCGGTACCAATGGGGTTATCAACCAGCTCTGCTCCAGCGGGCAACATAGCTTGCTTAATGTTGCTCTCTGGCATAATGACATTTTGATCGCTATACCACTGCTGCAACTTATCTAACCAACGTTGGTTAAGGGTAAGCGCTTTGCCTACCAGTTTGGCTGCAGCATCAGCACTCAAATCGTCTGAAGTTGGGCCTAAACCACCATTTACTAATACCCAATCGCTACGTTCTGCGGCTTGATTTAAGGCATCAACAATATCGTCTAAGTTATCTGCGACCGTTTGGCGGCGGCTAAAGCTTAAACCGAGATCATTTAACTCTTGGCCACACCACGCGGCGTTGGTATCAGCAATATCGCCTTGCAGCACTTCATCGCCAGTACTCAGCATTTCAATCTTCATGGTTCGCCTTAATTTAGTGACTAACGTAAAACTGTTTTATGGCCGCAATGAGCGTTTGAATGTCTTGTTGATTCACATTTAAGTGGGTTACAAAACGCATCGGCGAGCCAGCCGTCATCAGTATGCCTTGTTTAGCCAGTTCCTCCGCTAAAGGCCCCGATTGGTTCCTGCGGCAATTAGCGTAAACAATATTGGTTTGAACAGCGCTTGGGTCACACTCAAGTTCTTCTATACTCGCCAACTGTTCAGCTAAATAAACAGCATTAGCATGGTCTTCAGCTAAGCGTTTCACATTATTCTCTAAGGCATAATGACCAGCGGCGGCAATAATCCCGGCTTGGCGCATACCGCCACCTAGCATTTTGCGAATACGAGTGGCTGTAGCGATTAACCCTTCACTGCCCAGTAACAATGAACCGATTGGCGCACCTAAGCCTTTAGACAAACAAATTGTAAAGCTATCGAAAGGGTCAACCAGTTTACGTTCATCTTGGCCACTTTTTACAATGGCATTAAAAACACGCGCACCATCTAAATGTAGTGCCAAATTGTGCTGCTCTACAAAGGGACGCAAACTGTTTAGATAGTCCATGGGCAGTACTTTCCCACCAATGGTGTTTTCCAAAGATAACAAACGGCTTTTAGCAAAATGAAAGTCGTTTGATTTAATGGCTGCTTTAACTTTGCTTAAACACAAGCTGCCGTCACTGCTGTTCTCTACCGGCTGCGGTTGCACGCTGCCTAATACAGCGGCTCCACCGCCTTCGTATTTATAGTTATGCGCATTTTGACCACAAATATACTCATCGCCCCGCTGACAGTGAGCCATAATGGCCAACAAATTAGCTTGGGTGCCCGAGCTACAAAATAACGCAGCCTGTTTGCCCATTCGCTCTGCAGCGTAATCTTGTAGTTTATTTACCGTGGGATCATCACCATAAACATCATCTCCTACAGGCGCACGACTCATTAAATCCCGCATTGCTTTACTAGGCTGAGTCACTGTATCACTTCTAAAATCGCTCATTATTCTGCCTCTTGAATATTAGCCTGTAACCATTGCATGGGATCAGGGTAGTTAAATTGATAACCTAAGGTTGTTTTAATTTTTTGATTGGAAATAACTTTATTGGAACTCGCCCCTTCAACAAAATGAGGAGGCGGAAGCGTTAGCTGCTCGGCGGCTAACTGGTAAAACGCTTGCTTGCTGGGGTGTTCACTAGCACTGGCATTAAAATCTTCTCCCCATTGGTCACGCTTGATCAGCTGAGTGATTAAGCCAATACAATCACTTCGATGAATAATGTTAATAGGGCTTAAAGGGCCGCTAACGGTTTTTCCCGACAAAAATCGGCCGGGCTTACGCTGCCCACCTACCAAGCCTGAAAAACGCAACACCGTTGCTTGGAATGCAGAATGACTGAATATTTGATCTTCAATCTGTTTTAAAGCCCTACCTGAAGTGGTTTCTGCCAAGCGTTCGCTTAGCTCATCAACTACACCTTGTTGAGATCCATACACTGAAGTGGAGGATATAAAGAGAATTTTCTTAACCGCCTGCTGCTCGGCTGCACGTAACAGCGCGTTTATTTGTGCGATATGGAATTCAGCAGTATTAGTTTTTCTGCCAGGAGGAATATTAATGATCAACAAATCGCAGTTAAGTAAGCCCGCTATATCATTAGACTCCACCTGGGGATTTAGCTCTAATTGATAGGCCTTAATGCCCTGCGCCTGCAGCTCAGCGAGCTCGTGCAACTCACGTTTAGAGCCGTTCACTGAGTAACCATCTTTTATCAGGGACTTTGCTAGTGGCAAGCCTAACCAGCCACAACCAACAATACTAATTCGTTTAATCACTTACTTTCTCTTTTCACCTTACTTAGCACCATTATGCAGTGAAACGCAGGCAAAAAAAAACGACCTAATGAATTAGGTCGTAACAGCAAGTTTTTTAGAATTGTTGATACCTAGAAAAGCTAAGTAATTCAAACAACTCTATACAGCGGGAAAGTTTCAATTAAGTCATCTCAAACTCAATCTTCAAATGCGGCTAACAGTTTGCACTCGATATGAAAACGATACCAGAAAAGGGTTTCAAGACAAGTCATAAAAAAGGCTGCAAGCAGCCTTATTAATGTTTATTTGAATTAGATCACGATTTTTTAGCGGCTGAGTCGCGAACGATCAACTCTGGAAGGAATTTTAGATCCATAACATTTGGACCGATCTCTTGACCTTTAGTCTCTAAAATATCAATGGCTAACTGCGCAGCGCGTTTACCCATATCTTCAATTGGGTAACGAACCGTAGTCAGCTTAGGATGAACAAAACGCGCATAGTGATTGTCGTCGTAGCCTACTACCGAGATTTGACCAGGGATATCGTAGCCCTTATCACGCAGAGCAGATAAGGCGCCAGCTACCATTGAGTCGTTGTAACCCACAATGGCACTAAACTCTACGCCACGTTCAAGTAGCTTCTCTACTGCTTGGCTGCCACCTATTTCATCTGGGTAAGCGCGAGCAATTAACTCTTCGTTTAACGGACCAGACGATTCTTCCATGGCATGACGGTAACCCGACAAACGCTCTACACCATCGGAGAATGACAAATCATCAGTGGTAATAAAGGCAATGTCTTTATGCCCTTTTTCCAACAAGAACGATGTGGCTTTGTAACAACCTTCATGATTATCTAAATAAACACAACGATGCTCAAAACCTGGAATTAAGCGATTGATAAAAATAAACGGAGTATCGCAATCTGCAACCTCTCGTAATTCTTGGTCACTTAGTGCCATAGAGTGAACAATCACTGCATCACATTGACGCTGCAATAAAATGTCGATGGCATGGCGCTCTTTTTCTGCGCTATGGTGACCAGACATCACAATCGTGTACTTGTCAGACTCATCAACAATTTCTTCAATGCCTTTCATCATTTGCACGAAGAACGGACCACCGCCTAAATCACCAACAATAAGACCAATACAGTCGGAGCGTTTGCTCACTAAGGCTTGGGCAAAGCTATTTGGGCGATAATGCAGTTCTTCCATCGCTCTGAGTACGGCCTCTCGTTTCTCGGGTGCGACTTGAGCAGTATTGTTAATAACACGAGATACTGTTGATATCGAAACATTCGCCAACTGAGAAACATCTTTAATTGTGGCCAAATTACTTACCCTCTATTCGTCTGCAAAGCAGAATTAAACTTGAAATCCGAACCAGGCAAAACTATACCAAGCCAAAGCAAAACTTGATAGTTAAACTGTGTTTCTGAGTGTAAACTATGATCCAAAATCGGCTATTCACTTTTTATCTCTTCATGCAACATTTTGTTCGTTGCATCAACCAATTAAGCTAATTGATTATGTCACTGTTAAGTAAAATACGTTGCGCGTTAACCTTAGGCCAAGGCGTACTGTTGTCACCACCGGAGCCAACAGGAAACGAAGATCCATTTGAATTGTTTGGCGAGTGGCTACAGCAGGCAGAGAAGTCTGGCATTGTATTACCAGAATCGATGACGGTATCGTCAGTTGGGCCAGATGGCCGCCCCTCTGCCAGAGTGGTATTACTCAAAGAATTTGATGAGCAAGGCTTTGTTTTTTATACCAATTATGGCAGTAGAAAAGGCCAAGAGTTAGATCATCAACCACTAGCTTGTATCACTTTTCACTGGAACATCCTACAACGCCAGGTTCGAATTGAAGGTCGTGTAGAACGAGTGAGCCACCAGCAATCTGAAGCGTACTTTCACAGTCGTGGCCGTGGCAGCCAAATAGGTGCCTGGGCAAGCCACCAAAGCCAAGTCATTGCTGAGCGTGAAGTGCTAGAACAACAAGTACAACACTACAAACAAGAGTTCGCTAGCAAACCCATTCCTTTACCCGAGTTTTGGGGCGGCTATAGAGTGGTGCCAGACAGCATTGAATTTTGGCAGGGTAAAGCCGATCGTTTACACGACAGGTTTCGCTACACCAGTGATGCAAAAGGCTGGAAAGTCGACCGCCTTAGTCCCTAGGCTGCTTTAGAGCGCTAAACAAAAGGCGTAAGCTCTCGCTATACGCCTTTCATAACTCTATTAACTCAACCATCCCATCACGGCTTCCATAGCGAAGCAAAACACTTAAACCCAATGTTCAGTACTAATGACTTAGCCTTTCGGCTTGCCATAAGGGTAAGCCAGTTCTTTTGGCGTTAGGAATGGCGTAATCTCTTGCTGGCGCCGATATTGATACACCACCTGATAAGCTAATACACTTTGCACGTAGTGGCGGGTTTCCTTAAAAGGAATAGACTCTACCCATACATCGGCAGGAACATCTCCCCTATCGGCTAACCATCGGCTCACCCTATGTGGGCCTGCATTGTAAGCTGCGGCGGCCAAAATTCGATTGCCTTTATATCGATTAAGCAAACCATCTAAATACGCACTACCCAATCTAATATTGTCTTCAGGCGTAAATAGCTGCGTGCGTGAGCGGTATGTAAAGCCAATTTTACGCGCAGTTTCTTTAGCGGTTGCAGGCATCAACTGCATTAAGCCTCGAGCACCTACAGTGCTTTGAGCTAACGGATACATGGCACTTTCCTGTCGTGCAACTGCGAATAACAAGCTAGCTTCTACTTGGCGCTTATTAGCAAAGTACTCAAACTCTTTAGCAAAACTTAAAGGGAAGCGCATTTCTAGCTGATCCCACTGCTTAGCAACAATAGAGGCTTGAACGGCAAAATCTTGCCAATTATGGCTTAAGGCTAATACCCCTAAATCTAACTGACGTAACAAGCTTGAGCGACGCAGCAAGGTATCCCACTCTGTGCGCGCCGAGTAATACTCCTCAAGTGCCAATAACTCTTTCACTTTAAGTACCACTGGGTGCTGATTTAGCTGCACTAAAGTATCGTCAGAGGTTTGATGGAGTTGTTCCCCTAACTGATAATCTTGACCCAAGTACTGAGCGGCTAGAAATCCATGATAGCTACGTTCTTCGGCCAATTTTTCTATGGTTGGAGTGGCGCGTTCTTTTTGGCCAAGTGCCACTAGCGAGCGAGCCTGCCAATAAATCCAACGTTCTTGCTGCTGTTTAGCCTCAGGCAAACGCGCAATCCATAAACCAATTTGGTCCCATTGTTGCTGCGAAATGGCCAAGCGGATCCGCCGCTCTATCGTACTGGTATGGGGTTGTAAACGTAGCTGGCGGTCGGCCCATTTGAGCAACTCTGGGCTGGGATCACTCATTACCCTACCAATTAAGTAACGCTCGGTACTATGGAATAGAGAACTCGATTTGCTTAAGGGCTTCGACCAACGTTCGATATGCTCTACCGCAGCCACTAAATCTTTGCGCCCTAGGCGTTTTATGGCTAACAATGCAATTTCTTGATGGCGGCTAGATTGGTTTATTTTAAGTTTACCGGAGCTGATAACAGCCATTGGTTTGGAGTAGGCATCAATCAACAACTTGGCATCAGACTTTTTTGAATCTGATAAAGATTTAGAGAGGTATTTGAGTAAGCTAACTTGATTCGCCTGAAAACTCAGTAACATCCGCTGCCAACGTAACTTGTCGCTAATATTGCCAGCTTTTTGCCAACTATCGAATAAAGGGTCACAAGACTTAGGACGAGAGCGCCCATGTAGCCACAAGCTTTCGGCACCTTGCCAAGCGTATTCAGCGTCGCCAACTTTTAAATTGGCGTAATAGTGATAGCACTGTAAATCTGTGCTGTTGGGTAGTTTAGGGTAAAAGTCGAGATAGCTTTGCCACTCTTTGCGCCGAGCCAGTTCCACCATAAATCGCCGCTGAATGGCGTGGCGAAGGTAGGACTGTGGGTTATCTTGCATGAATTGTTCTACCTGGTCTTGAGAGACCTTACGCATTTGGCCGCGTAACTGGTAATACTGAAGGTAATTATAAAGAGGATACTGACTTAGTTTAGCGAGAGACTTCTCCGCTTTATCCCACTTTTGGCTGCGCTGCAGCTTTCTTACTTCATTATAAGCTTGCTGTTGCGGAGTCAAATCAACAGCCTGCGCTAAACTCAGGCTGCTTCCACAAATCATACAAACTACTACTTGCCACAACCGCTGAAGCATTGCTTATAGCACCCTATCACTGAGTCTACTGATATTTAGATTAACGCAGCATTGATTAATCGGCGAGTATATTCTTGCTTAGGTTGCGAAAAAAGTTGTTCGGTTTCGCCTTGCTCAACCAATTGCCCATGTTGCATCACCATCACTCGGTGACTTAAGGCGCGAATAACCGCTAAATCGTGGCTAATAAACAAGTAGCTAAGGTTATATTTTTGCTGAAGTTTTCGTAGTAACTCCAACAATTGCTTTTGTACCGTGCAATCTAATGCCGAGGTAGGTTCGTCGAGAATCAGCACTTCTGGCTTTAATACTAGCGCGCGAGCTAAAGAAATACGTTGCCGCTGCCCACCCGAAAACTCGTGAGGGTAACGATGCATGGTATCGGGCTCTAGACCGACATCAATGAGCGCCTCTGATACCCGCTGCTTAAGCGCTTGTTCGTCTAAATCGAAATGAAGATTCAAACCTTCGCCGATAATTTGCAATACCGACATCCGCGGGCTCAAGCTAGAAAAAGGGTCTTGAAAAACAATCTGCATGAAGCGCCGCAATGGGCGCATTTGTTTAACGGAATGGTCTTGAATAAACTCCCTTTTAAAGGCAATGCTTCCTTCACTGTCGGTAAGCCTTAATACAGCTTGAGCTAAGGTGCTTTTGCCAGAGCCACTCTCGCCAACAATGCCTAGAGTTTCTCCACGCTTCAAATGAAAATCTATACCATTGACCGCTTTAATGTGATCAACCGTGCGCTGTAAAAAACCGCGCTTTATTGGAAACCATACTTTGAGTTTGTTTACATCAAGCAACATCTCTTGCTTGGCCTCTGGCAAAAACTCTCGCACTGGCTCTGAATCGAGCAGCATTTTGGTATAAGGATGTTGCGGCTCTGCAAATAGCGCTTTGCAGTTATTCACTTCGACTAGCTCACCACATTTCATTACCGCGACACGGTCGGCATAACCGCGCACTACATTTAGGTCATGAGTAATCAACAATATCGCCATACCCAATTTTTGTTGAAGCTCTTGCAGTAACTCTAAAATTTGTTGCTGAATGGTAACGTCTAAGGCTGTGGTAGGTTCATCGGCGACCAGCAGTTTAGGCTCTGTCGCTAATGCCATGGCAATCATTACTCGCTGCCGTTGTCCACCAGATAGCTGATGAGGGAAACTCGATAAACGTTTCTCTGGTTCAACAATACCCACTAAATCAAGTAGCTCTAGCACGCGCTCCCGCGCTTGCTGCTTATGCATGCCACGGTGCACACACAATACTTCACTAATTTGTTTTTCAACACTATGCAGTGGGTTTAGCGACGTCAGTGGTTCTTGAAAGATCATCGCAATTTGATCGCCACGCAGCGCTTGCAACAATTTAACCGGTTGATTAAGCACCGATTGCTGATTAAGCAAAATGTCGCCTGTCACTTCAGCATTTTCACCCAGTAAGGATAGTATCGATAAAGCGCTTACCGATTTACCAGAGCCACTCTCGCCCACCAAGGCCAAAGTCTCCCCTTGAAATACATCAAAGCTCACTTTCTTAACTACTGGTTCAGGCAGGCCAAAGCACACCGATAGCTGTTTTACTTCTAATAACTTATTCATTGCAGCTACCTATACTCGTTTTCGCGGATCAAATGCATCTCGCGCCGCTTCGCCAATAAACACCAACAGAATTAAAATTATCGACATAGAGAAAAAAGCAGTAATACCCAACCATGGAGCCTGCAGATTATTCTTTCCTTGAGCCACCATTTCACCTAGTGAGGGAGAGCCAGGAGGCAAACCGAAGCCTAGGTAATCTAAGGCCGTTAATGCTGTTAAGCCGCCAATAAAGATAAACGGCATAAAGGTTAACGTAGCGATCATTGCATTAGGCAGAATGTGTCGAGCCATAATCGCCCGATCGCCCACGCCTAACGCCCGTGCGGCTTTTACATATTCTAAGTTTCGGCCGCGTAAAAACTCTGCTCTCACTACATCCACTAAGCTCATCCAGCTAAACAGCAGCAAAATACCTAATAGCCACCAAAAGCTAGGCTGTACCAAGCTAGACAAAATAATCAGCAAGAACATTTGTGGCATGCCCGACCAAATCTCAATAAAGCGCTGGCCTAGCAAGTCCACTCGCCCACCAAAATACCCTTGCATGGCACCTACCGCTACGCCAATCACAGAGCTGCTTATTGCCAATACTAAAGCAAACAACACAGACAACCTGAAGCCATAAAGCAAGCGAGCAAATACATCTCTGCCTTGGTCGTCGGTGCCTAGCCAATTGATTAGCGTTGGTGGCGACGGAGAAGGTTCGGTGAGATTGTAATTAATCGTATCATAAGAAAAGTGCACCGGAGGCCAGATCATCCAGCCGCCTTGCTCTTCAATCAGTTCTTGAATGTAAGGGTCTGAATAATCGGCTTCTATATCTAAATCACCACCAAACTCAAGCTCGGTATAGTGACTAACAATAGGCATCATCCATTGCTGTTGATAGCGGATTAACACTGGTTTGTCGTTAGCAATAAATTCTGCAAACATACTTCCCACAAACAACAGTAAGAATAACCAAAAGCTCCAATATCCGCGTTTATTAGCCTTAAACTGTAACCATCTTCGCTGATTAAGCGGGCTAGCTTTAGCGCGTTTCCATTGTGCAACTACACCCATGCTATTGCCTCCCCTCAAAGTTGATTCGAGGATCGATCATGGTGTAGGTAATATCACTAATAAGCTTCAAGATAAGACCAATTAAGGTAGACATATACAAGGTGCCAAATACCACCGGGTAATCACGATTCACCACGGCCTCAAAGCCCAACAAGCCCAGACCATCAAGCGAAAAAATCACTTCAATCATGAATGAACCCGTTAAGAAAATGCTTATAAGAGTGGCTGGCAAACTGGAGATAACCAACAACATAGCGTTACGGAATACATGACCGTAGAGCACGCGATTTTCGGTTAAACCTTTAGCACGTGCGGTCAGTACATATTGCTTGTTAATTTCATCTAAAAAGGAGTTTTTGGTTAACATGGTTAAGGTAGCAAAACTGCCAATTACCATGGCGGTAACAGGCAAGGCTAAATGCCAAAAATAATCGCCCACTTTACCCAGTAAACTGAGCTCTTCCCAATTAGTGGAGGTTAATCCACGCAGCGGGAACCAATCCCAGTAACTGCCTCCAGCAAATAACACAATCAACATAATTGCGAACAAGAAATTAGGAATAGCAAACCCGACGGTAACCAATGTCGAGCTCCAAACATCAAAGCGACTGCCATGCTGCACCGCTTTGCGGATCCCCAAAGGAATAGAGATACCGTAAACCAATAGTGTGGTCCATAAACCGAGTGAAATAGAGACGGGCATTTTCTCAAGTATGAGATCTACAACTGAGCTATCACGATAGAAACTGTCACCAAAATCAAAGCGCAGATAGTTGCCCAGCATATCAAAGTAGCGCTCGTGCACTGGCTTATCAAAACCATAAAGTTGCTCAAGTTCTTTGACTAACTCTGGCGGTAAACCTTGAGCTCCGCGATATTGGCTAGAGCCGCCGCCACCGCTGTTAGTTTGAATAATCTCGGTGTCCACGCCTGAATCAACGCGGCGAGTTGCCGAGGTATCAATACCTTGAATTTTGGCAATGGCTTGTTCAACGGGCCCACCAGGGGCCGACTGAATAATCACAAAGTTAAGAGTCATAATCCCCAACAAGGTAGGGATCATCAATAAAAGGCGACGCAGAATGTAGCTAGTCATTGAGGTTTTATTCTACCCACCAGCTATCAAGACCTAAGGCGAATTTTGGATTACGCTCTGGGCGCTTAAGCTTATCCCAATAAGCCACCCGCCACGCGTTTAAATGCCATTGCGGTACCACGTAATACGACCACAATAATACGCGATCTAAAGCGCGCGTAGCATCAACCAATGCTTGTCTATCATCAGCACCAATCACCGCTTCAATAAGTTTGTCTACTACCGGGCTATTTACCCCAATAATGTTACGAGAACCTACATGCTCTGCGGCTTTACTTCCCCAAAAATCGCGTTGTTCGTTACCCGGTGAAGATGATTGGCCAAAGCTGCCTACCACCATATCAAAATCAAACTTTTGCACTCGGTTAACGTATTGCGATACATCCACTACCCGTACTTCAGTACTAATACCGATTTTCTGCAAATTACGGGTATACGGCAGCACTATGCGCTCAAAGGTTTTTTGATAAATTAAAAACTCAATGTGCATTTGCTTGCCGTTAGCATCAACTAATTGGCCTTTACTCAGGGTCCATCCTGCGCCTTTCAGCAGAGCCAAAGCCTCACGCATTTGCGGGCGAATATTACCGTCGCCGCGGGTTTTCTCTAGGCTAAATTCTTTAGTGAATACTTCTTCAGGCAATTGGTCTTTAAAAGGTTCTAATAAGGCTAACTCGCCACCTTGCGGTAAACCGGTAGCGGCTAACTCTGAGGCGGCAAAATAACTGTCGGTGCGTTTATAAGCACCATAAAAAAGCTGTTCGTTGGTCCACTCAAAATCAAACAACAAACCAATGGCCTTGCGTACTTCTGGTTGGTTGAATAAGGGGCGGCGAGTATTAAAAACAAAGCCCTGCATACCCTGCGGGTTTTCGTTTAATAACGTGTCGGTGTGGATTTTCCCGCTATCAAACATTGGCCCTGTATAAGCTGTTGCCCAATCTTTAGCACTTGTTTCTATGCGGTAATCAATTCGCCCTGCTTTAAATGCTTCAAGGGCAACTGAAGAGTCTCGGTAATACTCATAGTTAATGGTTGCGATATTATTACGGCCACGGCTAATGGGTAAGTCTTTAGCCCAGTAGTCTTTTACCAAGGCGTAACTCACTGAACGGCCAGTATCAAATTTGGCTATTTGATAGGGACCAGAACCCAGTGGCAAGGTAAGATCGGCTTTAGAAAAATCATGCTGTTGCCAGAAGTGTTTAGGCAAGATGGGTAATTGCCCCAAAATAAGCGGCAACTCACGGTTAGTACCGTCAACAAAATTGAAGCGCACGCTTTGTTTCGATTCGGCGACCACTTCCTTCACACTGCCATAATAAGCACGATAAAACGGCGCGCCTTTTTCTAGCAGTAAGTTGAAGGTAAATACCACATCGTCTGCGGTCACTGGCTCACCATCGTGAAAGCGAGCTTCAGGGCGCAGGTTAAAGCGCACCCAAGAACGGTCTTCTGGCATATCAATGCTTTCAGCTAGCAAGCCATATTGGGCAAAGGCTTCATCATTATTAGCGGTGAGCAAGGTATCGTATATTTGGCCTACACCAGCGGCGGGATTCCCTTTAACAATAAACGGGTTAAAGGTATCAAATGTACCTTGCGCTTCATGAGTCATGCTGCCTTGTTTGGGCGCATTCACATTTACATAGGGAAGCTGCGTGAAATCAACAGGTAAGGCAGGCTCACCGTGCATCACTAAAGCGTGAGAACGACTAAATTCCTCGGCATGAGCAAAACTAAAAACCAATATACAAAAAGCCGATAACAGCCGTTTCATGATGGGCGCTTCCTTATTGAGTGAGTTGAAACATCAACTTAACTAATATCTACACCTAGTTATACCCGACTCGAAAGCAAAAGATAAAGGGCTATTGGGAATATTTCCGCTGAAAACGTTGAATATATCGCTCCATTGCGTCTGCAGGGATTGCTTTGCTGGATAAATAGCCTTGATAAAAGGTACATCCTTGTTGTTTAAGGAATTCCAATTGCTGGCGAGTTTCCACTCCTTCGGCGGTAACAGTAAAGCCTAAGTGATTAGCCATGGCTAACACCGCATCAACAATGGCCATGTCTCGACTATCTCGTGGAATATCTCTAATGAAGGAGCGGTCAATCTTGAGCTCATCCACTGGCAAGCGTTTCAAATAACTTAAAGAGGAATACCCAGCACCAAAATCATCTATTGAAAAACGCAAACCAATATCTTTTAGCTGCTCCATTTTGCGAATGGTATCTTCAGCATGCCCCAGCACCACCGATTCGGTAATTTCCAAATTGAGCATCGCGCTATCCAATTGATAACGAGACATAAGCTCTTCAATTTTATCGACAAAATCAGGGTGGTGAAATTGCTTAGCACTCACATTTACTGATAACTCAGGTAACAACAGCCCCATCTTCTGCCACTTAGCCATGTGTTTACAGCTTTGCTCTAATACCCACATTCCAATATCGATAATCAGGTCAGATTCTTCCGCCATAGGAATAAACTCGGTGGGCGAAACAATGTTTTTTCCCTCAGGCTGCCAACGGACTAAGGCCTCTGCACCCACTAATTCACCAGTGGACACCATATGTTGCGGCTGGAAATAAAGCAGCAGTTCTTGATTAGCCAAGGCGTTGCGTAAGGCATTGTTCATTTGCAAACGTTTATCGGCTTGGCGCTGCATGCCATCATCAAAGAACATTACAGTGCGTCGCCCGGCCGATTTAGCTTGATACATGGCTGTGTCAGCTTGCTTTAACAAATCTTCAGCGGTTTGGCCTTTACCTGGAAATAACGTAATTCCCACGCTGGCGCCTATATGCAGCGATTGACCATCAAATGGATAAGGAGCAGAAATAGTTTGAATCAGTCGTTTTCCCACAATATTGGCTTGCTGCTCAGCATGAGGCGGGCTCTCTCCCAAGTCAGCCAGTAGCAAAACAAATTCATCTCCGCCTAAACGCGCTAAAACATCCCCTTCTCGAATCAAATCTTGTAAACGATGAGCCACTTGTTGCAATACCCAATCCCCTGCGGCGTGCCCCAACGAATCATTAATATTCTTAAAATGGTCAAGGTCGATAAATAGCAAAGCACCAATAGCATGCTGCTTTTTGGCGCGACTAAAACATATCGATAGCTCTTCATGCAGCTTACGCCGATTAGGTAAACCAGTGAGCTCATCATAAAAAGCTAAGTGCTGAATTTTTTGCTCTGATTCAATACTGGCAGAGATATCTTGAATACACACAACATAGTGAGTGACTGCCGAGCCTTTATTATGCACCGCAGTTATGGTTTCCAATTGAGTATATTGCTGACCATTTTTGCGGGTTCGCTGCACTTCGCCTTTGCGCCGAACCGTGCCGTTAACTTCTTCAATAAAAACCGGATTAGGGCTGGCAAATATTGCGCTTAACTCACAACCTAATACTTCACTTGATGGGTAACCGGTAATTTGAGCGAAAGCCTTATTTACTTTTACAATACGATAATTGGCGTCGGTAATAATAAGGCCTTCATTACTTTCAAAAGCCACAGCCGACAGGCTCAATGCCTCATTCTGTTGATATTGCAAAAATTCCGCGTTTAAACGGGCGATAAATGGTTGGCACAAATGGCTTAGCCGTTCAGCGTCGAAGTCTTCATCAATAAAGCTAAACGCCATATAACCAACAACCCTATCTTGCTCAACAATTTGCTGCGCCCAAAAGCCATTTATGTTGACCGTAAGTTCGGGTTGAACACTGGCATAATCGGGATAACATGCAGAAAAATCGCTAATTGTCAGCCTTGAATGTTGTCTAATTGCCGCCAACAACTTGGGAGTAGCAGGGCTCAGTTTGTTTTGAACAAACTGACCACCGCGCCAATAAGCAATACAGGGTAATTGAGGAGCGCGAGAGTCAAAGCGGGCTATATAAGCTTCATAAGCATTACAGCGCTTGGCTAACTGGGAAAGTATCTCATTAAAGAAACCCTCGCTAGGTTGGGCCGCTAAGGCCAGCGCGAGTTGGGAGAGGGAAGCAGTAAACTCAGAAGATGAAAAAGAGGAGTTCAGTACAGCTTTAATGGGCTTTTTACTGTCCATAGTGGTTAAAGATAAAGCTAGTTGTCCTTAGGTTTGAGAGAAATTCTAACTACCGACTAACATCAACCGCTTGTTATCTATTCCAATGTGCCGAATTAGCCATCAAGATTCAAGCGATTTTGAGGAATTTATAATACTTTTTGCTAAGCAGTCACATTGCTTAATCCGCTAAAGCTAACCCTTAAGAAATAGTGATCTAGATCTGGTTTTTTATTTCTTAAAATCGTATTCTGGAAGTGAAATAATTACTAGATAGTCTTTGGGAGGCTTATGATTATTGATATTACCAGTAAAACCATTTCTATTACCCCAACCATTCGCGAGCACATTGCCGCGCGCTTTGAAAAATTGGAAAAAAACCAAATCCCGCTCATTTCACCAAAAGTGACCATTACCACTGACAACAAAAAGGTAAAAATAGAAGCGAAGATTAACCTGCCAAACGGACAACTGTTTGCCAGTGATGCGCACCAAGATTTGAGTGTGGCCATTAACAACCTAGGGCAAAAGCTGGAACGCCAATTACACCGCTTCCAAGATAAGCCCAACGCTCACCGCGCTAGCCGCTCAGGGAAAGATTTCTTACGAGAGCCCGTTGAAGACGAGCTGAGTACCGAGGATGAACAAGCCGCATAAGGCTAAGTAATACAGGTAATGCCAAGTAACTAATCGCTTGGTATTACTTGACTTTACAGTGATTGCTTTTTAGTCTGACAGCATGAAATTATTAAACACCCGATTTTTGTTTGGTTTCTTTTTTACTCCACCCTTTTAGGGAGGCGGACGGAATTGGTGTAAAAAAGAAAACACACAGAATCCATAAAGCCTCCTACTAGGGGGCTTTTTTTTTAGACAGGGAATACAACATGGCTGACTTAGAGCAGATCCGAACAAAAATAACAGAGCTCGATCAATCGCTATTAAATTTACTCACCGAGCGTCGCCAACTTAGTGTAGAAGTAGCCAAAAGCAAAATAGAAAACCCAAAAGCGATCCGCGACCAAGAGCGCGAGCAACTGCTTTTAGTAAAGTTAATCAATAAAGGCCGCGAGCTGGGTTTAGACGCTCACTATGTGACTCAGCTTTATCACACAATCATTGAAGACTCGGTGCTCTCACAGCAAGCTTTTTTGCAAGGTATTACCAACCCAGACATTCACGCCCAAGCAGTTCGAGTCGCCTTTTTAGGCAATAAAGGTTCTTACAGCAACATTGCTACTCATCAGTATTTCTCTCGTTACAAAAAGCAAATTGTTGAGTTTGGCTGCAGTGGTTTTCAAGACATTGTTGATACTGTGGAATCTGGCCAAGCAGATTACGGTATGCTACCGATAGAAAACACCAGCTCAGGCAGCATCAACGAAGTGTACGATGTGATGCAGCACACCAGCTTGTCGATTGTAGGTGAACTGTCTATTGCCATCGATCACTGCATATTAGCCCACCCTGCCGCCAACCTAGAACAAATTACCACCTTATATGCACACCCACAGCCTTACGCACAATGTAATTTGTACTTACGTACTTTGGCCAGTACCCGCGTCGATTTTGTAGATAGCTCATCAAAAGCCATGGAGGTTGTTGCCAGTGGCGATGATCTCACAGTAGGTGCGATTGGCAGTAAAGTGGGGGGCGAAATGTATGGCCTACAAGCCCTTAAAACCGACATTGCCAATCAACAGCAAAACTATACCCGCTTCATTGTGGTTTCTCGTAAACCGGTGGAGGTTGCTGAGCAAGTACCTGCGAGAACGACTTTTATTATGTCAACCGCGCAACATGCAGGCTCTTTGGTTGAAGCACTATTAGTACTTCGCGAACACGATATAAACATGAGCAAGTTAGAGTCTCGTCCGGTTCAAGGTAATCCCTGGGAAGAGATGTTTTATGTGGATGTATCTGCCAACGTTAAGTCAGCGCAAATGCAATCGGCCTTGGCCGAGCTCACTCGCCTAACCCGTTATATAAAAGTGCTTGGCTGCTACCCCAGTGAGAATGTTGACCCAACCCTAATTCCACTAGAAGCACTGGCCAACAAACGTGACCAAAACAAAGTGGCGCCAAGCTTGATTAGCACTATCCAATCTGATGGCGCGCTATCAAGTCGCTCACATAAATCAACCAGCACCATAGTTCGAGTTGGCGATGTGAAAATTGGTGACGGCGGGTTCGTGACCTTTGCTGGCCCAAGTGCGGTGGAATCAGAACAGCAGATTATTAACTGTGCAGGCGCAACCAAAGAAAGCGGCGCTGCGGTTTTAGCTGCCGGCTGCTTTAAACCACGTAGTTCACCGTATAGCTTCCAAGGTTTAGGCGAAGAAGGGTTAAATTACTTAAATGCTGCAGGTAAAAAGTACAAGCTGCCTACCATGACCGAAGTAAGTGCTGTTGATCAAGTTGTCACTCTAGCTGCCAAAGCCGATATATTGCACGTGCGCTCTCGTCATATGAAAAACTTCAACCTGCTAAAAGAGCTCGGTAAATCTACTCGCCCTATACTGCTAGAACGCAACAATATGGCCTCTATTGATGAATGGTTACATGCCGCCGACTACATTCTGGCTCAAGGTAATCAACAAGTTATTTTGTGTGAAGCTGGCGTAAGAACCCTCGAAGGCAAAAACAAAGTCACTTTAGATTTAGGCGCCATTAGCTTGCTACGCGAACGCACCCATTTACCGATTGTAGTAAACCCTGGCGAAGCGGTAGAAGATTTAAGCTCGGTAGCTCCAATGGCCAAAGCCGCCAAGTTATTAGGCGCTGACGGCATTGTGTTATGCGCTCACCCATCACCGAGTGATGCCAGTGTAGATGCTGATAAATCACTAGACTTTAGCCAACTACAACAATTAATGGCTGAACTTTACTAGGCTAGATCAAAACTAAAAAAGCCCAGCATCTAGCTGGGCTTTTTATTGGGAATAATCTTTACTTTAAGACTTTTGTTAACACAAACATTGCCGTTGAAACCGGGTAATTATCTAGCGTCATTTGGCATTGGTAACCTTGTTTTTCGTAAAAGGGCTTAGCCTGAAAACTAAAGGTATCCACATGAGCATGGCGGCAACCTAAACCAATAGCATGTTGCTCTAGTTGCGAGATTAACTGAGTGGCTAAGTGTTGGCCTCGATGAGACTCCTTTACCCAGAGCAGCTTAATCAATAACCACTCGCCAAATATTTCTGCGGTTATTCCAGCGATTTTCTGCTCATGCTCATCGTAGCTAAAAAGAGCAAGAGATTCCTCTTTAACCCCCTTGAGGAAGGGCTGATTAAAGCTAATTAACTCAGTTCTAATCTCTTCTATCTCTTCTTTGCTAGCGTGGGTTTTCAGTTCAAACCTCATTAGCCCGTCCCCTGCTTCCAGTAGTATCTAATAAGGTAGTGTTATTACACAAAAAAGCCCAGCATCTAGCTGGGCTTTTATCATCTTTTTGATAGCAACTTAGAATCGGCCGCGACCACCGCCGCCCATACCACCCATGCCGCCCATTCCACCTGGAGGCATCATGCCTTTCATTTGGCTCATCATTTTACGCATTCCGCCTTTACCCGACATTTTCTTCATCATTTTTTGCATTTGGGTAAATTGTTTCAGCAGTTTGTTTACGTCTTGGATCTGAGTACCAGAACCTGCCGCGATACGGCGTTTACGTGAGCCTTTAATGATTTCAGGGCGCTTACGCTCACCTGGTGTCATTGAGTTAATAATGGCTTCCATTTGATTGGTGAGCTTATCATTCATTTGATCTTTAACATTGTCTGGCACTTGACCCATGCCTGGCAATTTATCCATCATGCCCATCATGCCGCCCATGCTTTTCATTTGCACCAGCTGCTCACGGAAGTCTTCTAAATCAAAGCCTTTGCCTTTTTGTACTTTCTTGGCCAACTTTTGCGCTTGGTCTTTATCAACCTTACGCTCAACTTCTTCGATTAAAGACAGTACGTCACCCATGCCTAAAATGCGTGAGGCGATACGATCTGGGTGGAAAGGTTCTAAGGCGTCGGTTTTCTCACCCACACCCATAAATTTAATTGGCTTGCCAGTAATATGGCGAATCGACAATGCTGCACCACCGCGGGCATCACCATCTGTTTTGGTAAGAATGACACCAGTGAGTGGCAAGGCTTCATTAAAAGCTTGAGCGGTGTTGGCAGCATCTTGACCGGTCATGGCGTCTACCACAAACAAGGTCTCTACTGGCTCAACAGCCTGGTGGAGCGCTTTAATTTCGGCCATCATGTCTTCGTCAACATGTAAACGACCGGCAGTATCTACAAGCAATACGTCAGCAAATTGAGTTCTGGCTTCAGCAATCGCGCCATTCACAATATCAACCGGGTTTTGTTGCTCAGTACTTGGGAAGAAAATAGCGTCTACTTCAGCAGCCAGTGTTTCTAACTGTTTAATCGCGGCAGGACGATAAATATCGGCACTCACCACCATCACTTTTTTCTTTTCGCGCTCTTTTAAATATTTAGCAAGTTTGGCTACCGAAGTGGTTTTACCCGCACCTTGTAAACCAGCCATCATCACAACCGCTGGCGGCTGCGCAGCTAAATCTAGACTTTCGTTAGATTCGCCCATGGCGGCTTCAAGTTCTTGTTGAACAATCTTAACAAAGACTTGACCAGGACTAAGGCTCTTATTGACTTCTTGACCTAAGGCGCGTTCTTTTACTCGTTTGACAAACTCACGAACAACCGGCAGGGCTACGTCGGCTTCTAGCAAGGCCATACGCACTTCACGCAGCGTATCTTTAATATTGTCTTCAGTTAATCGGCCGCGGCCACTGATATTTTTTAGCGTTTTCGAGAGTCTATCAGATAAGTTTTCAAACATGCTTTTTCCTGTTGATCATATAGCGAGCATAGTTCAGCGGGCACATTATACCTTAGCAAGGATATTCTAAAAGCTAATTCTAGCCCTGACTGTATTGGGCGCGTATACTGAACCCAAACAATCAGTTAGTTAGCGTTAAATCATGAATGTATTGGTTCTTCCTACCACTGTGTTTTATCTGTTGGCCGCGTATGTCTGCATAACCGGTTTACTAAATAAACGAAGTGGCGCAAATAAGTGGCTTTGGCTAAGTGCCGGCTGCGCCATGCTGCTGCATGGTATTTGGGAATTCCAACATTTGTTTTTGGCGCAGGGCCAAGATTTAAGCATTTTTAACGTAGCGGGTTTAGTAAGTTTACTTATCACGATGACCGTAACAGCGTTAGCCAAGCCCTTTAAGTTGTGGTTTGTTCTGCCGGTTGTGTACCTATTTGCCATTGTAACGATGCTACTCGCGGTACTTATCCCCAGTGATTACATCATTCATTTAGAGCTTAAACCACAAGTTCTAATACACATTAGTGTAGCTCTTGCAGCCTTTACAGTGCTGATGATAGCGAGTTTATATGCCCTACAAATGGCCTATTTAGACTGGACCTTAAAGCGCCACAAACCAGGGGCCATTCATCCGGCTATGCCTTCATTGATGGGCATTGAGAAACAATTATTCACGCTAATTAGAGTTGGTTTGATATTGCTGAGTATTTCTTTGCTTAGCGGTTTTGTATTTCTCACCGACTTTTTTGCTAATGGCCGCGGCCATAAAGCTATCTTTAGTTTAATCGCTTGGTTTATCTATTCAGCATTACTTTGGGGCCACCATTATCGAGGTTGGCGGGGTAAGTCGGTGGTGATCTTGACGGTAATTGGTTCAATCTTGCTGAGTTTAGCCTATTTTGGCTCACGCTTTGTTAAGGAAATCATCCTTAGCTAACAATCTAACCTTGACAGCCCTTGAAGCCAGCATATAAATTAGGGCGGTTATATAAATCAAG
Source organism: Agarivorans sp. 2_MG-2023 (assembly GCF_030548085.1). Taxonomy (NCBI): domain Bacteria; kingdom Pseudomonadati; phylum Pseudomonadota; class Gammaproteobacteria; order Alteromonadales; family Alteromonadaceae; genus Agarivorans; species Agarivorans sp. 2_MG-2023. The sequence goes on from NZ_JAUORQ010000015.1 coordinate 75,164, forward strand.
GATTTTCCTGCTTGGACGACATATCTACGAGTAGCTTACTGATACTGCTCGTATTCCTCATTATTTGCTCTGCATTCTTTTCTAGCTCTGAAACTGGCATGATGTCGCTTAATCGCTATCGCCTGCGTCACTTGGTGAATACCAAACACAGCGCAGCGAGCCGCGTCGACAAATTACTGCAACGTCCAGACCGCTTAATTGGCTTAATCCTTATTGGTAATAACTTGGTGAATATTCTCGCCTCGGCAATTGCCACTATTATTGGATTACGCTTGTTTGGCGATGTGGGTGTAGCCATTGCCACCTTAGCGCTCACTTTTGTTATTTTAATTTTTGCAGAAGTCACGCCTAAAACCATGGCGGCACTTTATCCAGAGCGCATTGCGTTTCCTGCTTCGCTTTTGTTGCGCCCGCTCATGAAGTTACTGTTTCCGGTAATATGGGCCACCAATGGTGTTACTAATGGCCTACTTCGCTTATTGGGAGTAAATCCTAACAGCAAAGACGACGAAGCCCTTAACCCTGAAGAATTACGCACCGTGGTGGATGAAGCCGGTACGCTGATACCTAAGCGCCACCAAGACATGCTGTTAAGTATTCTTGACCTAGAAAAAGTTACCGTGGATGACATTATGATCCCACGTAACGAAATTGCCGCCATCGACATTAACGACGATTGGGACAGTATTCTTCGGCAACTAACTCAAAGTACCCATACTCGAATTTTATTGTTCCGCGATAGCATTGATGACTCAGTGGGTTTTGTGCATTCAAGAGATTCATTACGTTTGTTGTCTCGCGAACAGTTTGATAAAACGTCCATGCTGCGTGCTGCCAAAGAGATTTACTTTATTCCCGAAGGTACACCGCTGAATGTTCAACTGTTGAAGTTTCAACGACGCAAAGAGCGAATTGGGCTGATAGTTGACGAGTATGGAGATATTCAAGGCTTAGTGACGCTAGAAGATATTCTAGAAGAGATTGTGGGTGACTTTACCACTAGCATCGCACCTGCGCCGAGTGAAGAAATCCACCCGCAAATCGACGGTAGCTACCTAATCGACGGCACGGTGAACATTAGAGATTTAAACAAAGAGATGAGCTGGAAGCTACCTACCGATGGCCCCAAAACACTCAATGGCTTGATTGTAGAGCATCTGGAAGATATTCCCGAGGCTAACTTGTGCTTACGCTTGGCTGGATACCCTATCGAGATTGTAGAAATAGAAAACAATACCGTGAGCTTAGCGCGAGTGATGCCAGCCTTTTACGCTAAGCCAAAAGAGAAAACCAATTAGCCCACAATAATTGGATAAAATTATCTAACAAAAAAGCCAGCGTTAAGCTGGCTTTTTTAATCGCAATGGTTAATTACAACTTGCCTAAAATCTCATCCGACAAACCTAGTTCGTCGTTCTTATTTACGCTAATGCCGCGGTCTATGATGTTCTTAGCAATGCTTTTTGCTTCATCTAACGAGTGCATAGAGTAAGTACCACACTGATATTCATTTAATTCTGGAATGTCATTTTGCTGTTCTACCGCTAATACGTCATGCATAGACGCTAGCCACGCTTCAGCAACCTGAGATTCATTAGGGCTACCAATTAAGCTCATGTAAAAACCAGTACGGCAGCCCATTGGTGAGATATCAATAATCTCTACATTGGCAGAATTTAAATGCTCGCGCATAAAGCCAGCGTAAAGGTGTTCTAAAGTATGAATGCCTTTTTCTGACAGAATTTCTTCATTTGGCACACAGTAACGAAGGTCAAACACAGTAATGGTGTCTTTGCTTGGCGTCGCCATGGTTTTTGCTACGCGAACTGCAGGAGCATGCATACGTGTATGGTCTACGGTAAAACTATCTAATAAAGGCATGATTATCTCTCTTCAAATCCTAGCTAAGCCAAGATGACTTAATGGGGTGTATTCAACCAAAAAACAGTCGCCATAGCCAGCTACTATCTAGATCTTCTTTACATTTATTATACTGTGCGGCGTAACGTTTAGAACGTTGGTCTACCGTACCGGCTACTTTTACTAACCATTGTTTCTGGTGATAAGTACCGCGTTTATAGCCACCCCATCCCTCATGGTAGTTCAAGTATTGGTTGCGCGCGTCCCACTTAGATACACCGTTTATTTTATGGGTTTTGTTGGTAAACCAGCCCATAAAATCAATCGCATCATCAAAGTTAGTGCGAGAAGACCAAGAGTTGCCTGTTTCCCGCACATAATCATCCCAAGTCATGGTTTTGGCTTGGCTATAACCGTAAGCGGTACTTGCTCGACCAACCGGAATAAAACCAAACCAGTATTGCATCGGTGGGCGAGCATTATGCTTAAAGCTAGACTCTTGATACATCATTGCCATAGGAACATGCACTGGGGTTCCCCACTTCTTGTTCATTTTCTTGGCTGATTTATACCAATCGCGCTTTTCTTCAAAAATACTGCACAAGTTTTCTGGGTCTTGCGGCGGCGCACTACTGCATCCCGCCAATACACTTAAACCTAGAATGACCACCAAAGCCTTGGCGAACTTAACTACAGGCACTTCCTTATCTATTGGCATTCTCAAAGTACTTCACTAAAAAGTCATCAAAATCGAGGTCATCACCAGCTTCTATTGCTTGTTGCTCAATAAAGCTTTGCTCAGCCATCGCGCTAAAGTCTTGATCTTGCCAGTTAATACTCGTATGACCAAGCATCTCTTCGCGATATTGTGCAGCCCATTGCAAGCCTAAGCCGCTGTTATCTTGAGCCTGAGCTTTAAGCAAACGTAAGAAACGAGATGAATAGGTATTGTCATTGCTGATATCAGCAATCACCTCTTCTAGAGCATTCGAGAAGTCAGGGGCTTCACGTTGAACATCTAGCAATTCAGCTGCTTTACTCATCTGCTCAAGCAGCTGCTCTATATGCTTAGGTAAGCCTTGAGTTTGCCCGGCAATGGTCATCTCTAGTGCCGGATTACGTCCCTGAATAGCCACTGTATTAAAGTTATCTCGGCTTTGCTGTAACTCGTTTTGGTCCATCTCTGGTGAGTCCATCAATACACACGCTAACAATAAACTATCAATCACTCTAACTTGTGACTCTGTTACGCCTACACCACTAAACGGGTTAACATCTAAAGCACGAATTTCGATATATTCAATGCCGTCTTCAGCCAAGGCTTGAGAAGGTGTTTGCCCAGGTTTAGCCACCCGCTTAGCGCGAATAGGTGCGTATAACTCATTTTCGATTTGCAAAATATTAGCGTTAAGCTGGCGGTATTCACCCTCAACTTTCACACCAATATTGGCAAACTCATCGGAGTGAGTGCTTACAGCTTTACGGACACTTTTAACGTATTCACTAACGCTGTTGTAGTTGATGTCTAATTGATGCTGAGCCGAGCTGGTATAACCTAAATCACTTAAACGTAATGACGTAGCATAAGGCAAGTACAAGGTACCTTTACCCATGGTTTCAAATGCCAGTTCACTGTCGCCTGCATTCATAAACGAGCCACATAAAGCCGGTGAAGCACCATATAGGTAGGCAACCATCCACCCGTAACGATAAAAGTTACGAATTAAGCCCATGTAACGCTGAGAGATAAATTCAGCAATATCTTGCTGGTCACCCTCCACTTTTTGCAGATTCTGCCAAAAGCTCATCGGCAATGAGAAATTATAATGCACACCCGAGATCACTTGCATGGCACTGCCATAACGATGGCGCAATCCTTGGCGATAGGCGTGTTTCATTTTGCCAATATTAGACTGACCATAGTCAGCTAATACAATGTCTTCTTCATCACCAATGTAACAAGGCATGCTCAACGGCCATAAACGCTGGCCGTCTAACTGCTTCATCGTTTCGTGATGAATATCGGTAAGCCGCGACAACACCTGTTCTACGCTATCTGATACTGGCGTAATAAACTCCAGCAATGTCTCGGCGTAATCGGTAGTAATGAGAGGATGCGTTAAAGCAGCGCCTAGTGCTTTAGGGTGGCCATTTGGCGCCAACTTCCCTTGTTCACAAATACGTAATGCTTCACGTTCAATACCACGTTGTATGCCTAGCACACCGGTATCAGCCATTGCTGCGCTCAGTTGCGTCAGCCGAGTTGTAAACTGTTGAGTCAAGTTGAACTCACTATTTGTTGTAACGCGTAATGTGGCAAAGCATAGCGAGTTCACTCACCTTTTGCCACCGTCCGCGTAGGTCCTTTACAATGCAAGTTCTTGAACTGGCATACCTATTTTCTTTAATTCGGGTAACAGCTGTTCTTTGTCACCCACCACAACCACTATCATTTGCTCTGGTGAAAAGTACTTTGCAGCTAACTGCTGTAATTCACTTTGGCTAATAGTGGCGGTAATTTGGTTTTGCGTGGCCACAAACTCTGGGGTTAGATCGAAGGCCAGCATTTGCATCAAAAACGAGGCTTTTTGCGAAGGCGTGGCATAGGCCAACGCTTCTTGTTGTGATACGGCGCTGCGCATATAAGCCAGCTCTTGCTCACTAGGGCCATGCTTTGAATAGGCGTCTAACTCTGTCAGCAGCTCTTTTATCGCTGGCGCCGTTGCGTCTTGGCGCACATCGGTAGAAATCACAAAGCTACCACCGTCTTTAAAGCCGCCAAAGCCGCTGCTCACCCCATAGGTGTAACCCTTGTCTTCACGTAGATTCATGTTGATACGACTATTGAAATTGCCGCCAAAGTTAAAGTTCATCAAATTGGCTTTAAAGTATTCGCCGGTCGCGTCGTAGGGCATCGCTGAACGACCAATTCTTATGACAGACTGCACCGCACCGGGTTTATCAAGTAGATAAATGGTGTTGTTGCTGGCCGATTTCTTCGCTACTAAATGCGCAGCTTGGCTAGCTTTACCCTGCCACTGTTGTTGTAGAGGCGTAAGTGCTGTTTCAAGTTGTTGCTGGCTTAAGTTACTCACCGCAACCAATTGGCTTCCGTCAGGTTGGTAATGTTGTTGCCAAAACTGTTTCACATCTTCAAGGCTTAGCGACGCAATACTCTCGCGACTGCCATAACTTGAAGTGGCTAAACGGCTACCTTCACCAAAGAACAAGCCTTGGCTAGCGATGCTGGCTAACCAACTGGGCTGATTAAATTTTTGCTCAATACTTTGCAGATGGCGTGCTTTTTCTCGTTCAAACTCTTTTGGGTCAAAAGCGGGAGTTAATAAACGTTGCTCTAACACATTTAAGGCTTGAGGCAATGTTTCTATCAATGATGTTAAATTAATATTCTGACTGTACAAGCCGCCACTAAAACTGACCGATGCACCTAACTCAACCAATTCATCGGCTAAATCTGCGGCTAAGGTTTGTTGAGTACTTTGCATCAGCATTTGCGCAGTAAGTTTAGCTAAACCTTCTTTACCCGCAGGCTCCGATACACTGCCACCGGCTAAGCGAAACTGCAGAGTTACGGTAGGTGTAGCTTGTTCTGAGGTGCCTAGTACTTGCAAACCGTTACTCAATTTAGCTTGCCATAAGTCTGGTAGTTTTACAGCAACCGCTGGCCCAGAGGCTGGCTCAACACTTCTATCAAAGTTATCGGTGACCTCACGCAGCGCGAGTTGATTATCATCTAAATGCTGGTGTTCAGGCAGTTGGCGCGGCTCTGGTTGGTAGTTATCAGGCCCTGCAATCAGTTGTATTTGCCCTTTAGGCACTACGCTCATCACCACCCGAGGTTTGTTTATAATGTATTGCTGATAAGCTTGCTGAACCTGCTTGTCATCAACATTTTTAAACTGTTCTAGCACTTGGCTAATATACAAAGGCTGACCAAAGAAAGTTTCACCAAAGGCGAGCTGAGTGACAACATCAGAAACACTTTCTAAGCTGTAAATGGTTGAAGCTTTTAATGAAGAACGCACTCGCTGCAAATCTTCGGCATTTACGCCCCGTTCAGCAAAATCATTAATTGCTTGGTCTACGTCTTGTTGTAGCTGCGCCAATGTTAAACCGGCTTGCGGATTGGCGCGTACGTAAATTGATAAAGTACAGGCCATTTCACGGCAATAATGAGAACTACCCGCCGATAGCGCTTTACCACTTTCGACCAAAGACTGATGCAACAATGAGTTTTTGCCGCCACCTAGGATCTCAGAGAACATATCTAGCGCAACTTCGTCATCTGCACCTGCGTAAACCGTTGGGTAGCTAATGTATAACAACGGAATATGCACTCTGTCTTCCAAAGAGATATAGCGAGTTTCGCTAAGTTGTGCAGGTAGAGGTGTTATCTCAGGTACTTCGGGCCCACTTGGAATACTGCCAAAGTACTGAGCAACCCAAGCTAATGTTTGCTGTTCATCAATGTCACCACCAATGCTAATGACCGCGTTATTTGGCCCATACCAGCGAAGGAAAAAAGCTTTTAGGTCGTTAACATCTACCCGATTTAGGTCTTCAATGTAGCCAATTGGCTGCCAGGAATAAGGGTGTTCACGAGGGTACAAGGCTTCATCAACACGTTCCGACAACAAACCATAAGGAGCGTTATCTACTCGCTGGGCCCGTTCGTTTTTAACGGTATCTCGTTGGATCTCGAATTTCTTTTGGCTAACCGCCTCAAGTAAAAAGCCCATTCTATCGGCTTCTAACCACAGTACTTTTTCTAACTGATTAGCCGGAACAGTTTGGTAGTAGTTAGTACGATCTTTGGTAGTGGAACCATTCATGGTACCACCCGCCTCGTTGATGATACGAAAATGCTCTTGATCACCAACATGTTTTGAACCTTGAAACATCATGTGTTCAAAGAAATGTGCAAAACCTGATTTACCTGGCTCTTCGCGATTTGAGCCTACGTGATAGGTCACATCAACATGTGCCAATGGTGCGTTATCATCTTGATACAGCAATACCGTTAAGCCGTTTTCCAAACGGTACTTTTTATAAGCGATTTTAATATCACTATTATTGGCCTGCGAAGCCTCTATTAATTGGATTCCCTTAGGCAGGGTATCGCCGGGCTTGGGATCTATCTGAGTACAAGCTGCTAACCACAAGATGCTAAATACACTTAACCATCTAAGCACTATAATTGTCCTCTCTCTTATAAATTAGCTACAGAACTGCCCAGCCATATTAGCAAGGCGTAGCGAATGGTTTTACCAATCAACATTGCAATAGTACTTTGCCATACCGAAAGCTTGGCGGCTCCCGCAACAAAACACAACGCGTCTCCAATAACCGGTGCCCAACTCATTAACAAGCTCCAAGCACCGTATTTTGTTAACCAAGGTTTAGCTTTGGCCTGCTCACTTAAGTTAGGTAACCAAGTAAAATGTCGATTACCGTAATTAAAAGCGCCCCAGCCCATGGCGAAGGTAACTAATCCGCCAATGGTATTGCCAATACTGGCAACCACTAATAGGCTAATCCACTGCTCTGGCACCTGGCTCACTAAACCAAGCAATAACACCTCTGAGCTACCCGGTAGCAAAGTGGCGGAGGCAAAGGCGCTAAAAAATAATAAGGCTAACAATAGAACGACTTAATCAACAAAATAGTTCGCCGGCCATAAATTTCTTACATCTACAACATCCATACCCGCGGCATTAGCAGCAGCGACGCCTGCATCGGCATCTTCAAATACCAAGCAACCTTGCGGCTGAACGTTCATTAACTCTGCGCATTTTAAAAAAGTATCTGGTGCTGGTTTGTGCTCGGCGACGAGATCTGCCCCCACAATCGCTTCAAACTGCTTAGCAATACCCAGATTAGCCAATATCAACTCAGCTTGCTGCTGACTAGCACCAGTGCCCACCGCCATTGGTTTTTTACCAAGGTAGTACTCAAATACTTCAATCAACGGTGTCGCCAATACCTCACTGTTCATCAATTGGTGATAACGCTGTTCTTTTGCTTCTGCAACTGCAGCAATATCAATATTGCTTATATGGGCATCGGCAAGCAGCTTTTCAACCGATAAGCCCGTAGGCATACCGCTCATGGCCAGCATTTGTTCGGAGGTATAAGGGATATTGAACTGTTGTAAAGCAAACTCCCAAGCCTGTTGGTGTTGCTTCATTGAGTCGATGAGGGTTCCGTCCATATCAAAGATAAAGGCTTCATAATCTTGGTATTGTTGGATATTCATTGAGCACTCGTAAACTACTCGGACTGAACAGCAGCCGATTCATGCTGCATCATACCAATAAGCTTTAACAAAGGTGGACTAAATTCTAAGCAAGCAAACAGCAAAGGCCTCAGATAATGAATATCAAGCAAAGAGATAAACTAAAATGATTGTATGTGAAGCCAAACGAAGTTGTAGCGTAAAGCGCTTCTATTCAGCGTTAATGCAGGTAAACTAAAAGCTGTTCAAACACTTAAGCGAATGAATAGGTAAGCCTATGGTGCGTTTTTTCTTAATACCTTTGTTGTTGACGATATTGTGGACGCTATTTCTTTTTCATTTTGGCTTGAGCTTTAAACAAGGCCGAAAAGGCTACTATTGGATTATTGGTTTGAGTACTGCGCTGATCGGTTTCTTCTCATTGATGATATGGATAACCCATTAATTAGCCAATAAAAAAGCTTGCCGAGGCAAGCTTTTTTGTTTCAACTAATAACGTGTTTAGCCACCAACAAGCGACAACAATACACCCGCCGCTACAGCACTACCTAGTACTCCGGCCACATTCGGACCCATAGCATGCATAAGCAAGAAGTTATGAGGGTTAGACTCTAAACCAACCTTGTTAACCACACGGGCAGCCATAGGAACCGCTGATACACCAGCCGCGCCGATAAGTGGGTTAATTTTACCACCGCTCAAGCGGCTCATGAGTTTAGCCATTAATACGCCTGAGGCAGTACCAATACCAAACGCCACAGCACCTAAGCCAAGAATACCCAAGGTTTCTACGGTCAAGAATTTGTCAGCAGACAGTTTAGAACCTACAGCTAAACCTAAGAAGATAGTCACAATGTTGATAAGTTCGTTTTGAGCAGTTTTGCTCAAACGATCCACCACCCCACTTTCTCGCATCAAGTTACCTAAACAGAACATACCGACAAGTGGTGTTGCTGCTGGTAAGAACAAGATAGTTAAGCCAAGCACTGCAATTGGGAAGATAATCTTCTCACGCATGCTCACCGGGCGAAGCTGCTCCATTTGAATTTCGCGTTCTTCTTTTGTGGTTAGCGCTTTCATGATCGGTGGTTGAATAATCGGCACCAATGCCATGTAAGAGTATGCAGCTACCGCAATAGCGCCGAGCAGGTCTGGTGCTAGTTTAGATGCCAAGAAAATCGCTGTAGGGCCATCGGCACCACCAATAATGGCAATGGCCGATGCATCAGCAAGGCTAAAATCGAAGCCCGGAATGGCGTTTAGTAAAATAGCGCCAAACAAGGTAGCGAAAATACCAAACTGCGCCGCAGCACCCAATAACAACATTCTTGGGTTGGCGATAAGCGCACCAAAATCTGTCAGCGCGCCAACTCCCATAAAGATCAATAATGGGAATACCCCAGTTTCAATCCCTACATGGTAGATGTAGTAAAGCAAACCACCTTCATCATTGAATCCCGCGTTTGGAATATTTGCTAATACTGCGCCAAAACCAATTGGCAATAGCAGCAATGGTTCAAACTTACGCACGATAGCTAAATACAATAACAGTAAACCTACCGCCATCATGACTAGCTGACCAAACTCAAAGTTAGCTAGGCCTGTTTCAGACCATAGCTTAATTAATCCTTCCACTTTATGGCTCCCTTACGCGATGCTTAGCAGGACTTCGCCCACTGCAACCGCATCACCTTCTTTAACTAGAACCTCGTCAACAACCCCGGTTTTAGCGGAACGGATCTCAGTTTCCATTTTCATTGCTTCCATAATCAGCAATACGTCACCTTCTTGAACATTGGCTCCTGGCTTAGCCAGAACCTTGAAGATGTTACCCGCAAGTGGAGCTGGTAGCGCCTCACCATTGCCACTAGCGCTGCTCGCTACTGGCGCGGAGGCTGGTGCACTTTGAGCAACGGCTTTAACACCATCAATTGAGCCTTCAGGACCAACATCAACACTGTACACTTGACCATCAACCCGCACTGAGTAAGTTTCTACTGCACCGGCTTTAACAGGAGCGGCAACCTTTACGTCATCAGCGCTTGGTACCGGTTCAAAGGCATCAGCATTGCCGCGATTCTCTAAGAACTTCAAACCAATTTGTGGGAATAAGGCATAAGTAAGCGCATCATCGATTACCGCATCAGCCAATTTAAAGCCTTTGTCTTTTGCGTGTTGAACAACCTCTGTTTCAAGACGCTCCATTTCTGCTTGCAGTAAATCAGCAGGGCGACAAGTAATTGCTTCGGCACCGTCTAATACGCGCGCTTGTAGCTCGGCGTTAATTTCGCCCGGCGCTTTACCATATTGACCACTAAGAATACCGGCAGTTTCTTTAGTAATCGTTTTGTAACGTTCACCAGTTAAAACGTTAAGCACAGCTTGGCTACCAACAATTTGCGAGGTTGGTGTAACCAGCGGAATGTAGCCCAAATCTTTACGTACTTTAGGGATCTCTAACAATACTTCATCAAGCTTGTCGGCCGCGCCTTGCTCTTTTAACTGGCCTTCCATGTTGGTTAACATGCCGCCTGGTACTTGAGCGATAAGGATGCGTGAATCAACACCTTTTAAGCTACCTTCAAACTTCGCGTACTTCTTCCGCACTTCACGGAAGTAAGCGGCAATAGACTCTAGCTTAGTAAGGTCTAAGCCTGTATCGCGCTCAGTGCCCTCTAGCATCGCTACAATGGTTTCTGTTGGACTGTGGCCGTAAGTACAGCTCATTGACGAGATAGCCGTATCAATAATGTCTACGCCCGCTTCAATGGCTTTTATATGCGTAGGTAAGCTCAAGCCGGTTGTTGCATGACAGTGCAGTGCAATTTCTACATCGGTTTCAGCTTTAAGGCGTTTAATTAGCGTTTCGGCTTCGTAAGGCTTTAACAGGCCTGACATATCTTTAATTGCAACAGAGTGACAGCCAATATCTTCTAAACGCTTGGCTAAATCTACCCAGTTATCTAAGGTATGAATTGGGCTAGTCGTGTACGAAATCGTACCTTGGGCGTGTGCGCCACAATCTAACGCCGCTTTAACTGCTGTTTGAAAGTTACGGGGGTCGTTCATCGCATCGAAGATACGGAATACGTCCATGCCGTTTTTAACAGCACGTTCTACGAAACGTTCTACTACATCATCGGCATAATGACGGTAACCTAATAGGTTTTGTCCACGTAACAACATTTGTTGTTTAGTGTTAGGCATCGCCTTTTTAAGTTCGCGTAGGCGCTCCCAAGGATCTTCACCAAGGTAACGAATACAAGCATCAAAGGTAGCGCCGCCCCAAGTTTCTAAAGACCAATAACCAATTTGGTCAAGTTGCTCAGCAATAGGCAACATATCTTCGATACGAAGACGAGTTGCTAGCAATGATTGATGCGCGTCGCGCAATACAACATCGGTTAATGCAAGTGGTTTAGACATTGCGTTAAATCCTCTTTAGTTATTGGGCCTTCCGGTACTGTTGAACAGCAGCAGTAATTGCAGCTACAACAGTGGCATTGTTGGCGGGTTGGGGAGACGTTGGCAAAGCTTGGCTAGGTTCGGGAATGTCAGCTAAAGGTGGTGCAAGTTTAGCTAAACCCATTACAGCCACAATTAATAGCGACAAAAACGAGAATACGGCGATCATCCCGACCCCCATTAACGTTGCTGCTTCTAAGAGCACCTCAGTCATATCCATCATATTATATAATCCACATCCTTTGAGATTGGCGTAAGAATTACATGTCAAACGACAAAAATCAAACTTGAATTTTGAATAATTATTCAAAACCTTGGTATTGTTAACTTTATTTTATCAATGACAAAATCCGCAATAATCCAAGACTTTAGCTCTTATACAGGGTAAACGCCCAAAGCTTAACAAATGATTAACATGCTATTCACAGTAGCTTGACAGCGTATTACTGTTAGTAATTTAGCAGCTTAACTACTCCAAAAGTAGTAATCGCGATCACAAGAGTTGGAAATTTGAGGTGCATAAGTGGTGAATAGTGATCTAGGGGTATTAAGAGAATGGATAATAAAACAAAAAAGATGGCGCGCGTGGAAGGATTCGAACCTCCGACCGCCTGGTTCGTAGCCAGGTACTCTATCCAGCTGAGCTACACGCG